>QHWJ01000070.1 GCA_003222535.1 Acidobacteriota bacterium | reverse complement strand
AGACTGTCGAGCTCTCAGGACGCCAAGGTTCGTTTCTCGGGTACAGCGCGATGCTGCTCGCGAGGGCAGGTCGACGCGATGCCGCAGAAACCATTGTTGCCGAGCTCCACCAGAAAGCACAGCAGTCGTACGTGTCGCCGCTCGAATTTGCCCTCGTCGCCATGAACCTTGGGCAAACTGACGCCGCATTCGAGTGGCTCAACCGCGCGTGTGAAGAGGGTGTGCCCGCCCTTACTGTTCTGGCTGTGACTCCTGCTGCCGACCCCGTGCGTCACGATCCCAGATTCGCAGTGGTGCTGAAGAAGATTGGCCTGGAGGATGTATCGCCGGCTGTTTAACCGACTTTCCAGCTTCCGTATGGACATGATGATCAACCGCGACCTGTCCGGCGTCGCTCGCAGGCGATCCGTCACGGCGCGGCGGCTGGATCGCGTCAACTGCCGGCCGCAGGCTCTCAATCGCGGCGTTCACGCTGATGTGATCCGTGGCCCCCGAGTAAGTAACGGCGCGGATCGCGCCGTACGGTTGCCGACGGGAAAGAGAATTGAACGCCGCGCCAGCGTCAGGTTTGAGCCGAAGGCAGGCAGTTCCGGCGCGACGTGTCCGGATCGCGGCGAGCGATGCCGGACAGGTTCGCGGGCTTACTTCTGATGGAAGAGGGTACTAGCCGACTTTCCAGCCTTCGGTCCGCAGGTTGTTCATCAGCTGGACCGATCGTTCGATGAGATCCGTGGGCTGATCGACTTCTTCCACGGATTCCGATCCGTCAGGTCTCGTCACGATCACGCGGTACTTGCCCGACGCGCGATCGTGCGCGATTTCGTACCGCAGGCGTTCGCCGTCTTTGTCGAAGAACCAGATCATCGGTCCATCGAGAATATCGCAAGACGCGCCCCCGTTCGCCTCGCGAATTTTGTATCTTCCGTCGTTCGTGTTCGCTCGCTGTCGCTTCTGTCAGGTGATTGAACAGAAATGCGCGGCGCCGAGCAGGCCCGCATCCGCGTTCAAAATCACGTTGACAGGCATCGCGTCGAGCATCGGCGTGAACGGTGGCTTCGATCGGAACGCCGACAGGAATTTTCCGGCCGCCAGCGACTCGATGATCTGCGGCGCGATCCCGCCGCCCACGTAGACGCCGCCGGTCGCGACCGTTCGCAGCGCGAGGTTGCCGGCCTCCGCGCCGTACGCCTCGACGAAGAGATCGAGCGTCTCCACGCATCCGGGACAACGTCGTTCCGAAGCGGCCGTGGAAATTGCAGCCGGTGCCTCCGGCGATTCGAGATCCACCTCCGCGCGGCACGGATGCTGATGTGCAACGCGATGAATATTCACGAGCCCCCGGCCGGAGACGACGTGCTCCACGTCCGCGCGTCCGTAGCGCCGGGTGAGGTCCCGAACGAGCGTGATCTCGCGTTCCGTGCGCGCCGCGAAGTCCGCGTGCCCGGCTTCGGACGGAGACGGCACGAACCGCCCATCGACGTTGTGGAGCAGCGCCTGGCCCAGGCCGGTTCCGGCCGCAATCAACGCCATGTTGCCGTGACCGAGCGCTTCCCCGTCCTGCAGCACGTGCACCTCCGACTCGTGCAGCACGGGTACCGCATACGCCATCGCCTCCAGATCGTTGAGCAGCGCGACGCGACCGAATCCGAGCGTGCTCTTGACTCGACGGGCGTCGACTCGCCACGGGACGTTGGTCAACTGCACGGCCTCGTCGATCACCGGTCCCGCGGCGCCGAAGCAGGCCGTTTCGATTCCGGGAGGCATCGCGTGACCGTCCTTCAAGAACGTCGCGATCATTGTTTCGAGGTCGTCGTAGTCGAGGGTGCCAAAGGATCGTACGAGAGTGGGACGCGGACGCGCCGGCGCGGAATCGAACAATCCGAGGAGAGTCTTGGTGCCTCCGATGTCGCCGGCCAGAATCATGGTCGGACTCGCACGTTGAGCGTTGATCTTTGAGTGTTGAGCGTTGAGCTTTGACGTTGAGCTTCGAGAGTGGAGCCTTGACTTCCCCTCCATTCTCCCTCATCTTTGAATCTGTTTCGTCTTCTCAGCGGTTCAGTCGGAGAGGCCGTTTGTCCTCAGCCGTACCCGACGGGCAGGGTCGTCCGCCACTCGCGGGACAGCTCGTCGTTTTCACCGGAAAGCTCAGCTCGCTCGGACGCAAAGATGCGCACGCGCTGGTGGTGCGCCTCGGCGGCGCCACGGCCGACGACGTCAACGCGAAGACGACGATGCTGGTCGTCGGCGCCGAAGGTTTCGGTCCAGCGCCCAACGCAGACGATGCGGCCGGAGTCCGGTTGAAGCCCGACCATACAGGCGTGGGCGGCGAGGCCGAAGCACAACCGCAGGCAGCGTCCAGCTTCAGCCGGACTGTGCGTGAGAAAAGCCACAAGCTGACACGCGCCGAGGAGTTGAACGCGCAGCGGAGTTCCAGCCAGCCGATTCAGATCCTCACCGAGGAGGAGTTCTGCCGTCTCGCTGGCGTACCCACCCCCGACACGCTGAAGCAACAGTACTACTCAGTGCGCGACGTGGTGGCGCGGTACCGCGCGCTCCGCGAGGACCGCGTGCGCTATCTCATGAAGTGCGGCGTTCTCAGGCCGGTGGTGCGCACCAACGCGGACACATTCTTCGCGTTTCCGGACCTGGCGGTGATCAAACAGGCGAACGACGGTCTGGCCCAGGGTGTAGCATTCCGCCGCGTCGTCCGCGCGCTGATTGCCGCGCGTCAAGGTCAGCTGGAGCTCGATTTTCGCCTCGATGCCGCGCCGGCGAAGATCATCACGCTGCGACGGCCCGAAGGCGCCAACCAGGCGGCCCGACCGACGAAGATCGACCGACGAATCGGCGAGCGCGACACCGCGCTGGCCGAGGAGTACTTCCGCGCGGCGTCAGCGCTGGACGAAGGCGACGACTCGACGCAGGACGAGGCGGCGGCCGCGTACCGTGAGGCGCTGGAGCTCGATCCGTATCTCGTTCCGGCGCTCATCAACCTCGCGAACATTCACTACCGCCTCGACGCATTCGCCGAGGCGCAGGCGCTCTACGAACGCGCGATCGGTCTGCAGCCGGATTTCTTCGAGGCGCATTTCAACCTCGGCAACATCTACCACGATCTCGGCCGGTTCGCCGACGCGCAGACCTGCTACCGCGAAGCGTTGCGGCTGAACCCGTTCTACGCCGACGCGCACTTCTACCTCGCGGTCACATTCGAGAAGATGGGGCTGTCGCAGGAAGCGCGCCCGCATTGGCGCAGCTATCGGCAGCTCGCGCCGCAGGGGGAATGGATCGAGCTGGCCAGGGAGTTTTCTGAGTAATGGCTGAGGGCTAATGGCTAATGGCTATGGTTAATGGCTCGGGCCCTAGCCATCAGCCATCAGCCATGACGTTGTTCAGTACCGGTACTCGTCCGGCGACCGCTTTTTCGGGGTCCTGCGGAGCTTGTAAAAGCTGCAGTCGGGGCACCACGCCTCGGGGTCGAAACCGGTCGTGCCGGCCATCGGAAGCACGTCGCGGTGGCCGCAGCACTCGGGGCCGTCTTCAGGCGGACGGCGCCACCGGCAGGACTTGAATCGGGTAACCGCCGCAGAAGGGGCCGGGGCTTCGACTTCCGGCTGAGCCCCGGGCGACGCCGGTGCCGACGGCGGCGGCGCGATAAACGGATCGGACATTGAACTCATTCTAAGCGAATGCCGACGGCCTTGGCCAGAAACGCCAGCGCGCGCCGTTCTTCGGGAGCAACCAGCGTAATCGCCTGACCCACCTCGTCGGCACGTCCGGTGCGGCCGACGCGATGCACGTACGCGTCGGGTGAATCGGGCACTTCATAGTTGATCACGGTATGAATCGCGTCGATGTCGAGGCCGCGGGCCGCAATGTCCGTCGCGACGAGCACCTTGTACTTTCTGCTCTTGAACCCCTCGACCGCGATGCGGCGCTGATCCTGGCTGCGGTCCGCGTGCAGCGCGGTGCACTTCACACCGGCCGCCGCGAGCTTGCGGGCGAGACGGTCGGCACCCACTTTGGTCCTCATGAAGATGAGCACGGGGCCTTTGGGCCTGCGCAGGTGCTCGATCAGCCAGTTCACCTTGTCGTGCGCGGGCACCGGCTCGATCCGGTGCGTGATGCTCCTCGGCGGCGCGCTGCGCTGGCCGACCTGTACGTATTTGGCGTCGTGCACGATCTCCAGCGCGAACCGCACGACCTCCTCGGGCATCGTCGCCGAGAAGAGCAGCGTCTGGCGGACGGCCGGCATGCCGCCGATGATGCGCTTCACATCGGGCCAGAAGCCCATGTCCATCATGCGATCGGCTTCGTCGAGCACGAGCAGCTGAATACCGCTCAGGTCCGCGTTCTGCTGCCGCATGTGATCCATGAGCCGGCCCGGCGTGGCGACGATGATGTCGACGCCGGCGCGCAGCGCGCGCTCCTGCATGCCCATCTCGACGCCGCCGTACACGGCCGCGCTCGTCACGCTGGTGTGGTACGCGAGTCCGTGAATCTCGTCCTCGATCTGCACGGCGAGCTCGCGCGTCGGCGCGAGCACCAGCACGCGGCTGCGCGTCGCGGCGGCGGCGCCGTCGACGTCGGGCCGCGGCGTCGTGAGCAGCCATTGCAGGGTCGGCACGACGAACGCGGCGGTCTTGCCCGTTCCCGTTTCGGCGCACGCGATGATGTCGCCCCCGGAGAGCGCCAGCGGGATCACCGCGGTCTGCACCGGGCGCGTATGGGTGAACCCGAGATCCCGGATGCCTTCCAGGAGCCGCGCGTCGAGGTTGAGCGAGGCGAACGCCACGGGCGTGGTGTCGCACGGCGTCGGCTCGAGTGCCGGCGTCTGCGATGGGGCGGGCTGGTGCAAATGAGCCTGCGGCGGCCGGCGTGAGCGGACGCGCGACGGACCCTCCCGGTGTTTTCGGGCGTGGCGATGGGTTGTGTTCGAGTTCAATCCGTGTTCTGGCTAGCGTGCGCGGAAAGTGATGATGCCCCGGACCGGATCGTACGGCGAGACCCCGACGGTCACTCGATCACCCGGAACCACCTTGATGCGAAAGCGGCGCATACGGCCGCTGAGCTGGGCGAGCACTTCGTGGCCGGCATCGCACTGTACGCGGTAAAGACCGCCGCTGTGCACTGCAATCACAGTGCCCTGCATATCAATCAAGTCATCCTTGCTCAACTGCTAGCACGTCCTTTCATCAAAGAATGATTATGACACTAAAGTGCCTTGACCGCGGTTTCGACTTGCCGCGCCAGGGCCTCGTAGTCCTCGCCCACCAGCCGGAGAGGCGCGCCGAAGGCCACGCGCGCGCGTCCCGGGCGCGCCAGGCGCCGGCCGACGCCCAGCACGTGCTGGAGCCCGTCGATTCGCACGGGCACGACCGGCACGCCGAGCCGGGAGGCGATCATGCCGATGCCGGGACGGAAGGCGTCGATGACACCGGCTTCCGCCCGGCGGCCCTCCGGAAAGATGAGCACCGAGGTGCCTTCAGCGAGCAGTTCCCCGATGTACCGCAGCGTCTGCCGGGCCCCCGCCTCCCGCTGCGGCAACGGGAACGCATCGAAAAACAGCGCCGCGAGGTAGTAGTTGAGGCTGTTGGTGAGCCACGCGAGGCGCCCGTGCCGGTCGGGAAAGAAGTGCGCCGCGAACATTTCTTTTGCCATCGCGGGCGCGAGCGTGTAGCGCCACCTTGACGGCAGCGCGGCCATGATCACCGGGCCGTCCATGAAGCTCTGGTGGTTCGACGCGAAGATCACGGGACCGTCGAGATCGCCCAGCTGCTCGCGGCCTTCGACGCGCATCCAGGCAAAGGCGCGCGTCAACGGCAGGATCCACACCGGCAGATTCACGCGGCGAATCGCGCGGGCCAACCACGACCGGTTCCACACCGGAAAATCGACTGGCTCCGCGGGCGGGGCATCGCTCGTGGCCGCCCGCTCGACGAGCGCGCGCAGTTGCCCGAGATCCCGCGCGTCCGCGAATGACGCCTCGTCGATGCGGGTCTCAAACGTGTCCTCGAGCGCAACCATCAGCTCCACCCGATCGAGCGAGCTGAGCCCCAACTCCTCCAGCGTCGTCTGCGGCGAGAGATCCGCGCGGCCGGCGTACCTGGCGACGAGGGCCGCCAGCGCGTCGCCGCCCGATGGCGCGGGCCGCGCGTCGGTGCCGCCGGCCATCACCCAGTCGCGGATGGCCGCGCGTTTGAGCTTGCCCGTGCCCTCGGTGCGCGGAAGCTCGGGCTCGGGCCAGACGAGCGCGCGCCGGATCTTCTGATGATCGTCGAGCTTTGCGTTCGCCTGACGGACCACCGCGTCCACGCTCGGATCGCTCCCCGTCTCGAGCACGACAACGGCATGGACGCGTTCTTCCGAACCGATCGGCAAGCCGACCACGGCCGCGTCGCGGACACCGGCAATCCGCGTGAGCACACGCTCCACGTCTTCGGGAAAGACGTTCAGCCCCTGGGGCGTCACGATCATTTCCTTTTTGCGGCCGCGGATGTAGAGCTGACCGTCCGCGCTGAATTCGCCGATGTCGCCGGTGTGGAACCAGCCGTCCTCGAACGCCTGCGCCGTCTCCGCGTCGGCGTTGAAATACCCGCGCGTGACGTTCTCGCCTCGCACCAGGATTTCGCCGTCCGGCGCGATCTTCACCTCGACGCCGGCGATCGCCTTCCCGACCGATCCTCTTTTCGTGCCGAACGGGTGATTCAAGGTCACGATCGGCGCCGTTTCCGTCAGCCCGTACCCTTGAATGACGACGAACCCGAGCTCCGACCAGAAGGCTTCGAGTGCGGGATCGAGCGGCGCCGCGCCGACGACGAAGGCCCAGAACTTGAGCCCGAAGGCGCGGTGGATCCGGCGATACCGCCACCAGCGCCACGCGACGCGCCCGGTTTGATGGCCGCCGATCGTCTCAGGACCGCCGAACGTGCGCGTCACATGCTCTTTCAGCACGTCGAGAATCTTCGGCACCGAGACGAGCACCGAAATCCTTCGGCTCTTGATCTGAGCGACGATGTCCGTCGGGTTGTAGCCGCGCATGAAGATCACGGTGCCCGGCAGCATCGGCGGGATGAAGGTCGCCATGGCCTGGCCGAACATGTGGCTGAGGGGCAGGAGGTTCAGGAATCTCAATGGAAAGAACGGTCTGCCCCACTTCCGGTGTTTGAGGATCTCGCGCTCGACAGGCACGATGTTCGCGAGCACGTTCCGGTGCGTGATGACCACGCCTTTCGGTTCGGCCGTCGCGCCGGACGTGAAGATGATCTCGGCGACATCATCGCGCGTCATCGGCACGTCCGGGGCGGTGCCGTCCCGCCATTCGAGCTCGTAGAGCTTCCAGACAGGCGCGTCGATCGGCGCGGTCAGCGGAGGCAGGTCCTGGCCGATGAGAATCAGCCTGGCGGCGACGATACGGCTCACGCGCGCGAGAAAATCGGGAGACGCGCGGTAATCGATCGGGACGACGACAATGCCGCGGAGCAAACAGCCCCAGAACGCGACGATCCACTCCGGCCGGTTCTCGCTCCAGACGACAATTTTGTCGCCCTTCCGGAGTCCGTGCTCATGCAGGCGCGAGGCGAACCCTCGCGCCGCGCGCGCGACCTCGGCATACGAATACCCGCGGCTGCGGAAACCGTTGTCGTAAACGAGGAACTCGCCGCGCGCGTGCGAGAGATCGCCGAAAAAATCAATGAGCGTGTCGCGGACCACGAGTGAACTATGATATACGGCCGCGATGCGAATCTTTCTGACGGGGGCGACCGGATACATCGGCGGCGCCGTGCTCGACGCGCTCGTGCGCGGCGGCCACGACGTCACCGCGCTCGTGCGCGACAACGAGAAGGCCCGGCGCGTCGCCAAGCGCGGAGGGCGTCCGGTTATCGGCAACCTCGCGGAGCCCGACTCATACCGTGACAGCGCCGACGCGCAGGACGGCTACGTCCACGCGGCGCTCGACACCTCGTCGGGCCGCGGGCCGGCAGTCGATCAGGCGGCGCTCGAAACGATCATCGCCTCGGCCACGCGTCCTCGCACCGGCGGCGCCACCGCGCCGGCGAGCCGCTTCGTGATCTACACGTCGTGCACCTGGGTCCTTGGAAAGACACCAGAGCCGGCGGCCGAGGATGCGCCGGTCAACCCGATCACGTTGTCGGCCTTCAGACCGGCCCACGAAGAGCTCGTGCTCGAGGCCGCCCAGGATCAGCTGCGTACCATCGTGGTACGCCCCGGCGTCGTGTACGGCGGCGGCAACGGCATGGTGGGCGACATTTTCAAGGCCGCGAGCAACGGTCTTGTTCGCGTTGTCGGCGATGGGAACAACCACTGGCCGCTCGTGTACGACCGCGATCTGGCGGACCTGTACGCGCGGCTGGCCGCCAGCGCCGACGCGGGCGGCATCTACCACGCCAACGATGAAGGCGACGAGCGCGTGAACGATATCGTCGGCGCGATCAAACCGTACCTGCCTGTGAAGCCCGACGTCCGTTACGTGCCGATCGAGGAGGCGCGCCACAAGATGGGAGCGTTCGCCGACGCGCTGGCGCTGGACCAGCTCGTGCGCAGCCCGCGCGCCCGGGCGCTCGGGTGGACGCCCACGCTGCACTCGGTCGCCGGCAACGCGGCGCGCCTGCTCGAGGAATGGCGCGCGTCACGCAACTAGCAGTCGAGTGGGTCAAGTAGGTCGGGTGGGTCAGGCAGGTCGGGTGGGTCAGGCAGGCCGCGTGGGTCAGGCAGGCCGCGTGAGTCAGCACGTCGGATGTGGCGGCTTCAACCTGCTGCTGCGGGCACGAAATAGAACGCCAGCGCAAGGATGAGATAGACCGACAGGAGCTGCAGCCCCTCCACCCAGTTGCTTTCTCCGTCGGTGACCACAATCGAGGTCGCCAGCACCGAGAGCGCGATCGCCGTGATTTCGAAGGCGTTGAACAGCAGCGACATCGGGCGCCCCATCGCGAACGAGTACAGCACCAGCGCGGGCGCGACGAGCAGGGCGATTTGCGCGCTGCTGCCGACGGCGATCTCGACCGCGAGCGTCATCTCGTCGCGCCGCGCCGCGGTGACGGCCGAGTAATGCTCGGCGGCGTTCCCGATGACGGCGATCACAATGACGCCGACGAACAGCTCGGTGAAGCCGAAGCGCGCCAGGGCCGGCTCCATGGCCCGCACGAGGATCTCGGCCTGGGCCGTCGTCAACAGCGTTCCCGTGGCGAGCACCACGACGGCTGCCCCGCTCGGCAGCCGCGGGCCGTCGCGCTCGCCTTCCAGCATCGGGCGGAACAAGTCGCGTTGCGCGGTGAACGCATAGATCAGACTGCCGGCATACGCCCCGATCAGAATCAGCGCACTCCAGAAACTGAGACGGTCGATGGCCGGCGGCTTCGCGCTGAGCGTGCCGTAGAGCGAGAGGTCGAACACCGCGGGCATCACGAGCGCGACGACGCCGAGAAACAGCATCGCCGAGGTGTTGGTGGCGGCGGTGCGATGAAACGTCTGCGCGCGGCGCCCCAGTCCGCCGACGAAGAACGAGAGGCCGAGCACCAGGAGCAGATTGCCGATGATGCTGCCGGTGATCGACGCCTTGACGAGCTCGATGTGCCGGTTGCGCAGCGCGACAACCGCGATGATCAGCTCGGCGGCGTTACCGAAGGTCGCGTTGAGAAAGCCGCCCCAGGCCGGGCCGGCTCGCCGCGCGAGCTGCTCGGTGCCGAGACCGATCAGCCCGGCGAGGGGAATGAGCGAAATGGCCGCCGTCATGAAGACCCACGGCGAGCCAGGCGACGTCGCCGCCAGGAACCAGCAAACGGGCGCGACGGCCAGCAGGATGTTGAGGGGCGACGAGAGGATGGCGCGCAACATCAGTCGCCGAACTTCTCCACGTCCTCGTCTTCGGCTCCGGGCAGCAGGTCGAAGAATGCCTCGAGACTGCGATCGAGAGAGCGGCGAAGCTGCGGGATCGTGCCGTCGAACGTGTGGAGCGTCAGCCCGGCGGTCGAGCCGTCGGCGAGCTTCAGCGATCCTTCCTCGACGCCCTTCAACGACCCTTCAGGGATGAGGCGAACACCGTAGACGAGCGTATATCGCGCCATGACCGCAATTGTACAGGGCGCGTAGGGCGGGCAGGGCGCGGGTATGGCGGTTAGGCAGGCGGGCGAGGCCATCTCCGTTCCGATCACCGTCATCTTCGACTGGACACCGGCGTTGAAAGAAACGGCGATCGACCTGCGCTTGAGCGCTGCAGAAACGGCGACGTCGCGATACGCAAAAGTCGAAAACATTCGAGAATCACGACAACAATCCCGGCACGCGTTCTGCTCATCGAGGAAATCATGGACGCTCGGCCGTCGAGGCGACAACTTGTCGCGACGTTGCTCGGCGAATCGCTTCGCGAGATCGCGGTGCTCGTGGTCGTGTTTGCGCCGCTCGATGCGCTCGCGCAAGGCGCCGCGTTGACCGCTCGCCTGTGGCTCGCTATCATCGTCGGCGTGGCGACCCTGTTTGCGGCTGGCGTCTACCTCGAGACGAGGTGACCGATGGATGGCTTGATTTTTACGTTCAGTTGCGCCGCGCTGCTTGCGGTGGCTGGATTCATCTTCAACGCGCTCGCTCGCCGTGAAGCGCGACAGCGCAACGGCAAGTCAGAGTAACCGCTCGGCGGCCGCGATCGCCTCGTCCAGGGTCGTGACCGTTCCATCCATCTGCTGCTCGTAAACGACCTTCAGAATCTCCCCGACGCGCGGACCCGGTGTCAGGCCCAGCGCCAGTACGTGACGCCCGAGCAGGATCGGCACGGGCGGACGGTGCTCGACGCCGAGCGCGCGCGCTCGATCGAGAAACCAGTCCATCGCGGAGCAGTCGAACCGCCCGGGGCTGCGTCCTTCGCAGTCGGACTTCGCGAGGCGCGCCAGCAGCTCGAGATCCACTTTGTGCGCGAGGCGGCGGAATGCGCCGTCGCCCACCTCGTCGCGCACCTTGAACCAGGATCCGGGCTTGAGATGCTGCGCCGTGAGGCCGAGCACCTGCTTCCTGACGTCATACGCGTCGATCGAGCGCACGTTCAGCCGTTCGAGCAGAGCGGACGCCGGCGGCACACCCTGTTCCTCGTGATCCATCGATCGAATGCGGCCGTCGATCACGGCGGTCGTTGCCGGCTTGCCGAGATCGTGGCAGACGGCGCCCAGCATCACCGCAATCTGCTGCGGCCGCGGCAGATCGTCGATGCGCGTGCGTGCCTGATCGATCACCTGCAGCGTGTGGACCCAGACGTCGCCCTCGGGGTGCCACCCGGGCTCCTGGGGGCAGCCGGCCAGCGCCTGCAGCTCCGGAAGCAGTCTCGCGACGACCCCCAGCTCCATCGCGAGCGCGAACCCGATGGACGGCCGCCGCGCGAACAGGAGCTTCTCGAATTCGCCCCAGACGCGCTCCGGCGGCAGGTCGTCGAGCGGAATCTGCCGGCACATCTCCCGCGACGCCCCGTCGAGCGTCAGATCGAACCGGGCGGCGAGCTGCACGGCGCGCAGGACTCGCAGGCTATCGTCGGCAAACGTCTGCGGATCGACGACGCGGAGGAGCCGCCGCTCGAGATCGCCGCGGCCGTCGTACGGATCGAAATACTCGCCGGTCAGCGGATCCCACGAGACGGCGTTGATCGTGAAGTCGCGGCGGCGGGCGGCCTCGGCGATCGTCAGGTCGGGATCGCCGGTGACGACAAAGCCGCGGTGTCCCCGGCCCGCCTTCGAATCGCGACGCGGCAGCGATACGTCAATCGCGCCGATCTTGTAGACCTGAAAACTCTCGCCGACCGCGTCCACGTCGCCGAAGGTCTCGAGCACCGTTCGCAGGCGATCGCCAGGGAGGCCGAACACTTCGAGGTCCACGTTCGCCGGCTCGTGTCCCGGGCCGTAGAGCAGCCGGTCGCGCACCCATCCGCCGACGATCAGCGTCCGGCCGCCGGCGTCGCGGACCGCGGTCGCGATGTCACGGACGACCGCGATGTCAGACAACAGACCGTCACCTCCGTTACCTCCGCACAGGCTTGCGGCCGAATCGCTTGACGACGCGATCGCACACGCCCGGCGCCAACGCGTTGAGGATCACCAGCGCGCGCGACCTGGCGTGGGGAAAGATTTCAGGGACGGGCCGCTCGATCGCGCGGGCGATGGCGGTGGCGACCGTCGTGACACTCTGCAGCGGCCCGATCGCACGCGTGATCGGCGTGCCAGTCTCGCGCAGCATCACCTCGAAGAACTCCGTGTCGGTGGACACCGGAAACACGATGCTGACATGAATGTTCGAGCCCACGAGCTCCGACCGAAGGCATTCTGCCAGCCCGACCTGAGCGAACTTGGTCGCCGAATATGCGCCCATGAACGGCACGCCCCGCTTGCCGACGATGGACGAGACGATGATGACGTGGCCGGAGCCTTGACGGCGGAACAGCGGCAGCGCCGCGCGCGCGGCGTGGTAGGTGCCGGTGTAGTTGATGTCCATCAGCTTCTGCATCTGATCCGGCGCGATGTCGTCGATCGCGCCCGCGATGCCGAAGCCGGCGTTGCACATCATCACGTCGAGACGGCCGAAGCGCTCCACGGAGCGTGCGACGAGCGTGTTCATGTCCTCCGCGCGCGTCACGTCGGCGATGATCGGCAGCGCCTGACCACCAGCCGCCGTGATCTCCGCCGCCACGGCGTCCAGACGATCTGCGCGTCGCGCGCAGATCACGAGCGCAGCGCCGTCGCGCGCCAGCCGCAGCGCCGTCGCGCGCCCGATGCCGGCGGAGGCGCCAGTGATCGCGATGACACGGCTCACGCGGCGAGGATAGCATTAGCGTCCCTGGTTCTTGGCCCTTCGTGCTTCGTCCGTCCAAGGTCACCGGTTCCCGGTGCCGAACAGGGGACTGGGGTCTGGGGACGGACGGAGAACCGGAACAGACTGCGGGCCAGGAATCGATCGAGGACCAGGGACGGACCAAGGAACCGGGACGGACCAAGGACCGGGACGGACCGAGGACCAGGACAGAGGGAGGACCAGGGACGGACCGAGGACCAGGGACGGACCGAGGACCAGGGACCGATCGAGGACCAGGGACGGGGCGAGGACCAGGGACAGACCGAGGACCAGGGACGGACCGAGGACCGGGGAAGGACCAAGGACCAGGGACGGACCAAGGACCACGGACGGACCAAGAACTAAGCACCAAGGACCAAGGACCAGGACATGGATCCATCCATCCGTCTTTTGCGTGAGCTCGTCGCCATCAACTCGGTGAACCCGACGCTCGTGCCGGGGGCCCCCGGCGAGCACGCGGTCGCCGGGCTCGTTGCCGCCGAGATGCGGCGTTGCCATCTCGACGTGTCCGTCGAATCCATCGCCCCCGGCCGTCCCAATGTCGTCGGCGTCCTGGAAGGCCGGACGAAGGGGAAGGGCCGATCGCTGATGTTCTGCGGGCACACCGACACGGTCGGCGTCGCCGGGATGACCGATCCGTTCACGCCGGTTGAGCGCGGCGGACGACTCTACGGTCGCGGCGCGCAGGACATGAAGGGCGGCGTCGCGGCAATGATCGCCGCCGCCGCGGCGGTCGCCAACGGGGGAGGCCTCGCGTCGGGCCGCCTGATCGTTGCCGCCGTGGTCGACGAAGAGCATTCGAGCATCGGGGCGGACGCGCTCGTGAAAGCCTGGCGCGCTGACGCCGCGATCGTAACCGAGCCGACCAATCTTGATATTGCGGTGGGACACAAGGGCTTCGCATGGGTCGAGGTGGACGTGAAGGGCAGGGCGGCCCACGGCAGCCGTCCCGCGGAAGGTCAGGACGCGATTCTACGGCTCGGGCGCGTCCTCGCACGTCTCGAAGAGCTGGATGCGTCGCTGCAGGCGCGGCCCCCGCACGCGCTGGTCGGGACCGGCTCGCTGCACGCGTCCTTCGTCCAGGGCGGGAACGAGCTCAGCAGTTATCCGGATCGCGCGACGCTCCAGATGGAGCGACGCATCCTGCCGACCGAACCGGAGGGAACGGCGCTCGCCGAGGTCCAGCAGATTCTCGACGCCCTGGTCCGCGAAGACGCAACCTTTCGTGGAACCGCGAAGGCGATGTTCAGCCGGCCCGGCTACGAAGTGCCCGGCAATCATGAGTTGCCGCAGGCGCTGGCCGCCGCGATCGGGCGCGTCGGCGGTCAACCGCGTATCACGGGCGCCAGTTTCTGGACGGATGCCGCGATCCTCGGCCTCGCAGGCATCCCGTCGATCCTCTTTGGCCCTGGAGGCGCCGGCCTGCATTCCAACGAGGAGTACGTCAACGTCGCAGACGTCGTCATGTGCCGCGACACGTTGGTCGAGCTGGCGACACAGTGGATGGGGCGATTGCGCTAATCGAGCAATCGGGCAATCGACTTGAACGTGAACGCTGCGCACTACGCGCGATTCGTACAGCGCGCTGTCGGCTTACGCTACGCGGCCTTCCGTCATGCGATGCGGCGCGCCCTGACGAGGTGGGGTCGCGCGAGAACGTGTCGACGAGCGTTAGCGCGAACCGTGACTGTCGGGGGCGCCTCATTCAGTTGCCAGCCAGGTGATTCGTGTCCGCACGACGCACAGCGCAGCGAGATCCGCTGACGCTCGAAGTGCAACAAAGTGTCGTGCCCGTGCAGGCCGCAGAACACCTGACGCAGCCAATAGAACAAGCGACCGCCCAATCCGTCCGCCTGAGCTTGGTCGGCGATCGTGCGCATCCCGTGGTGCGACGCGATCGAATGGGCGTGATTCGTGACCATCGTTCCTGCTCCTCCAGAGCTAGCCTTCCCTTCCCTAAGGACGCTGCCAGCCAGCTTGCGGTTCAGGTATGTTCAAAACTTGTGCCGCGCGACGCGTTGTGGTCCTGATCAAATGCTGAGCTACGGGAATTTTACCCACGCTCCTCGAAGATACTGCGGATGACGAACATCACGTTCGCCGGCCGCTCGCCGAGCCGTCGCATGAAATACGGAAACCATTCGCGTCCGAACGGAATGTACACGCGGACGCCGTAACCCGCCTTCTTCAGCATCGTCTGCAGATCGCGGCGGATGCCGTAGAGGAGCTGGAATTCGAATCGATCGGGCGCGATGTTCTGCTCGCGCGCCCACTGTCGCGCGAGATCGATCATCGCGGGATCGTGCGTGGCGATTGCCGCGTGGTGCCCGTCGGTGATCAGCGTCTTCAGCATGCGCGCGTACGCGGCGTCGACGTCCGCCTTCTTCTGATGCGCCACGGTCTTCGGTTCCTGGTATGCGCCCTTGACGAGGCGGACGCGCGCGCCGAGCGCGTTGACGCGCTGCAGGTCCTGCTCGCTGCGATACAGCGCCGACTGCAGCACGACGCCGATCTGCCGGTAGCCGTGCCGCCACAACGTCTCGAAGATCTCGATCGTCACTTCGCTGTACGGCGAGCTCTCCATGTCGATTCGGACGAAGAACCCGGCCGGCTCGGCGCGCTCGAGGATCTTGCGCAGGTTGTCGACGGCGCTCGCCTTGTCCACGTCGAGACCGAGCTGCGTCAGCTTCACCGAGATGTTGCGTTCGATGCCGGATCCGACGATCGCGTCGACGAGCGCCACGTACTCGCGCGTGGCGGCATCGGCCTGGACGAGACTGGTGACGCTCTCGCCGAGCAGATCGAGCGTGACACCCATTCCCAGGGCCTCCACGGCGCGCGCGGCGTCGATCGCGTCGGCGATGGTCTCGCCCGCGATGAAGCGGCGCGCGAAGCTCGATGCCTTGCGCATGCCGTATCGCGACGCCAGTTTCTTGAGGGTGCCGCTTTGTGCGAGGAGGTGGAAGAGAGCTTTGGATGCGCCGCCGAGCATCAATGAGTCCGGCCGGTGGTCACGAGCAGGTGCTCGATCGTCCGCGCGTAGTATCGGAGCACCGTGCGCTCTCGCACACGGAAGCGGCCGGCTTCGGCGACCACGATGCCGCGTGTCTCGAGCGGCTCGACCGCCTCCTCGACCGTCTGTCGTCCGCTCGTGACGCCGAGGTTGGCATGCCGCGCGGCGAGCTCTTCGATCAGCCGATCGATCCGCGCCTCCAGATCGGGGCGGGTGATCGACGGCCGCATCGCCGCGGCGAACAGCGCGGTCGGCAGCACCTTGTAGAGCGCGCCCGTGCGCGCGCGCACGAGGCGGGCGAGCTCCAGCACGTCGCTGCGCGAGTGGACGTCGCGGTCGCCGGCGGAAATCGGCGCGCCGAAGGTGACGAACGCCCGGGACCGGTACCCGACCGCGTAGCGGACCATCTCGGCGACCTCGCGCCCGAACGCGCGTTGCCGCTTCTTCACGCTCTGATGCGCGAGGATGTGATCCTCGAGCACGAGGTCGTACGCGACGGCGACCGGGATGATGACGAGATCCGCCCGGTCGGCGCTGAGCGCCGCGTTGAACAGCCCGGTCTTTGCGGCCTTCAGCTCGCCGCTGTAGCTGCGGCCGCCTTCAGGATAGAAGAACAGATCGTGCTTCTTCAGGATCTCGGAGACGTAGGCCTTCAGCGTGATCAAGTACCCGGGATCCTTCGTGTTGCGGCGGATCGGGATCGCGCCGGTCACGTGCTTGTGGATCAGGCCGAGCGGGCCGCCGAACAGGTTGATGCCGGCCGCGATGAGCGGCGGACGGATGCCGTTGTCGTCGAGCACGAGTGGCTCGACCAGATAATCGGTGTGGCTCTTGTGATTCGATGCGTACACGATGCGGTGCGCCCGCACCGCGGCGGTGACGTAGTGCAGGTTTTCGTGCTTGCGCTCGATCTTGCGGAGAATCGGATAGAGCGGATGCTGGAGCGCCCTGTAGAACTTGTGCCGCTGGGTCGTGCGCAGCTCGTCGAGGTATCCGTGAATCCGTTCGCGGGCCTGCGCACCGCTTTCACCGTAGCCGCCGCGGAGGTATTTGAGGACCTCCTCGTGCGCCATGACGGCCTGGGAAATATCGTCCTGCATTCGTCGAGCCGAATCGGACTATAGCACGATAGCTCAACTCTCAACCCTCAACGCTCAACTCTCATATCAGTTCTCAACGCTCAACTCTCATATCAGTCTGAGCCTTGAGCCTTGAGCCTTGAGCGTTGAGAGCTGAGCACTGAGCCTTGAGAGTTGAGAGTTGAAGGCTCAGAGGGCTTTCGCCACGGCGTCAGCGAACTCCATGGTCGATGCCGTGCCGCCGAGGTCTCGCGTGCGCACCGTTCCCGTGGTCAGCACGGTGCCGAGCGCCTGCATGATGCGATCGGCGGCGGCCGGTTCGTCGATGTGGCGCAGCATCAGCACCGCCGACAGCAGCAGAGCGGTCGGGTTCGCGAGGTTCTTGCCCGCGATGTCGGGCGCGCTCCCGTGAACCGCTTCGAACACGCCGATCTCCGTGCCCAGATTCGCGGCGCCGACCACGCCGAGCCCTCCGACCAGGCCGGCGCACAGATCCGAGACGATATCGCCGTACAGATTTGGCAGCACCAGCACGTCGAACTGCCCCGGGCTCATCACCAGTTGCATACAGGCGGCGTCGACGATGCGCTCGTCGTACGTGATGTCGGTGTACTCGCGCGCCACGCGGCGGACGCTCTCGAGGAACAGACCGTCGCTGAGCTTCATGATGTTCGCCTTGTGAATCGACGTGACCTTCCTGCGGCTGTTCCGACGCGCGTGCAGGAACGCGAAGTGTGCGATGCGCGTCGACGCGCGCTCGGTGATGATCTTCAGGCTTTCGACAACGCCCGGCACGACTTCGTGCTCGAGGCCGGCATAGAGATCCTCGGTGTTCTCCCGCACGATGACGAGATCGACGCCGTGAAACTTCGCGTCGACGCCGGGCAGGTTCCACACCGGCCGCAGGTTCGCGTACAGATCGAGCGCTTTCCGCAGGCCGACGTTCACGCTCGTGAACCCCTGCGCGATCGGCGTCGTCACCGGCCCCTTGAGGGCAACCTTGTTCCGGCGAATGGAGTCGATGAGCGCCACCGGCAGCGTCTGGCCGGAGCGCTCGAAGGCGAGGAGGCCGGCCGGGTGCTCCTCCCATTCGATCGCGACGCCGGACGCGTTCAGGATGCGGACGACTGCTTCGGTGACTTCAGGCCCGATGCCGTCGCCGGGAATCAATGTGACGGTGTGTGTCATCGCCTAAAACCACACCACGAAAAGCACGAAACACACGAAAAGCACGAAACAGATCCATTTTGTTTCATGTCTTTCGTGTTTTCGTGGTTTTCGTGTCTTTCGTGGCGACGCGGCCATCACTCGCGGACGTACCAGCACAACAGGACGAGCCCGAGACCGATGTTGACCGCTATCAGGGTGGTGATGAACCCGCCCGCGGCGGGCAGCGTGGACGCGAAGGCGACGAGCAGCATGACGGACGCGATGGCGGCGCGCGGCACGAAGGCAGGGGGCGGCGGCCCCATGAACTTCATGACGAACAGGCCGACGACGGTCACGATGCCGCAGCCGTAGGAAATCGTATCGACGCGCCAGAACAGGTTGCCGAACCGCTCGTTGATCAGAGCGCTGAGCCACAGGACCAGCGCCACCAGCGTCGCGTATCGGACGAGGATCATCCTCTCATTATAATTGGCGCCTTGCAGGCACCCCGGATTCCGGAGCTGGAGGCAATCACCGCGCGCGTCCACGCGGCGCTCCTGGGCGATCACGCCGACGCGCCGGAGCATGCTGACGGCGCCGGACGTGCCGTCGGCGCGATCGAACCCGCTGGGCTCACCTTCCTGCTGCGTCAATACCTCAGTACCGACCGCGAGGACCTCCGCGACGCTCTCGGCGGTGCGCTCGCGCAGGCCCTTGCGTCCGCGGCGACCGAACCGACTGTCATCGGCCGTGCCGCCTGGCTCGCGTTGTTTGTCGAAGTGGCCGCGCTCGCCGACGACGAGCGGATCCTTGCCGCGGTCGGCGAGCTGGTCGGCGGCCTTCGCGCCGACTGGCCGGCGATGACGCGTGTAGACGAGGCCGCGGCGTCGGTCGACGCATGTCTGCGCGCCGCAGACCTGTGCGATCCGCACGATCTGGTGCCCGCTGCCGTCGACCAGCTCGAGCGCATCGTCAGTGGCGCCTACCGGCCGGGCGGCGGCCTGGCGCACGAGACGGACGGACCGCAACGCGCTCGGGGCGGACAGTCCGTGCGCGCCGGGCTCGCGGACCACGTGCGCGCAGCGTCGGCGTTGCTGACGGCGTTCGAGATCACCGGCCGCCTGCCGTACTCGATGCTGGCCGAAGAGCTGATGCAGCTCTCGCTGCGCGAGCTGTTGGACGAAGGCGGCGACGATCTTGTCGGGCACTGCGAGGCGGCGCGCGTGCTGTGCCGCCTGGCCGCGCTGCACGACGACCCGGCGTACCGCGGCGCCGCCGTGATCGCAACCGACGCGCGCTATCGCGACGACGCGGCACGAATCCTGGCCGCCCAGTCCCCGCGCGCGCTCGCCGCGTCCCCCGCCCACGCCGCCGCGTACGGCCTCGCGCTCCTCGACTTACGATGAGACTGCAGATTTCAGATTCAGATTGCCGATTGATTGCAGGATTGAGCGCGCGGGCAGAATCTGAATTAGAATCTGCAATCGAAATAATCGCAATCTGCAATTGAAATCTGAAATCTGAAATCTGCAATTAATCTGCAATCAACAATCTGCAATCTCATCATTCTTTATGCCCATTGATCGCGCGTCGCTCGTTCCTGCGCTGAAGAACATCGCCACGCGGCTGCGGATCGACTCGGCCCGCGCGACGTCGGAAGCCGGCAGCGGACATCCGACGAGCTGCTTCTCGATGGCGGAAATCATGGCCGCGCTGTTCTTCGCCGAGATGCGGTTCGACCCGAAAGACCCGAAGAATCCCGACAGCGATCGGTTCGTGCTGTCCAAGGGGCACGCCGCGCCGATTCTTTACGCCGCGTGGGCCGAAGCGGGCGCCTTCCATCGAGCGGACCTCCTGAAGCTGCGTCGGCTCGATTCCGATCTCGAGGGGCATCCGACGCCGCGGCTGCCGTTCATCGACGTGGCGACCGGATCGCTCGGCCAGGGGATTTGCGCGGCGGTCGGCACCGCGCTGAACGCCAGGCGGATCCAGTCGGCATACCGCACGTACGTGTTGCTCGGCGACGGCGAGTCTGCGGAAGGGTCGGTGTGGGAAGCGGCCAACGTCGCGTCGATGGACCGGCTCGACAGCCTCTGCGGCCTCACCGACGTCAACGGGCTCGGCCAGAGCCGGCCGACGATGTGGCAGCATGACATGGAGCAGTTCGAGCGCCGCTGGCGCGCGTTCGGCTGGCACGCGATCGTCATCGACGGCCACGACCTGACGGCGATTCTCGACGCGCTCGACGAGGCGCGCAAGATCAAGCGACAGCCGACGATGATCCTCGCCCGCACCATCAAGGGCAAGGGCGTCTCGTTTGTCGAGGGGAAGGACGGCTGGCACGGCAAGCCATTCAAGAAGGGCGAAGAGCTCGATCGTGCGGTCGCGGAGCTCGAGAAGCAGTTCGTGCCGGTCCCGGACGGCGGCCCCGCAGCGAACCTTTCGAGCCAGATTCCGAAGCCCCAGTCCACATCGCGCCCCGTCGTGACGCCGAAACCGGTCGCCCCGCCCGCCTACACGATGGGCGAGCAGGTGGCCACGCGGGAGGCGTACGGATCGGCCATCGCCAAGCTCGGCGAAGCCGACCCGCGTGTGGTGGCGCTCGACGCCGACGTCAAGAATTCGACGTTCAGCGACCGGTTCGAGAAGGCGTTCCCCGATCGTTTCTACGAGAATTTCATCGCCGAGCAGGTGATGGTCGTTTCATCCGCATGGCGGCAATCAGCAACGTCAACATCAAGCTCGCCGGCTCGCACGCGGGTGTGTCGATCGGAGAGGACGGACCCTCGCAGATGGCGCTCGAGGATCTGGCGATGTGCCGCACGCAGCCCGGCTGTGCGGTGCTCTATCCGTGCGACGCGGTGAGCGCCGAGCGCCTCGTCGCCCTCGCCGCGTATCATCCGGGTCTGGCGTATATCCGCATGAGCCGCCCGAAGACGCCGGTGATCTACTCGAACGAGGAAACGTTCGCCGTCGGCGGGCTGAAAGTACTGCGTGAGAGCGGAGAGGACGCGGTGACGGTGATCGGCGCCGGCGTCACCGTGTTCGAGGCGCTCAAGGCATACGACCAGCTCAGAGCCGGCGGCACGTCGATTCGCGTCATCGATCTCTATTCGGTCGCGCCGGTCGATCGCGCCGGCCTCATCAGCGCGGGCCGCGCCACCGGTGGACATCTGATCACCGTCGAGGATCACTACGCAGCCGGCGGCATCGGTGACGCCGTGGACGAAGCGGTCGCCGGCGCCGGCCTCACCGTCCATCGGCTCGCCGTCCGCGAGATCCCCCGCAGCGGCAGGCCCGAGGAACTGCTCGATCGCTTCGGTATCTCCGCGACGCACATCGTCGACGCAGTGCGCGCCGTCGCCGGAAAATCCGTCGGCGCGAACCGATAGATACCGCGAATCGGGTAATCGAGTAATCGGGTAATCGAGTAATTGTATTGCGAAACTGCGATTCAATCGCCCAATCCGATTACCCGATTACCCGATTACCAGATTTACCTGATGCCCCGTCCGGCTTGTCGACGACCCTTCATCCGCTTCTTCATCTCCGCCCGCATCGTCTGCAGCTGTGCCTTCTGATCGGCGGTCAGGATCTGCACGAACTCGGCGAACGCGCGCGCGCGGGCGACAGCCATGTCCGCTTCGACGGCACCGGCCTCCGCGCTGCGTTGTCGGACGAGCCCTTCATCGACTGCATCGGCGGTCACGGCGTCTTCCAGCGCCTCATGTGCCGTCCGGACGCGATCGGCGATGGCCTTCCACTCTCCTTTGTGCGACTCAACGATGCTCTTGACCTGATCTTTCTGCTCGTCGGTCAGGCCAAGACGCGGGCCGAACATCGGCAGCATGCCCATCGGTCCGCCCGGCCCGCCGGGTCCCATCGGGCCGCCGCGTCCACCGGGCCCGCCGGGACCCATGCCGCGGCCCCTAAACGGACGAGGGTCCTGGTTCGTATTCTGATCTTGAGCGCGGGCGTAGACGCCTGCGGTGACGCCGAGCGCGACCAGGCTCGCGCCAACTCCGAGGGCGATGCGTTTGACGGTCGTGGTCATGAGTTTCTCCTTGTTGGGCTGCCCGCCTTTGCGACGGCTGCGGCGGGCCGGACGCTTCGGCCGTGATGCTGGTGCCGCAGTAATCAGTTTGACCGGCATACGGTGACGAGGACATGGACAAACGGTGACAAATCGGTGACTCCGCGCGTCCTCGTGGTCGAGGATGAACCCAACATTCGCGAGCTCGTGTGCCTGCATCTGGGCCTGGAAGGGTACGCATGCGAAGGCCTGGCCGATGGTCGGACGGCGCTCAAACGCGCTGAGAGCGAGCGCTTCGACTTGCTGGTGCTGGACGTGATGATTCCCGGAATCGATGGCCTGGCGTTGTGCCGGGCGGTCCGGAACGGGCGCACGAACCAGGACGTGCCCATCCTCATGTTGACCGCGCGGCGTGAGGAGTCGGACAAAGTGATCGGGCTCGAGAGCGGCGCCGACGACTACATGACCAAGCCGTTCGGCATCCGCGAGCTCGTCGCCCGGGCGCGCGCGTTGCTCCGGCGTCCGCGGCAGACGGCGGCGGACGCGCCGCTGCCGGCCGCCGACGGCGGCGAGGCGGTCCGGATCCACGGCATCGACATCGATCCGGCGCGGCGCCGCGTACGGATAGAAGGGCGAGACGTGGAGCTCACCGATCAGGAATTCCGCCTGCTGTATCTCTTCGCCACGCACGCGGGCATCGTCTTCAGCCGCGAAGCGCTGCTCACGAAGATCTGGCGCGGCGACACCTACGTCACCGTGCGCAGCGTGGATACGCTCGTGAAGCGGCTGCGACGGCGGATCGAGTCCGATCCCGCGCAGCCGAAGTTTCTGCTCACGGTCTGGGGCGTCGGCTACAAATTTGCGGACCTGTAGGAATGCGAAAGTGCGAAGTGCGACTTCAGACTTCAGACTTCAGACTTCAGACTTGCAATTGTTCAGTCCATGTCCGGGATTGGAGGCAGAGCCCGTTTGTGCTCGCTCGAGCGCGTGAGCCGTTCGATGCGCATCGCGAGCGCCGGCGACACCCCCTGCGGGCCTTCGTCGAGGTAACGCTCCAGCTCGGCGTAGGTGAAGCCCATTTCCTCTTCGTCGATCTGACCCATCCAGAGCCCCGCGCTCGGCCTGCGCTCGATGATCGGCGACGGTACGTGCAGCTCCCGCGCGACGCCGCGAACTTCGCTCTTCACGAGGTGCCCGATCGGCAGCAGGTCGACGCCGCCGTCGCCGTGCTTCGTGAAGTACCCGATGGCGATCTCCGAGCGGTTGCCGGTGCCGGCCACCAGATAGTTGAGGCTGTTCGCCAGGAAATACACCGTCGTCATCCGCAGCCGCGGCTTGACGTTCGCGAGCGGAAGACCTCCGGCGGGCGTTGTCCCGCGCGTCTGCTCGGGCAATCTCTGAAGCGCCGCCTGAGCGTCGGCAATCAACCTGTCGTACGCCGGCGCCAGATCGATTCGAACCGTTGCCAGCGAGAAGTGCTTCGCGACGATTGCGGCATCGTGCTCGTCCTGCGGGTCGCTGTGACACGGCAGGACCGCACCAAGCACCGCGCCGGGGGCGGCCAGTTGCGCCAGCCGCGCGACGACGGCCGAATCCAGCCCGCCGCTCAGCCCCACCAGGAATCCCCGCGCGCCGGCCGTCACGAGTTGACGCCTCATCCATCCAGCGATCCGCTCAGCCGTCGGCATGCGCTGCATTCTAGACGAAGCGTGGGAGCGTCGATTTGTCTATGACGGACCACGACGCGTCGGCCCGGGCCGTTTTCAGTTTACGGACGACGGCCGACTGCATAGACTCGGGCACGTAATGTTCGGCCTTTCCGTCTTCTCGCTCTTCCTGTTGGCCGCCCAGGGTTCCTCGACCGGCGGCTGGCGTATCACGGGACGGGTCGCGGATGCCGTCTCTGGAGCGCCGATCAGTGGCGCGCGCGTGACGCTCACGATGGTCGTCGACGTACCGGGAGGAACCTTCGGGCGCCGGCCGCGTCAATCGATCACCGACGCTGACGGCGCATTCGCGTTCGACGGCCTCGAGCTGGCGCAATACATTCTCGACATCGAGAAGACCGGCTTCGCTTCCTACCCGGACGTGCTTGGAGATGGACCGCCGGAGCGTCTGACGGTCGACACCATGAGAAGGAGCGCATCGTTCATGCCGATGATGGCCATGGCCGACGACGACGGGACGTTCACCATCGGCGAAGTTGCTCCCGGAACGTACCACATCAATGCGACCGCGAACGCGGCTGGACCAGCCGGTGGAATTGGCGCGGCATCGTTTGGGTTTGTTGAAGCCTTCGATGGCGGGGTCGACGGGACTCGAACCCGATTCGCGGTGTCTGGCGCGCCATCCGGCCCGGGGACCATCACGGTCAGTTCCGCCGACCTCACCGGGCTGACAGTCGTCGCCAATCGCAGATAGCTTGCGGACCAGTGACGGCCTGAGAACGGAACGCGAGACAACAACCAACGTCACGAGGCAGTTCCGCTGCGCGCGTCTATACAGATTGACGCCAGCGGGAAGGCGATAGCTCCACAACGCGTTCAATCGGAACAGAGAGCGCTCGATTCGAATGGTCGCTCCGGGAATGTCCGGTTACGAGAAGTCGCGTCCTATCGAACAACCTGCGCATGACGATGACACGGCACCAGATCGACCTTTCTCGCCAGCCACCAAACGCGTATTCGCTCCCGACGGATCGGGCCGCAACCACTCGCTGGGCGGGCCGCAGAGTCGAATATTCGCGACGTCGACGTTGCCGCCGTGCGGTTGAAAGAAGACCGTCGGAGACGAACCGGCGAAGGCGCGGAACTCGTTGATCATGTGTGCCTGGTCGTAGAAACCAACTGCCGAGGACAGCGAGGCCCAGCGCGACACGTCCGTAGACAGCAGTGCGTGCACGAGCGTCTGAAAGCGAGTGATGCGCGCAGACAGCTTCGGCGGTATCCCGGCGGCGGCACGGAATCGACGGGCGAACTGTTGCCGGCTCAGGCCGTGGCTCCGCGACATGTCATTGATGCTGACGCGTCCGCCGCTCATCTGGACGAGCCGAACCGCCGTCCTCGGTCCGACAGTCTCCGAGTTCGAATGGATTAGACATCGGCGAGCGTCAACGGGCGGGGAGTCGTGCCGTCGATGTCGGTGAAGCCGTACTCCTTCGCGAGAGCCGCCGCCACGAGGACCTTTCCTGTATGGCGCAGCGCATCAGGATCCATTGCGAGGGCGACAACCGCCCGTCCAATGAATTCCGGGGATTCAGAGTTGGTCAGGTCCAGCCATTGAGCGGATTCCATGACCTTTTCCGTCCGGACCAGTCCCGGGTACAGCGACACAGCCGTCACCCCGTGCTGCCGCAGCTCTACGGACATGTCTGCCGTCAGCTTGTCGGTCGCGGCCTTCGCGGCGCCGTACGCCACGTTGCCAATGCGCTTCTGCGCGGCCCAGAACGAAATATTGACGATCAAGCCGTGATGTTGCGCGATCATCGATGGTGCGACGAGCTGGCTGGCGTAATAGTGGGCGCGAACGCCGGCGCCGAACATCGCATCCCACCGCCACAAGGGCTGCTCCCAGAACGGCTTCGGCCAGGTGAACTCGCCGTCCTCAACCATCCGCTCGTAGCCACCCCAGACGTTGTTCACAAGAAGATCGACGTGGCCGGCTTCGGTGAGAACCCGGCGGAACGCCGCGTCAACTTCGGCGTCCACGCGATGATCGCAGCAGAGCGCGGTGCCGAGACCGTTCATGTCGCGAAGGTCCTGCTCCGACCGGCCGGTCGCGTACACCTTCGCACCTGCGCTGGCGAGCTCGCGCGCAATGCCTCGACCGACGCCTCTGCTGGCGCCGGTCACAATGGCCACTTTGCCGTGCAGTGTCTGCATCATGCGACTCTACGACGCTGGAAGTGGGCGTGTATTGGAAAAATGGAACTCACGGACGCATCTGCGCACAGATGCTGGCGATCATCGGCTGCATCCGAATGAGTTTGCCACGTTCTCAGTATCAGATCGACGCTCGGGTGAACAGGTCGAGCATCTCCGCCGCGGACGGCGGCTGCAGGATGTAACGGGTCGCGAAGTCTTCTGGCCATTGAATGGCCGGGCGATACTGTTCCGGCACACGCGCTGTGCGTTCTGCCCGCCAGGTGCTCGAGCACGGCGACCTCGCCGTTCCCGTAGATGAAGTCCACGGGAAACGGCAGATTCAGCAGGCATTGCATCGTCTCGCGTGCCATTGGACCTGGCAGCACGTCGCCGCCAACCACGATGTGATCGACGGCCGCTTCGCGCACCTGTTCGAGAACGGCTTCAAGTGCCGGCAGGTTGCCGTGAATGTCGTAGAGGGCGGCCACGCGAGCGACCGACGTGTTCATGTTCGATGATCTGCGGCGACGGTGTTAGATCGTCCCTACTTCTTCGGCGGCTGCTGGGTGCGTGCCGTTGACGGAGGCACGTGTCCTTTTACTCGCATGTAGACGACGATGTTACCGTAGTGCTCGTTGTTGTGGGCAACGTTGAACATCAGCACGGCGCCGCGAACCGTCTTCGCCGCCGCCTGGCCGACACCAGGACCGACCGTGATCGACTGCATGTAGTTGGAATCGGTGGTCGCCCTGTAGGCCTTATCGCAGTAGGCAAGGGAATCGTTCAGCGCCTTGACGAGCGCGGCCTTGTCAGTGACCTTCTCGCCTCCTGATTGCCTCGACTACAAGAATGACCAGATGAGGCTGATCGAGCGGCTGTCCCATTTCATCCAAGGGATCATGCTGGTCACCGACTCCCCGCCCGGCGATCTCGAGCCGCTTCTGACGAGGACCCTTCGCCCTCACCGTCGCCGCCGGATCGCTCGCAGGATGCGCGTTTTTTCGTCGCCATCATTCCGGCGGGCCGTGCTGCCGCGATCTCGCCGATGAGCGCGCTGCGCACCTAGTAGGGACCAGACCGCACATCTGGTCGTTTGGTCATTTAACTACAGCCACGTACGCCAACCGAATCGACCGCGCCTCCGTCTAACCGTTGTCACCGCAAGGTGGGAGCCGATGCCCGATCGCAATCGGGAAGCCAAGTACTACCGATTGACTGCTGCCGGAAAGAAACAGTTGGCGAGCGAGCACTCGAAGTGGCGACAGCTCGCCCGGGCGATCGGCCTCCTCATGGAACCCGCTCAATAGGCAGGGACTCTCATGCGCGACCTCCGCTTCTGGCGCTGGCGCAAAGCCGAGGAGGAGGACCTCGATCGCGAGCTTGAGACCCACCTCGAACTCGCGACTGACGAGCGCATCGAGGCGGGTCTCCCGCGGCGTGATGCGCAGCTCGCGGCGCGCCGTGAATTTGGCAGCGTCGCATTGACCAAAGAGGAGTTGAGGGACATGCGGCCAGGAGCAGCATTTGAGCGCGTGTGGCAGGAGACGCGGTTCGCGGGGCGCCGGCTGTTGCGGAGTCCGGCCTTCACCGTGGCGACGGTGTTGACGCTCGCCCTCGCCATTGCGGCGAACGCGTCGATTTTTGCTGTCGTGCATCGGGTCGTGCTGAACCCTCTGCCATACGCAAATTCTGACCGGCTGGTTGCGCTGGAATTCAGCATGCCAATCCGCAACGTTTCGAAGATCCGATATTTGCCTCTCGTCGCGTGAACATGGCGCCCCGGCTTGACGCCATGAGCTACGTGATCCGTACCGCCCCGGCACCGGGCGCGCTGACCGAACTGATACGCCGCGCGATTGGTGAGGTCGATGCGAACCTTGCCCTCGCGCAGGTGCGCACGTTGCAAGACACCCTCGACCGTGCTGCGGCGCAGATGGCGTTCACGATGGTGCTGCTGGCGATTGCGGCCGGCGTGTCGCTGATGCTCGGGGTCATCGGTATCTATGGCGCCATGTCCTACATCGTCAGTCAGCGCACGGCTGAAATTGGTGTCCGCCTCGCGCTCGGCGCAGAACCGGGAAGTGTTGCGTGGATGGTCGTGCGGCAAGGAGGCATCGTCGCCTTCGCCGGTATCATCGTCGGGCTCGCGACGGCATTCGCCGGCAGTCGGCTGATCGCATCGCTCCTGTACGGCGTCGGCCCGCGCGATCCTGGCGTGTTTGCCGGGACGACGCTGCTCCTGTTTGTCGTCGTGCTTCTCGCCTGCTGGTTGCCCGCGCGCCGGGCCGCGCGTCTCAGTCCGCTTGAGGCGCTTCGTACGGAATAGGAAGTGAGCTCGTGGGAATCCCGCTCTGGCTTCGCCCGTGGCGCAACAGACGTGAGTTGGAAGAGGACCTCGCCCGTGAGATCGAGACACATTTGGCGCTCGCTCGCGAAGAGCAACGGGAGGGCGGTCTCTTAACCGATGATGCTCGGCACGCGGCGTACAAGCAATTCGGCAACGTCACGTACCTGAGAGAGGAGATGCGCGAGATGTGGGGCTGGATGTGGCTCGAGCGACTGGTTCAGGACACGCGCTACGCGCTTCGCATGATGCGCAAGAATCCGGGCTTTGCGGCGATCGCTGTTCTCACGCTGGCTCTCGGGATCGGCGCGAACACGGCCATCTTCAGCGTGGTCGATCACATCTTCTTCCGTCCATTCGCGTACCAACACCCTGACCAGCTGGCGGCCGTCCACGAAGTCGTTCGCTTCAGCGGGGCCACACGGCCCGCACCTGTCAATCTGGCGCACTTTCAGGAATGGCGACGCCACTGGAACGCTGTTGAAGACCTGGCCGTGATCGGCGGACTGCGGATGAGCCTCACCGGTGCTGGCGAGCCAGAACGCTTGCAGACGATGAGGGTGTCCGCGAACCTCTTTTCATTGCTCGGCGTGAAGCCTCAGTTGGGACGAAGTTTTTCGCTCGAAGAAGATCAACGCGGCCGCGACCATGTCGTTCTCCTGAGCGACGACCTTTGGCGCCGGCGCTTCAACGCCGAACCCAGCGTTGTTGGTCGCACGATCGCGCTCAACAGCGAACCGTACGAAATCGTTGGCGTCCTCCCGCCCTTCTCATTCCCGAAGGTCAGCGAGCTCTTCCCCATCGCCATTGCCACGACGTCGGCGCCGCAGATCTGGAAGCCCTTGGGGCCCTCGCCGGAGGAACTCGACGGCGGCGGCTTCAATTTCGCGTGCATCGCGCGACTGAGACCAGGCGTTTCCGTCGCGCAGGCGCGCTCGGCGCTCAATGCGCTGCAGGAAACGCTGCCGCAGCGTCCGCCTGGGGCGACCTTACAGGCGGACCTTGTTCCGCTCGAGGATCAAGTCGCGGGACGCGTGCGGAGCGGTTTGACGCTCATGTGGGCGGCCGTCGGCGCACTGCTGTTGATCGGGTGCGTCAACATGACCAACCTGTTGCTCGCTCGCACGCTGAGTCGGCGACGCGAGATGGC
>QHWJ01000069.1 GCA_003222535.1 Acidobacteriota bacterium | reverse complement strand
GTCGGCCGTTGCGGCTGACCGTCTGTGGCCTGGCGAGGATCCAATTGGCAAGCAGTTTCACATGGGCCCTCTGACGCGGCCACCGATTCAGGTCGTCGGCATCGTTGGCGATGTCCACGGCGTCAGCTTGGATCGAGCTCCCTCGCCCACGGTCTATCTACCGTATTGGCAAAGCGTCGTTCCGCCAGGTGTGAACAGCATGGATCTCGTCGTGGTGATCCGAACGACGACGGATTCGAAGACCATAGCATCCTCCCTCCGAGGAGTGATTCGAGGGCTGGATCAGGAACTGGCCTTGCCGGCATTCCGTGTGATGGACGACGTGGTAACGGATTCCGTCGGGCAACGCCGGTTTCAAACGGCGCTCGTGCTGCTCTTCGCCGTCGCGGGAACGCTCTTGGCGAGTCTCGGTATCTACGGCGTGGTGTCGTACTCAGTCGCACAACGGACGAATGAGATGGGGATTCGCCTCGCGCTGGGCGCTCTGCCTGGCGACATTCGTCGATTGGTCATCACTCAGGGGTTCACGCCTGTTCTGATTGGACTCGGCGCAGGCGTTCTCGTATCTGCCGGAATCGGTCGCTTACTCGGGACGCTGTTGTTCGGCGTCACGCCGACCGATCCGCTCACCTTGAGTGCCGTGGTTGCCGTGTTCGTCACCGTCGCGCTCGCCGCGATGTATATCCCGGCACAACGCGCCATAGGCGTCGACCCACTCCAGACGCTTCGGCAGGACTAGGGGCGGGCTCGCGGGCCGCCCCTACTTCCAGCCATTGCTGGCCACGACACCGGCGCCTTCGCGGACGGTGATCAGCTGATTGGCGGCAACGCGGGTGAGCGTCTCGTGCAGACCATTGGGCCAGTAGATGTCGACCGTTGCGGCGGCGGCGCGGCCGAGACCGAAGTGCAGACGCGGATCGTTGCACGAATAGAAGCTGGATTGGCTGAGCACCGCCTGCGCCTCTGTTCTGTCCCCGGCGTGCACGAGCACTCGCGCGCCAATGGCGCTGCGATTCGACTTGACGCCTTCGAGCTTCACTTTGATCCAGTTCCCGGTCCCGGCAAGGTCGTTGCGCAACAGCGACGGCGGTTCGTTCAAGTTGACGATTAACACGTCCACATCGCCGTCGTTGTCGAAGTCCCCGAACGCGCACCCGCGGCTGCAATGCGCGGCGGCGACGCCGGGACCGGCCTCCTGTTGAAGCTCCTCGAAGGTCCGATTGCCAAGATTGCGGAACACCACTCGGGGTGTCTTGTTGGGATACTTCGGAGCTTGCGTTCCACTTCCGGGTAGACGTTGCCGGTCACCATGAAGAGATCCGGGTAGCCATCGTTGTCGAGGTCTATCATCCCGGCGCCCCACCCGACATACCGGGTCTCGACTCCAATCCTCGTCGTCCGGGTGAGGTCGTCGAAATTGCCGGTGGCGTCGTTGCGATAGAGGCCATTCGCATCGTCGGCAAAGTGCGTCTTGACCAGATCGAGATGTCCGTCCAGATCGTAGTCTCCGATTCCCACGCCCATTCCCGCCTGCTCGCCCCCGTCCTCACTCAGCGCGACTCCGCGCACCACACCCTCTTCGCGAAACGTTCCATCGCGATTGTTCATGAACAGCAGACTTGGCGTCGAGTCGCAGGCGACATAGATATCCGGCCATCCATCTTCGTCGAGGTCCGCGGCGACGACCGTCATCCCGTAGCACTTCGTCGCCGCGGCAATGCCCGCCTCGCGGCTGACGTCGGT
>QHWJ01000323.1 GCA_003222535.1 Acidobacteriota bacterium | reverse complement strand
CGAAGGCCGTCGAGTGGTATCAGAAGAACTTCGGTGGACAGACGATGACTGAGGCGCCGGACCGGCTCAAGCTCGCCGACATGCAGCTCATCTTCCTCGAGAACGACAAGGGACAGCCGAGCACCGGCAGCGCGCTCGATCACCTCAAGGGTGAATCCCGCCTTGATCACTAATGCATTAACCCGTAGATGATGTAGTTCACGCCGAGCTTGTACGCTTCGTTGGTGTCGTCAATCGGCCTGAGCCCGGTCCCCGACCACTCCCAGAACTGCGAGACATCGGTGTTGTAGTTCACGATCATCTGCAGGCGCTTCGCCGGATCGTTGTCCTCGAACAGCCCGCGGAAGATGGGCCGGCCCGCAATATACGCCTGCGGGATGATGTCGAGCCGGTCGATCTCGAAGAACGAGTGGAAGATCGGATGTGACGCGTCCAGATCGACGAACCGCGCCGACGGCAGCGCGCGTTTCATATCCGCCTCGAACACATCCCAGCCGCTGCCGAATCCGTCTCCGAATCCGCCTCGAAATCGCCGCGGCTTGAAATCGTCGACGATCACGAACCCGCCTTTTTCGATGTAGGCCCGGAGCGCCGCCGCCTCGGAGTCGGTCATCGCCCACCAGTCGACCTCGATGATGTAGGCGATCGGATATCTGAAGAGCTCGGGATCGTCGAGTGTCAGCGCGTTGATCTCGTCGACGTAGGGGTTGAGAAAGCTGACCTCGTTCATGATGCGCATGAGGTTTTGTTCCGCCAGCGGATACCCGTGTCCCCACGCGGGCCAGCCGCCATACCAGTAGCCGCCGGGCGCGGTCGTGTATTTCAGGCGGACGAAGGTGAACCGTCCGTCGTAGGGAATGTTGGGCCGTTCGTGAAACGGCCCGCGCGGACCGCCGAACTGCGCCAGCGCCGCGACGGCGATCAACACGCCGGCACAAACACCCGCAAGCAGGCGCATCATCCGCGTCCTCGGCATAACGAAGATTATCGCTCCGCCGGCATGAAGATGTTGTGGGGGAGCCTTTCCGCTTTCCCTTGCGAGCCACGCCGGTGAGCTCCGGCGAGTTGGCGGGAAAATCGGCGACGGCGCGATGTGTGCGCGCCGTCGCGAAAAGCAGAGAGAAGAACTAGCGACCGGCCCTGAGCGTAACCTTCTGAACGCGCCAGTTGGTCATCTCGCCGACGAGCAGGTCGTTCTCGTTGCGGCAATCGATCGAGTTGGCCAGACCGAATTGTTTCTGCAGCTTGCCGGCGGAGCCGAACTTGCCGACCACATGTCCGTCGAGCTGCACCTTGTAGATCGTGGCGTCCACCATCCCGTCCGGATCGCCCGAGTGTGAGATGTAGAGGTACTGCGTCGGCCCCGTGGTCATGCACATCGTCAGCGGCGTGCCGATGTTTCCGAACTGGGCCTTGAAATTCCCGTCGGCATCGAACACCTGGATGCGCTTGTTGCCAGCGTCCGCCACGTAGACGTTGCCCTGTGCGTCGACCGCCAGGCTCTTCACGCCGGTGAACTGCCCGTTCTCCGAACCTGTCGAGCCCCACTGCCGGATGAACCGGCCTTCCTTGTCGAACTTCGCCACGCGGTTGGTGTTGCCGATGCCGTCCGCGACGTAGATGTTGCCGGCCCGATCCCACGCGACATCCGTCGGACGGTTGAACGTGGAGCCCGGTGTGCCCGATCCGGGAGGACCGCCTCGGCCACCGCCACGGCCGCCACCGCCCCCTGCCGCCCCACCACGGCCCGCTTCCGGCCCGCCGCGTCCTTCGCCGCCCGGCGGCGCTCCGGGTCGGACATTGATCGCCTCGGGTTTTCGTCCGAGGACGAGGGCGACGCGTCCTTCCGCGTCGAACTTGACCACCTGGCTCGCCGCCTCGTCGATCGTCCACACGTTGTCCTGCGGATCGACCCGCAGACCGATCGCGTCGTTGAAGCCATACACATCCTGCCCCAGCTCCCGCTCGAACTTTCCGGTCCGGTCAAACTGCAGGAGCCGCGAGCCGCCGCGCGCGAATGTCCGGTTGTCGCCGACGGTCGCGTAGGGATGGCCAGTCCGCGTGTATACGAAGATCTGTCCCTTCGAATTCTGCCCCACGCCGCCAACTTCGCCCACGAACAGATCGAGCGGCGTCTTCAACAGGTCGGCGTTGGCGTCGAAGGGAATTTCCGGCACGGAGGTTTGCGCCGCCGGCGAGGCGCCGAACGCCAGGACCACCGCTGCCAGAAGAGCCTTGAGTGTTCGTGTCATAGGTCTCCTATTGCGCACTCGTCTTCATGGCCTGCGGCTTGAGCAGAATCTTCTGCGAGCGCCAGTTGTTGATCTCGGCGGTGTAAATGATGTTGGGATCGCGGCAGTCCATCTGGTGAATCGTCGCGAACTCGCCGGGAGCCTTACCGGCACGCCCGAACTTGCCGATGATCGTGCCGTCGAGCTCCATCTTGTACACCTCGCCGGTGAACGCGGCGGCATCAGCCGGCGCGCTGTCCGGCCAGGAGTTGGACACGTAGAGGAACTGCTTTCCGGGGTTCTTCGGCCCCGGGCCGCCCGAGACGCACACGGCCCACGGATTCCCGACGTTCGGGTAGTTCGCCTTCCAGTTCAGGTCGTTGTCGAGCACCTGCACGCGGGCGTTGCCGCGATCGCCCACGTAGACGTTGCCCTGGAAGTCGGTGGCGATGGAGTGCGGCGTATTGAACTGCAGGTTGCCGTTTCCCCGCGTACCGGCCGCCTTGATGAACCGGCCGTTCTTGTCGAACTTGACCACGCGCGCGTCGCTGTATCCGTCGGACACGAAGATATTGCCCTGCTGATCCCACGCGACGTCCGTTTCCCGGCCGAACCGGTACTTCTCGTTGCGGCCATGGAACCCGCCGCCACCCGGCATGTTCGAGAGCGATGCCACGGGATCCGTGCGACGGCCGATGGTCATCAGCACGCGCCCCTCGGGGCTGAACTTGACGAGCATGTCGGTGCCCTCGTCAACTGCCCAGATGTTGTCCTGCGCGTCCACTCGCACCGAGTGCGCGAAGGCAAAGCCGTAGTTGTGGCGCCCGATCTCGCGCGTGAAGTTTCCCTGCGGCGAGTACTCGAAAAGACGCGTCTCGTTGGCGCGATGGTAGATGTAGATATAGCCTTTCGAGTTGGTGGCGATGCCCATGTTCTCGCCGGTGTAGATCCCGGGAGGGTTCTTGAAGAAGTTGGGTACCGCTTCGTGAGGGATCACCGGGACGTCGGTCGCCGTGGCCCTGCTCTGC
>QHWJ01000322.1 GCA_003222535.1 Acidobacteriota bacterium | reverse complement strand
TTTGCCCATCTGGCGCATGGCGGGCCGAAGGCCGAAGATGTCGGGCCACAGCAGCACGCCTGCAGCTGTGCCGGTCGACGGGTGCACGAAGTAGCAGTCGGCCGTGCCGTCCGGCGTTTTCACGGTCACGTCCGCGTCGGTCACCGCGACCGCGTTCACGACGCGCGGCAGCATCATCGCCATGCCCGCGCCCAGGAGGACGCCGAACTGCCGCCGTGTCACGAGTCCGCGCGCCTCGTACTCCTGTCGATCCTTCTCAAATTGATCCTGGTCGCACATATTCGCTCCTCCTTCTTACGTAGTGTCCGGCTTTAGCCGGACCCTGACGATCCGCCCGAGGCCGGACCGTAACGGTCCGCCTGAAGGCGGACACCACGTACGTTTATGAGATGGCTGTGTCCCGTAACAGTGATTCGTTGCATAAGTCCCGGAGCGCGGCGCCCGGATGGCAAGGCGCGAGGAGCGCGCATACCGGGAGTATGTAAGCGACGAGCAACGCAGCCAGCCGGGATGCCCCGCCCGGGAATTATGTGACGAATCACTGTTACGGGACACTACTAGTGGATCGTGAGCTTCTGCACCCTGAAATTGCCGACTTCGCCGACATACAGCGTGTTCTCGCCGCGGCAGTCGATCGCGTTGACGGTGCCGAACTCCTTCAGCAGCTTGCCGGCCCTGCCGAACTTTCCAATCATCGATCCGTCGAGGCGCATCTTGTAGATTTCGCCGGCCGTGTCGAGGTCGTTCGGCGGATTGGAATTCGAGACGTACATGACCTGGTTTGCGGCCGTCGTGATACAGATGGCCTGGGCGTTGCCGACGTTCTTGATTTCGGTCTTGAAGGTGCCGTTGTTGTCGAACACCTGGATGCGCATGTTCCCACCGTCAGCCGCGTACACATTGCCCTGCGCGTCGACGGCGATGCTGTCGACGCTGGCGAACTGGCCGGGCGCGGTGCCCTTCTGGCCCCATGACTTCACGAACACGCCGTCCTTCGAGAATTTGGCGACGCGCGCGTTGCCGCGGCCGTCGGCGACGAAGACATTGCCTTGCGCGTCCCACCCGACGTCCGTCGGACGGTTGAAGACGTCCTGCTGCGCTCCCGCTCCGGGAGGACCGCCGCCTCGGCCGCCTCCGCCTTCACCGCCCGCGCCTGGTCCGCCCGCGCGCGGCGGATTCTGAATCGCTTCCGGCTTGCGCCCGAGGAGAAGTGCAACGCGGCCCTGCGGATCGAATTTCATGACCATGGCCGACATCTCATCGACGACCCAGAGGTTGTCCTGGGGATCGACGCGAACCTGCGCGGCAAACAGAAACCCGTAGAGTCCCTGGCCAATCTCGCGCGCGAATTTCCCGTTGCGATCGAACTGAAACAGCCGCGATCCGCCGTGCGCGAAGGGCCGCGCCGTTCCCATCGACAGCGTCGGATGGCCGGTGCGCGTGTATACGAAGATCTCGCCGCGCGAATTGGTCGCGACGCCACCGACCTCGCCCAGATAGATGTCGTCGGGCAGCACCAGCGGCGCGGGCGCCGAGTCGAAGTTCAGCGCTGGCGCCGCGTTCTGGGCGGAGAGCGGCATCGCCGCCACGACGGTTGCGGTCAACAGTGCGTAAATAAAGCGCGTCATCGACGTTCTCCTCCCGCGGTGCGCGGCGGCGCCGGCTGCAGAATGTATTTCTGCACGCGCCACGATTCGATTTCGCCGAGGATGAGCTCGTTGGGGTTGCGGCAGTCGATCTTGTGGACAACCTGAAAGCCGGGCACGGTTTTGCCGGGCTTCCCGAACTTGCCGAGGATCGTGCCATCCAATTCCCCCTTGTAGATCTCGCCCGTGTTCTGCCATGAGCCCGGCGGATTGCCGTTCGGGTTCGAGTTGGAGAAGAAGATGTACTGATGCGGTCCGGCGGAGATGCACAACGTCCATCCGGTGCCGAGATTGGTAATCTCTTTGATCGGTTTCAGATCGTTGTCGAGCTCCTGATAGCGGTTGTTGGTCCGGTCGGCCACCCAGACGTGACCGCGGCCGTCAACCTGGAGACCGTGCGGCAGGTTGAATTCGCCGAGCTCCTTGCCCGCCTTCTCGCTGCCGGCCTGCGCGACGAAGCGGCCGTTCTTGTCGTACTTCACGACGCGATTGTTGCAGTAGCCATCGGAGATGAAGATGTTGCCCTGCGGATCGAAACCGACATCGCTCGGGCGGCAGAGGATGTACTTCTGCGCCGGCGGGTTCGGACCCGGCGTGACAACGGGGCCATCGACCGCCGGCGGCCTGCGGCCGATCACCATCAATACCTTGCCGTCCGGGCTGAACTTGGTCACCAGGTTGGCGCCTTCATCCACCGTCCAGATGTTGTCGTCCTTATCGACGCGGACCGAGTGCGCGAATTCGAAGCCGTAATAGCCCTTGCCGATTTCCTTGATGAAGGTGCCGTTCTTGTCGAATTCGAACAGGCGCGTCGTGTCGCGGCGGTGATAGACGAAGATGTTGCCCTTCGAGTTGGTGGCGACGGCGACCGCTTCGCCCAAGTACTCTCCGGCCGGAAGCTTCAGAAAATTCGGGACGGAGGTGAAGGGGATTTCCGGCACGCCCGTGATCGTCGCCTTCTGCTGGGCGGACGCGGAACCGGCCAGGAGCAGGACGGCGGTGCAGGTGGAAAACAGATGTCGTGTCATGGACGGGAGCCTATACCAGGGCTCCCGTCCGTTCAATCACGATTCGGCGAGTCGCCGAATACCCAGCCTCAGCGCGGCGCGTTTGCCAGGTCGGTGACAGCCGAGGCGAGCAGGCGCACCTTGGCCTGATCGCCGGCTGAGGCTGCCGCGGCGTTCAGCTGCGAGGCGAGCTGCGTCAACGCCGCCTTGCGCTGGGATCCGGACCGCTCGGCGTTGGCGAGCGTGGTCCGCGCTGCGGCAATCGTCCCGGACGCGAGGCCGTCCGATCGCGCGAGCTGATCGAGGTACGCCCGCGCGAGCGCGAAGCTCGGCACCCAGACGATCTTCTGCTGATCCTGCGTGTTCAAGTACGCCGTCTTCACGGTCTTCGCGGCGGCGAGCTCGTTCTGGCTGATGAGGCCGCTCGGCACGAGCTCGTAGATGTCGAGGCCGCGTGCGATCTCCGAGCTGACGATGACGCCGTTGTACCAGTACGCGGACCAGGAGCCGCCCATCGCCATGCGCTTCTCGTCGATCGGACCGCGATCGAAGTACGCGATCTCCTGAGGATTGTTGACGTCGGTCCAATCGAACACCGATAGGCCGCCTTGATACCAGCCCTGGACCATGACGTCTCGGCCGGGGATCGGGACGAGCGATCCGTTGTGCGCCACGCAGTTCTCCTGCGGCGTCTGCGGGGCCGGCAGTTTGTAGTAACTGTGAAACGTCAGCTTCTCGGTGAAGAGCACTTTCGTGCCGTCGTTGTTGAACGTCGCCGAGTGCCAGAACGACATGTTGGCGTCGGAAGCCGCATCGAGACGAACGGGGTGTGCCGGGTCGTGAATGTCCAGCAGGAGGCCGAGGCCGGCGCAGGCTCCCGCCGCGAGCCCTAGCTCCGGATACACGGTAATGTCGTGACACTGGTTTGGACCGGTGGTGGGCGGCCCGGCGTTGCCGCGCCCGCGCCCGTCGCCCCCTTGCCTGCCGCGACCCTCGGCCGCAGCAGCCGCTGCCGCCGCCTGCCGGTCGCGCTCGTCGGACGCGGCGCGTTCCTCATTGCGCGGCGGCACCGGCAGACCCTGGAAGATGCGAGGCGAGCTGACGATCGCCGCGCGCTCGGCCGCGCGGAGCGGCACCTTGATCACTTCCAGACGGAACCGCGCGGTATTCGGATCGTCGATCCCGCCGTCCGCGCATCCTGGCACCTCTTCAGCCGACCGCACGCCAGAGGTGCCCGAGACGTAGATGTACACGTTGCTGTCGTCGCTCTGGTCCGTGACGACGGTGTGCGTATGCGATCCCCGGCACGTCTGCACCGTCGTCACGAGCTTCGGATGCTTGACGTCCGAGATGTCGAACACGCGAACGCCGCGAACGCGAAGCTTGCTGACCGGCTCGGGAACGCCTTCGAACCCGCAGTCCGCGCGGCTGTTGGTCGCCTCCGCGGACATGAAGAGCAGATTCCGGTAGACAGACACATCGTTCTGCGACGCCGGGCAGAGATAGGTCTGCATGAGCACCGGCTTCGCGGGATTGGAGATGTCGTAGATCTCGAACCCGTTGTAGTTGCCTTGAATCACGTACTTGCCCGAGAACGCCAGGTCCGAGTGCGTTGCGCCGAGCACCCGTCCCCTCGGCGGCGTGGTCGAGAGCATCCGCATGTTCCACGCCGCTTGAGCCGCGTCCCACCGGCCGGCCTTGAGGCCCACGCGTGGATCGGGAGTCGGCGCGGTCGCCGACACGATGGGCGCAACCGGCGGAGGCATGACGGCTGGAGCCGGCGGCGGTGGAGGCGGCGGGTTGCCGCGTCCGCCGCGTCCGCCCGCGGACGCCGCCTCGCCTCCAGCCGGTGCAGCGGCTGACGCGTCGCCCGGAGGCGTTGCGGCCGCCGGCGGCGCTGGGGCGACGGGTGCCGGCGGCGTCGCGGGCGCCGGCGGAGTCGCAGGCAGCGGACTCGCGGCCGGCGGTGGATTGGGTTGCGGCGCGGCCGCGGGAGGCGCGCTCGGGGTCACGGCGGCCGGCGCCGTTTTCGACGAGCCCGCGCACGCAGCAACGCCGAATGCACTCCCCGCGAGCAGGGACGCGACAAACAAGGCGGCGATCCATTTCATGGGCGACCTTCCTCCAGCATCTTGTTCATCCGATCGATCTCGATGGACTGGTCGGCGTAGACGTCGGACGCGAACCGGAACACCGTCTCATCCTGCGCCGCGCCGTACGCCTTGAAGAGCCCGTCGACCATGTCGATCGCGCCCTGATGATGCTTGATCATGCCGACAAGGAACAAGCGATCGAACTCCGGGCCTCGCGCGCGATCGAGTGCGGCCATCTCCTCGTCGGTCAGCATGCCAGGCATCAGCATTTCGTGCTCGACGCCGTTCATCGTCATCCTGTGGCGCGTCGACGCGGCGTCGGGTACGAGCTGGCCTCGATCCCGCAGCCAGGTCTGCATCATGGCGATCTCGTCGCGCTGGGCAACGACGATGCGCTCGCACAGAATCGCGACGTCGGTGCGCGCGCCGTGCGAGGGCGCCCAGCCTGCCATGATCACCGCCTGTGCATGATGGGGAATCATGCCCGACATGAAATCCACGTCGGCGTCGGTGTACGGCAGTCGGCCGAGCCCGGGCGGCGTGGCATGGAGACCCCGCGCCGGCGCGCCCGCACACGCCGCGGTTGCTACGGCGACGAGCAGGGATACGAGGTGGGTGGCCCGTGACCGCATGCTCTTCCCCTCCGCGCGCGACAGCCTAACCTTAACCCCACCAGGTCTCGCCGGTTGCCAGATGTGCGCGCACGACGTCCGCGTTCAGCGTGATACCGAGGCCCGGCTTGCCGGTCACCTGAACGAACCCATCCTTGATGTACGGACCGTCGAGCACCAGCACTGATCCATCCATCCACCCTCGCCGGTGATCGTCTCGAGCGCGATGTAATCGCGGATCGACGCAGCCCACTGTGCCGCCGCGTACGTGTATACCTGACTGCCGGTGTTGTGGTTCGCCATCGGCAGCCCGTAAATGTGCGCGAGGTCGGCGATGCGCCTGGTCTCGAGGAAGCCGCCGGAATTGCGCAGATCGGGGTGCAGGATGTCGCAGCCCTGGTTCACGATGAAGTCCTTGAAGCCTTCGCGGCGCGCGAGGTTCTCGCCCATAATCGTTCAATGTGTTCTGTGCCAGGGATGAAGCACGGTCGGAGCGTTCGCGTATCGCTTCATCTCCAGAACGAGCTTCTGTCCGCAACCGGGATCGAGCTGCACCGTCAGCAGTGGTGAATTGACCGGAGTGATCCTGCCTCCGCTGGTCACGCTGATCAGCTGATGCTCGCCGTAACCGCCGCCTTGCACGACGACTGTTCGAGGCTGCGACGCGTTGAGGTTGATCAATGTCACGACAGTGCGGATATCGGACAGTTCAGAGACCAGCGCGGCCACATCTTCCGGTAGCCCGGCCCGCTTCCGATCGGGATCGAAATAGCGGAGCCGGGCGTTCAGCAGTCCGCCCTCGCGGCCGGGCAACAGAGCCCCCCACATCAATCGCACCATCGACTCGGTCGCCGCCGGATTGTAATCGAGCATGTTGTCGGCCA
>QHWJ01000321.1 GCA_003222535.1 Acidobacteriota bacterium | reverse complement strand
GGGCACGCCGCCGTCGATGACGAACTCATCCATGGCCACGACGATGATATGGTACGCCAGACCACGGAAAACATGACATGACCGACGACGGCTTCCGCTTCGTCCACCTCACCGACACCCACATCATGGCCGGCGGGACCTGGCGGATCCGCGGCGGCGACGTCGAGTTCGACACCGACGCCTCGCTGCGCCGGGTGGTGGAGACGGTCACCCGGCTCGACCCCGTACCGGCGTTCGCCGTCCTCGGCGGCGACCTCGCCAGTCCCGACATCCTGCACCGCGAGCGGACACTGACGCCGGCCGAGTACGCGCCGTCCTATGCGCGGCTCAAGGAGATCCTCAAGGGGCTGCCGTGCCCCGTGCGTTACTTGATGGGCAACCACGACAACCTCGAGGCGTTGAACCGGCTGTTGCGTCCGGAGATGCCCGTGACCGCCCCGTGTTACTACGGCTTCGATCACACCGGCATGCACTTCGCCGTCCTGGATTCGCACGTGCCGGGGCACGCGGACGGCGCGCTCGATGCTGCGCAGCTCGCGTGGCTGGAGCGGGATCTGTCAGCGCATCGCGACGCGCCGACGATCGTCTTCGTGCATCACCACCCGTGGCCGCTCGGCCACGCGTGGATGGACACGATGCCGCTGCGCAACGGAGCCGAGCTGATGGGCATCCTTGGCCGGCACGCCCAGGTCAGATGGGTCATCGGCGGCCACGTGCACAGCGAGCAGCTCATCCAGCGCGGGGCGCTCACGCTGCTCACCACGCCGTCCACCTGTATCCAGCTCTCGAAGCTCGGCGGCCCCACGCACTTCGACCCCGGACCGCCCGGCTTCCGCGTGGTCGACGTCGAGGACGGCCGCCTCTCGAGCTACGTGGTGTACGTGGGCTGATCAATCGCGCGCGCGCATTTGGGTTCGGCCTGTCGTGAAACATCCGCCGGCGCGGCGCGCTAAGCCTTGCGGCTCCGCACGTTACTTCTTCTCAGCCGCGGCGCCACCCTCGCGCGTGAAGCTGAGTAGGGGTGCGGCCAGCGCCGTGAATTCGGTCGGGAGGACGATTTTCGTCGCCGGGCTCGCGCCGAGCGCCCGTAGCGCATCGAGGTACTGCAGTGTCATCGTCTTCGCGTCCACCGTGTGTGCCGACTCGTAGATCCGGGTCAGCGCCAGGGCAAAGCCCTCGGCCTTGAGGCTCTGCGCCTGCCGCTGACCCTCGGCCTCGAGGATGGCGGCTTGCTTCGATCCTTCCGCCACCAGGATCGCCGACTGCTTCTTGCCCTCCGCCTCGAGGATCGCGGCGCGCCGATTCCGTTCGGCCGACATCTGGCGATTCATCGCTTCCTGGATCTCGCGGGGAGGGGTGATCTCGCGGATCTCGACGGTGGTCACCTTCACGCCCCAGCGCTGCGTCACCTCGTCCAGCTTCGCGCGCAGCACTTCGTTGATCTGCTCGCGCTTGGCGAGGACGTCGTCGAGGGGGATGTCACCGATCACCGCGCGCAAGGTCGTGGTCGCGATGCCCTGCACCGCGATGTCGAAGTTCTGCACCTCGAAGACCGAGGCGCGCGCATCGAGCACCCGCGAGAAAATGAGGAAGTCGATATTGATCGGGGCGTTGTCCCTCGTGATGCAGGTCTGCTGCGGGATCTCTTTGACCCGTTCGCGCATGTCGACGAGGGTGCCGTTCTGAATGACCGGAATGAGGAGCCGCAGTCCCGCATCGCGGGTGTCCTGGTACCTCCCCAGCCACTGGACGACCAGATCGCGGTTCTGCGGCACGATGCGGATCGAGGCGCGCAGGAACAGGAACGCCACGACGACGATGATGACCCCGAGCACGATGAGCCCGATGTTCACTTAGCTCTCCCTCTCTTCCGTTTCCGCCGGTTCGACCACGAGCCGGATCGAGTCCAGACGCCGCACGCGCACTTTCGCGCCCTTGGCGACGCTTCCGGGCTCTACGTACGCCGACCAGTCCTCGCCGCCGGCGTGAACGATGCCGGCCGGCGTGAGGTCACTACGGGCTACGCCGATCGTTCCGATGAGCGCCTGCGTGCGGCTTCGCACCGGCACGCGGCGCATGTGCAACGCGCCTCTTACGATCATCACTGCAAAGGCCGCGGGCAGCGCGGCTGCGGCCATCAGCACGAGCGGGTCGATCGTCAGCCGCAGCCCCGGCAGCGTGGGGTTCGGTGCCGGAAAGAGTAGCAGCGCCCCGAAAATCAGCGCGAAGATCCCGCCCGCCATCAGGATGCCGTGGCTTGTCACCCAGATCTCCGAGACGAACAGCAGCAGAGCGAAGACGAGGAGCGCAACGCCGGCTGCGTTCGCGGCGAGCGTCCCGAGCGCGAAGAGCGCGATCACGATCGCGATGACGCCGATCACGCCCGGGAAGATCAGGCTCGGATTGGAGAGCTCGAAGATCAGCCCGAAGGTGCCGAGGGTGAAAAGCAGGAGCGCGATCTGCGGGTCCACGACGACATGCAGGAAGGTCTCGATCAGGTTCGGCTCGTTCGTCTCGACGCGCGCGCCCGCGAGCAACAGCGTCATCCGCCGGCCGGCCACCTCCACACTCTTCCCGTCCGCCTTGTGCAGCACGTCGGCGACGTCGCTCGCGACGAAGTCGACGACGTTCAGCCGCGCCGCATCGTCGTCGCGGACGGACGCGCTCTTCCGTACGGCGTCCTCCGCCCACCGCGCGTTGCGGCCGCGTGCGAACGCGATCTTCTGCGCCACGGCCACGGTGTCATTCTCGACCTTTTGCCGCAGATCGCCCTTGATGTCGTTGCCGGAAGAGTCGACGGGGTGTGCCGCGCCGATGTTCGTCGCGGGCGCCATGGCCGCGACGTGCCCGGCCATAGTGATGAACATCCCAGCCGACACCGCGCGCGCCCCGGCCGGCGAGACGTACGTGATGACCGGGACACGCGAGTTGAGCAAGCGACCCGTTATACGGAACGTCGAGTGCGCCAGGCCGCCCGGCGTGTTGATCTGGAAGGCGACCGCGGCGGCACCCTGCCCTTCGGCGCGGGCGACGATGCGGTCGACGTACTGCGCGGTGACGGGGTTGATGACGCCCTCGATCTTCCCCAACAGTACGGTGCGCTCCTCGGCGGGCGCGGGTTGCCCAAGAGCCACGCCCGCGCCGATGACCGCGAGCCAGACGACCTTTCTTCCGCCTCTCAACGAACGACTCGCGCGGTGCACGATCGCCGAGGAACTCTTGTACGTCGAACGCCCAGGATCACCCGCGGCTGAAGGCCGTCGGGTGAATCCTGCAGTTAGACTCCGCCGAAACGGCGTCGGCGTGCTGTGAAGGCTCACGTCGACACCCTAGATAAGCCGCAGAACGCGCATTCGTGAGGTCTTCGAGTACATCTTGAAGATGTCTGGCTGCGCGGACTTGAGGGCCGCCTGGTCCAATCTCTCAACCCCTTGCGTTCTCCACGAGGAACCGGTTGTCGAGGCTCGCCTAGCGCTTCTTGAGCCGGACCTCTTCGAGCGGCGCCGACCATGGATAGGGATCGATGAGCATGAGCGCGGGGTCCTCCACGCGGGGGCCGATCCCGCTCGGCCAGATGTAGTCGTAGATGGCGGCGAAGCGCACGCGGTCGTAGAGCTGTTGCTGGATCTGCGCGAGCATCGCCGCGC
>QHWJ01000320.1 GCA_003222535.1 Acidobacteriota bacterium | reverse complement strand
CGGCTGGCCGACCAGCGGGGAACGAGCGATCGCAACTCGGGCGCCGGAGTCGAGACCGCGCGCAGGTGCACAAGCTGGCGATCGTTCGGAAACGTCCAGAACACGGTGTCCAGCTCCGGGTCGTGCAGCAAGGGCCGCGTCGGTCCACAGGAAACGGCGACCGGGGCCGCCAGCCGGTACTCTTCTGCGCCACGCCCGTTCCTGAACCCGCGGGCGGCAACCATCAGAGGCGCACCACCGATCGCAATGCGATAGAGGACTCGCACGCTCTTGCCTATCTGATAGTTGACGCGCAGTCGCTCACAGCGGTCGATTGCCGACGGCTTGCCGTTGCCGAGCAGACGTGACAGATGGGCGGTCACCGAGGGGCTGTCCAGCAGAAGGTCGCGCTGCGGCAGTGCCGGGTCCGGAGCCAGGTACGCTTGCGCCATCATGCCGGGTGCCCCGCGGCGGACGACAGCAGCCGCAATCCCTTGGTTTGCTCGACGATCTTGCCGTCCTCGAGGCGATACACCACGTCGGCCTGATCGAACAGGGTGAGCCTGTGCGTGATGGCGAGGCACGTCCGCCCCGGCCGCATGCGTTCCAGCGCCTTGGCGATCAGCGCCTCGGACGCGGCATCGACGTTCGACGTCGGCTCGTCCAGTATCAGGATGGGCCGGTCCAGCAGGAACGCGCGCGCGAGCGACAGGCGCTGGCGCTGCCCGCCCGACAGGTTCACACCGTCTTCGCCGAGCGGGGTCTCGAGCCGGTCAGGGAGCGCGTGGACGAATTCGTCCATCGCGACCAGAGTCAGCGCTTCCCAGACGCGCTCGTCGTCGACCGCTGCGCCCGTGGGGATCAGCGCCTGCCGGAGCGACCCGGCGAACAGGTGCGTATCCTGCGACATCATCGAGATCTGGCTGCGCAGCGAGCGGATGGAGATTGCCGGCAACGGGCGGCCGTCGAGCAGAATAGTTCCCGAAGAAGGATCGAACAGGCGGACGAGAAGACTGATCAGCGTGCTCTTCCCGGCACCGCTCCGGCCGACGAGCAGGGTGAGCCGGCCCGGCTCGAGGCGCAGGTTCACGCCGCGCAGGACGGGTGCCGGCCGGCGGCCGCCGTACTCGAAGTGGACGTCACGCAGCTCGATCACGCCACGCGCGCGGCCGATGTCGAGCGCGCCGGGCGCGTCCTGCACCGCGGGACGCAGGTCGAGCAAACCCATCAGACGCTCCCCGCCGGCAAAGCCTTTCGAGGCGGTGTCGGCGATGTCGTTGAGCCGCTCGATCGGGTTGAGCAGCCGTGACAGGTATGTCGCGAGGACCGTCAGCGCACCAAGGGTGAGGCTGCCCCGCAGCACGAGGATGGCGCCGCCGCCGATCGTCGCGGCCGTCGCCAACCCGTACACCGTCCGCAGCGTGCGTTCCATCTCGGCGGTCGCGCGTGTTTCATCGACACCCGCTTCGAGGCTGCGTGCGTTCATGCGCTTGAAGCGTTCCCGCGCATGCTGCTCGCCGCCGAGCGCCTGTATCGCCGGCAGGCCGCGCACGATTTCCTGTGCCAATCCCGCGACCTCTCCTTCGCGCCGGCGCTTCTCGCGCGACGCGCGGCCCAGCCGAATCCCGTAATGGCGCACGAGCACCGCGAGCCCCGGCAACATCGTCACGGTGACCAGCGCGAGCACCGGCTGCAGCCAGAACATCAGCACCATGGTGGCGATGCTCGTGACGCCGTGCTCGAAGATCGCGGGCAGCGTCTTGATCTGGAGCCGGATGAAGAGATCCACGTCACCCACCAGACGCATCACCAGCTCGCCGCTCCGGTGCGTTGTCCGAATCGTCGGGGGGAGCGTCTGCAAGTGCGCCAGCATCCGGTCGCGCAACTGCATGTTGAGGCGCTCGCGCAGCCTCGCGTTCGTTGTCGCCTGCAGCATTTCGGCCAGGGCCCGCAACAGCGCCAGGGCCACAATCAGCGCTGCGAGAACGCCGACGAGGGCCTCCTTCGAGAGGTCCGGCCCCAGCAGCTGAATGATTCGGGGTAGCGGTCGTGTGCCGACCACGTGGTCGATGATGACTTTGAGCGGCCAGGGTGCGAGCAGCGTGACGCCGATCGCGATCAACCTGTACAAATACCCGGCAACCATGTCACGGCGGTGGACCCAAAGATCCGGCCCGAAGGTCCGCGCCAACTCGCGTACGGTCGTGTGTCGCGCCGGCGTGCTCATGCCGCTGCCAGCCTGAACAGCCGAGCCAGTTCGCGGGCGAGCTGGTCCCCGTCGTCACGAGCCAACACTCCGGACTCCCGAGAGAGTTGCGGCGCGAGCGCGACGTCTTTGTCGAGTCTCTGCCCGGACGGCATGTCAGGCATAGGCCTCTCTCAACACGGCTGTCAGGCGGCGGGTGCAGCAGTGCAGATCGAAGTCCCGCTCGACCGCGCGGCGGGCGCGGGTGCCGAGCGCCGCCCGCAGCGCCGCATCCGCGGCCAGATAATCCAGCGCGGACGCCAGGGCCGCCTCGTCTCTCGCGGGGACGAGCAGCCCGGTGTCGGCGTGCCGCACCGCCGAGGCGATCGCGCCCACATCGCTCGCGACGATCGCCCGGCCGCTCGCCATCGCTTCGAGCACGACGTTGGGCAGCCCATCTCGATCGCCCGACCGATCGACGACCGACGGGACGACCACCACGTGCGCCTCGCGGTACGCGCCGGGCAAATGCTCGTGCGTGATCGCCCCGGAAAAGCGGACCCGATCGGCGAGGCCGAGCGCGGCCGCCCGCGCCTCGAGCCGCGCTCGATCGGGGCCGTCTCCGACGACGCGAAGCGTCCAGGGCGCCCGCAGGCGGGCCGCGGCCGAGAGCAGGACGTCGAAGCCCTTTTTTTCGACGAGGCGGCCCACGGCCAGCAGGTTGAGCGTCGTGCCGGGCGCGGCGGCCGAAGAGGAGAACCGGCCGAGATCGACGCCGTGCGGCACCAGGTGCACGTTCGCGCCGATGCCGTCGAATTCGCGAGCGACGTCCCCGTTGCAGGCGATCACGCACGCGGCGCGCCTGGCTCTCGCCACCAGCGTGGCGTGTCCGGCCTTGCGGGCATCCCGCGCGTGAACGCTGAAGCCGAACGGCACGCCGAGCCGGATGGCGAGGTGCTCGGCGGTCTCCGCGGGCGTGTGCGCGAAGTAGGCGTGGACGCCGGCCAGTTGTTTCCCGTGCAGCCAGGCGGCGGCGGAGCGCGCCTGGGCCGCCGGGTCGCCGTCCAGAATCTGCACGCGCCCCGCCACCTGCTCGGTGCCAGGCTGGCTGGCCGCCGATTCGCCGGGCTTGGTCGCGAAGATCGCGCCGACCATGCCGGCGGCATCCAGCGCCAGCAGCTCGGCGAGGGCGAAGGTTTCCGAGCGCCGCGGAAAGCCGCTGAGCACGATGGCGAGCCCCTCGCCGATCATCGCGGCCGATCCGCCAGCAGCGCCGTCACCCGCGCGCGAACGCGCGAGAGCCCTTCGAGGTCGATCACGGCGGCGGGGACGGGCCGCGCGAGGGCCGCGCGCACCGTGGCCAGCAGCACGTCCGGCACGAGCGCGTCCGGCTCGACCATGTCGAACA
>QHWJ01000068.1 GCA_003222535.1 Acidobacteriota bacterium | reverse complement strand
TCGGTGCAGCGCCTGAACCCCGAGATCAACGACATCGCGATCGCCAGCGTCAGTTCGGTGTATAACCCGTCGCTCACATCCACGGTGGGCCAGGCGGCGACCAACGGAACACCGACGAGTCAGCTCCAGCTGGGTGCCGGGGGCGTCGGCACGAATACGCGCCAGTTGACCTACAACGGTGGCATCGCACAGAACCTCACGAAGGGCGGCGGCTCGTACCAGGTGACGTTGAACAACGGGCGCGGGACCAGCAACAGCAACAACGTGCTCTTCAATCCGCAGTTCGCCTCGACGTGGAGCGGCATTTTCACGCAGCCGCTGCTGCGCAACTTCAGGATTGACTCCAATCGGCAACAGCTCGTCGTCGCGAAGATCAACCGGGACATCTCGGACGTGCAGCTGCGATCCATTATCACCAACACGCTGTCGAACGTACGGAACGCGTACTGGGACTACGTCTTCGCGCTCCAGGCAGTCGAGGTCGCCCAGAAGTCGCTCGAGCTCGCGAGCAAGCTGGTGCAGGACAACCAGACGCGCGTCGAGGTGGGCACGATGGCGCCGATCGACGTGGTTCAGGCACAGTCGGAGCAGGCCACGCGGCGGCAGGCGCTCGTCACGGCGCAGGCAACCCAGCGCACGACCGAACTCGCGCTGAAGCGACTCATCGTCTCGGGGACACAGGATCCCAACTGGAGCGCTCAGCTCGATCCGACGGATCGTCCGGATTTCCGCGCCGAACCGATCGACATCGAGGCAGCCATCCGCCGCGCGTTGAGCGAGCGCACCGACCTCGAGATCGCGAAACAGAACATTGCCTCGAATGACGTCACGCTGAAATACCTGCAGGACCAGATGAAACCGCAGGCGGATCTGCAGGCGACATACGGGCTGTCGGGCATCGGCGGCACCCATCTTCAGCGGTCGGGTCTCCTCGGAGACCAGTTCACGACCATTCCCGGCGGGATCGCTGACGCGTTCAGCTCGCTGTTCCGCAACCAGTATCCGCGCTGGACTCTCCAGATGAACATCGCATATCCGCTGGGTTTGAGCTCGCAGCAGGCCTCGGTGGCCCGCGCGCGTGTGCAGTTGAGCCAGGTGCAGGCGCAGATGAAGCAGATCGAGTTGCAGGTGGCGACCGACGTCACCAACGCGGCCCTCACCGCGCAGAGCACGGCGGAAGCCGTGCAGGCGTCGCAGGCCGCGCGCGAGCTGTCGCAGAAGAAGCTCGAGGCCGAGCAGAGCAAGTTCGAGGTCGGCATGTCGACCAACTACTTCGTCGTCCAGGCGCAGCGCGATCTCGCCGACGCGCAGAACAGCGAGCTGCGCCAGATTCTGAACTACCGGAAGTCGCTCGTGGAGCTCGAGCGCCTGCAACAGACGACGCTGCAGAATCTGAACATTACGGTGATCAACGCGGCCGGCGGTGGCGCAGCGGGAACCGCCACGCGCGGCGCGACCGGCGGCTAGGGCAGATCAATGAAGCGAGCACTCATCGGCCTGTTGATAGTCGGGGCGATCGGCGCCGGCGCCGGCGCGTATTACATCCGGCGCGGCGGGCCCGAGATCCAGGTCAACACGGCGCCGATCACGCGCGGCGACATCATCGACTCGGTGGGGGCCACCGGCACGCTGCAGGCCGTCACCACGGTGCAGGTGGGCAGTCAGGTGTCGGGCAATATTCAATGGCTCGGCGCCGACTTCAACTCCATCGTCAAGAAGGGTCAGGTGATCGCGCGACTGGATCCGTCGCTGTTCGACGCGCAGCTGCAACAGGCGCGCGCCAATCTGGGCCAGGCGCGCGCGAACCTGACCAAGGCCCAGAGCGACCTCGAGCGCACGAAGGTGCAGCTCGTCGACGCCGAGCAGAAGTACTCGCGCGCGAAAGAGCTTGCGACGAAGAGCCTTCTGCCGCAGAGCGATCTCGACGCCGCCAAAATCGCCGTCGACTCCGCGCGGGCCATGCTGGCGTCTCAACAGGCCACCGTCGCGCAGACGCAGGCGGCCGTCAGCCAGTCACAGGCGTCGGTCAATCAGAACCAGGTGAACCTCGACCACACGGTGATCGGGGCGCCGATTGACGGCATCGTGATTCAACGCAGCGTCGACGTGGGCCAGACCGTGGCGGCCAGCATGCAGGCCCCGACGCTGTTCGTCATCGCCGCCGACCTGACCAAGATGCAGGTCAACGCGAACATCGATGAGGCCGACGTCGGCCGGATCCGTCCGGGACAACACGTCACCTTCCGCGTCGACGCCTACCCCACCGAGACGTTCGAGGGCACGGTGTCGCAGATCCGGCTGCAGCCGCTCGTGGTGTCGAACGTCACGACGTACGGCACGGTCATCGACGTGCCGAACACGCAGTTGAAGCTCAAACCCGGGATGACGGCGAACGTCAAGGTCGAAATCGCGAAGCGCAGCGACGCGCTGCGCGTGGCGAACGCGGCGCTCCGCTTCCGTCCGACAGCCGAACTCTTTGCCGCGCTCAATCAGCCGGTCCCACCGGAAGCGCAGACCGCGGGCAGTCGCGGTCGCGGCGGACAAGGCCAGCCCGGACGGTCCGCGCCGGGAGCATCGGCGCCGATGGCATCCGCGACGACGCCGTCAGCGACGCCGGGGGCAGCGCCGGCGCAGCCCGATCTGGCATTTCGCGGCCGCCACGGCGGCGGTGAGAGCGACGAGGGTGGCCGCGGCGGCTCCGGCGACCAGGGTGATCGCGCGCAGCGCATGATGGAGCGTTTCAAGGGTATGCCCCCGGACGACCAGGCGCGGTTCATCGCGCGCATGAAAGAGCGCGGCCAGGACACGGGCGCGTTCGACAAGATCGCAAGCGGCGCCGGCGCGAAGCGTTCGGCGGGCCCGGCGGCGGAGGTCCGCACGAAATACGGCGCACCGGCGCCGCCGCAGACGATCGACGCGCTGTTCGCGCCGCTGCAGACCGTCGAATCGCGCGGCCGGGCCTGGCTGTTCATGAACCATGAGTTGAAGCCGGTGAATCTGCGGCTCGGCATCTCGGACGGCACGAACACGGAGCTGCTCAGCACCGAGCTGCAGCTGAACATGGAGGTCGTCAGCGGCGTCACCGGTCTCGGCGCCACGCGCGCGCTGCCCGGGCAGGGGGCGCCCGGGAACCCGCTGATGCCGGGCGGCGGACGAGCGCCTGGCGGCGGGTTCGGCGGACCGGGAGGCAGGGGCCGGTAGTGTCGACGGTCATTTCGGCAAAGAACCTCGTCAAGACCTACGTGGTCGGCGAGGTCGAGGTGCAGGCGCTGCGCGGCGTCAACCTCGAGGTGCGCCGCGGCGAGTTTCTGGCCGTCACGGGACCGTCCGGCTCGGGCAAATCGACGTTCATGCACATCGTCGGCTGCCTGGATCGTCCGACGTCGGGCCAGTACTTCCTCGACGGACAGGACGTGTCGCGCATGTCGAAGGACGCGCTGGCCGCCGTGCGCAACAGGAAAATCGGGTTCGTGTTCCAGGGATTCAACCTGCTGTCGCGCACCTCGGCGCTCGACAACGTCGAGCTGCCCTTGCTGTACGGCGGCGGCGGAATGAAAACGTCCGAGCGCCACAAGCGCGCGCTGGACGTGCTCGCGCTGGTCGGGCTCGGGAACCGTGCGGATCATCATCCGAACCAGTTGTCGGGCGGTCAGCAGCAGCGCGTCGCGATCGCGCGCGCCCTGATCAACAACCCCTCGATCGTGCTCGCCGACGAGCCGACCGGGAACCTCGATACGAAGACCAGCATCGAAGTGATGGGCATCTTTCAGCGATTGAATCAGGAGCGCGGCATCACCGTCGTGCTCATCACGCACGAGATGGACATCGCCGAGTACGGGACGAGAATCGTGCAATTCCGTGATGGCCAGGTCGTGACGGATCGGCCGGTACGCGATCAACGGCAGGCCGGGGACGAGCTGGTCGCGTGGGCGTCGCTGCGCGCCGAGCCCCCCGCCGCCGGCCCCGTCACGGAGCCTGCGGCCTGACCAACAGAGGAGCCCGATGTCGTTCCTGATGATCCTGCGGATTGCGCTCAAGGCGCTCGGCCGCAACAAAATGCGGACCGCGCTCACGATGCTCGGGATGATCATCGGCGTCGCCGCGGTCATCACGATGGTCGCGCTCGGCACCGGCGCGCAGACCTCGATCGAGGCGCAGATCCAGTCGGCCGGGACGAACATGATCATGGTGTCGGCCGGGAACTTCTCGCAGGGCGGCGTGCGACAGGGTCAGGGCAACGCCAGCACGCTGACGCCCGACGACGCCGCGGCGATCTCGCGGATTCCGGGCGTGCAGTTCACGGCAGCCGGCTCGAACACGCGCGGCCAGGTCGTCGCCGGCAATCAGAACTGGAACACGCAGATTCAGGGCACCGACATCGATCTGCCGCTCATCAGGTCGTGGCCGGCGAAGGAAGGCGCCTTCTTCTCGCCGCAGGACGTCGCCACGGCTGCGAAGGTCGCGGTGCTCGGCAGCGTCACGCGCGACCAGCTCTTTCAGCCGGACGCCAATCCGATCGGCCAGGTGATCCGCATCTCGCACCAGCCCTTCACCATCGTCGGCGTGATGGGGAGCAAGGGCCAGTCGGGCGTGGGCCAGGATCAGGACGACACGATCTTCGTGCCGTATACGACCGTGATGAAAAAGCTGCGCGGCGTCACGTTCATCCAGCAGGTCACCGTGTCGGCCGCCTCGGCGTCGGAAACGACCAGAACGGCCGACACCATCGCCACGCTGCTCCGCGGGCGTCACAAGATTCAGCCGGGCGACCCGGACGACTTCATGGTCCGCACGATGGAGGAAATGGCGAGCGTCAGGAAAGAAGCGACGCAGACCATGACGGCGCTGCTCGCCAGCATCGCCGGCGTGTCGCTGCTGGTGGGCGGCATCGGGATCATGAATATCATGCTGGTGTCGGTCACCGAGCGGACGCGCGAGATCGGCCTGCGCATGGCCATCGGCGCGCGCGGGCGCGATGTGCTGCTGCAGTTCCTCGTCGAAGCGGTCGTCCTCAGCCTGTTCGGCGGAGGGATCGGCATCGCGCTCGGCTTCGGGCTCGCCCAGGGGGTTACGCTCTGGCAGGGATGGCCGACGGCCGTCTCGCCGAACGCGGTGGCGCTCGCCTTCGGATTCGCCGCCATGACCGGCGTGTTTTTTGGTTTCTATCCGGCGCAGAAGGCGGCGGCGCTGGATCCTATCGACGCCTTGCGATTCGAATGATGCCAAACCCTTTGTCCTCACTCCTCGCCCCGGTCGCCCTGGCGGCCTTCCTTTCGGCCGCCGCCTGCTCTGGCGGTGAAGCGATCCAGGCCACACCGCCGTCTGGACGCGGCGGCGGCGGCGGCCAGAATGCGCAGGTGCCGGTCACCGTCGCGAAGGCCGTCCACAAGTCGATGCCGATCACGATCCAGGGGATCGGAACGGTAATCGCCGCGTCGACCGTCTCGGTCCACGCCCAGATCACCGGCGAGATGACGTCGGTGAATTTCAAGGAAGGCGAGGACGTCGAGAAAGGCCAGGTCCTCGTGACGCTCGACAAGCGTCCGTTCGAGGCCGCGCTGCAGCAGGCGCAGGCGACGCTCGAAAAGGACACGGCGCAGGCCGCGAACGCGCGCGCGCAGGCGGCGCGCTACCAGGATCTCCTGGAGCGCGGCATCGCCACGCGCGAGCAGGTGGACACCATGCGAACCCAGGCCGCCGCGCTCGACGCGACGGTGGCGGCCGATCGCGCGAACGTGGAAACCGCAAAGGTGCAGCTGACGTACGCGACGATCATCGCGCCGATGTCCGGCCGCACCGGCTTGCTGCAGGTCCATCCGGGCAATCTCGTTCGCGCGCAGGACACCCAGACGATCGTGACGATCAACAAGGTCACGCCGGTGTACGTCTCCTTCTCGGTGCCGGAAGGGCAACTGCCGGCGCTCAAGCGCTTCATCGCCGCGCAAGGCACGCTGCCGGCGAGCGCGATCGCGCCAACCGACAGCGGCAGTCCGTCGACCGGCCGCATCAACTTCATCGACAACGCGGTCGATCCGACGACCGGCACGATCAAAGTGAAGGGCACGTTCCCGAATGACGATCGGCGGTTGTGGCCGGGACAATTCGTGAACGTCACCGTGACGCTCACCTCGGATCCGAACGCGATCGTGGTGCCGACGCCCGCTGTCCAGACGGGACAGCAGGGCACGTTCGTCTTCGTCGTGCAACCGGATCAGACCGTGGACCTGCGGCCGGTGACGGTGGCGCGCATCGCGGGCGACGACACGGTCGTGCAGGCCGGCGTCGCCGCCGGCGACACGGTCGTGACCGACGGTCACCTGCGGTTGGTGCCGGGCAGCCGAATCAGCGTCAAGAACTCGAGCGCAACGAAGGGGACGCCATGAACGTGTCAGCGCTGTTCATCAAGCGGCCGGTCACGACCACGCTCATCATGCTCGGCGTCATCGTGTTCGGCGCGATGGCGTACCGCCAGCTGCCCGTCAGCGACCTGCCGACGATCGACTTCCCCACCATCAACGTCAACGCCGGCATGCCCGGCGCGAGTCCGGAGACGATGGCGTCGGCCGTCGCGCTGCCGCTCGAGAAGCAGTTCGCGTCGATCGCCGGGTTGAACTCGATCAACTCGACCAGCTCGCTCGGCCGCTCGAACATCGTGCTGCAGTTCGATCTGAGCCGGAACATCGACGCCGCCGCGCAGGACGTGCAGTCGATGATCGCGCGGGCCCAGCGCCAGCTGCCCCCGCAGATGCCGGCGCCGCCCTCGTTCCAGAAAGTGAATCCCGGCGATCAGCCGGTGATGATGCTGGTCCTGCGGTCGGCGACGATGCCGATGGCGACCCTCGACGAATACGCCGAGACGACGATGGCTCAGCGGATTTCGATGGTCAGCGGCGTGGCGCAGGTGCAGGTGTACGGCGCCTCCAAGTACGCGGTGCGCGTCGATGTCGATCCGAAGAAGCTCGCCGCGCACGGCATCGGGATCGACGAAGTGGCGTCGGCCATTTCGAACGCGAACGTCAACCTGCCGACGGGCACGATGTACGGCGACAAGACGTTTGTCGTGCAGACCAACGGCCAGCTGATGAAGGCGCAGGCGTATGCGCCGATGATCATCGCGTACCGCGGCAGCAACCCCGTCCGGCTCGACGACGTCAGCCATGTCTTCGACGGCATTGAAGACGACAAACAGACCGGGTGGTTCAAGGGCGAGCGCGCGATCATGCTGCCGATCCTCAAGCAGCCCGGCACGAACGTGGTCGCCGTCGTCGACGCCGTCAAGGCGCTGCTGCCCACGTTGCGCGAGCAGCTGCCGGCGTCGGTGTCGCTCGACACGCGCTTCGATCGATCGGCCTCGATCCGCGACTCCGTCCACGACGTGAAGTTCACGCTGATCCTCACGGTGTGCCTCGTCGTGCTCGTCATCTTCGTCTTCCTCCGGAACGTTTCAGCGACGATCATCCCCAGCCTCGCGCTGCCCGCATCGATTGTCGGCACGTTCTCCGTGATGTACCTCCTCGACTACAGCCTCGACAACCTGTCGCTGATGGCGCTGACCCTCTGCGTCGGCTTCGTCGTCGACGACGCCATCGTCATGCTGGAGAACATCGTCCGCCACATGGAGATGGGCAAGGCGCCGATGCGCGCGGCGTACGACGGCTCGAAGGAAATCGCCTTCACGATCGTGTCGATGACGATCTCGCTGACGGCGGTGTTCATCCCGGTGCTGTTCATGGGCGGGATCGTCGGCCGTCTCCTGCACGAGTTCGCGGTGACGATCGGCGTCGCGATTCTCGTGTCGGGTTTCGTGTCGATCAGCCTGACGCCGATGCTGGCGAGCCGCTTCCTGCGGCCACCGCACGCGCAGCGGCACGGCTTCGTCTACAACGCGATCGAAGCCATGTTCCGGAGCTGGCTGCGTCTCTACGACTGGACGCTGCGCGCCAGCCTGCGCTTCCACGTCGTCCCGATGGCGATCTCGATCGCGCTGATCGTCGGAACGTGGTTCCTGTTCCAGGCCGTCCCCAAGGGATTCCTGCCGAGCGAGGACCAGGGACGCTTCAGCATCAGCACCGAGGCGGTGCAGGGGATCAGCCTCGACGAGATGACCCGGCACCAGTTGCAGGTGGCCGAGATCATCGCGAAGGATCCCAACATCGCGCAGTATCAGATCCAGGTCGGCAGCGGCGGTGGCGGCGGCGGCGGCGGTTTGAATACGGGCCGCCTGATGGTCGAGCTGAAGCCGCGAGCCGAGCGCCAGCTCAGCGTGGATCAACTCATCGCGAACCTTCGACCGAAGCTGTCGCAGATACCCGGGATCCGCGCCTACATGACGAACCAGCCGCCAATCAACCTGGGCGGCCAGGGGGGCGCGCGCAGCTTGTACCAATTCACGCTGCAGGATACCGACACGGCGGAGCTCTATCACTGGGCACCCGTCTTCGAGCAGAAGGTTCGGGAGCTGCCCGGCATCGAGGACGTCAGCAGCGACCTTCAGGTCAAGAACCCGCAGGTGCAGATCGACCTGAATCGCGAAAAGATCGCCGCGCTTGGCCTCACGGTGAATCAGGTCGAGACGGCCCTCTACAACGCGTACGGCACGCGCCAGGTGTCGCAGATCTTCGCGCCGAACAACCAGTATCAGGTGATCATGCAGGTCGCGCCGGAATTCCAGCGGGATCCATCGGCGCTGTCAATGCTGTACGTGCGCTCGTCGGCCGGCAGCCTGATTCCTCTCGACACCGTGGTGAAGGTCAAGACTGACGCGGGTCCGCTCTCCGTCAGCCACACGGGACAACTGCCGTCCGTGACGATTTCCTTCAACCTGAGACCCGGCGTCGCGCTCGGCGACGCCGTCGACGCGGTTCAACAGACCGCCGCCGCGACGCTCCCATCGACGATCGCCACGAGCTTCCAGGGGACCGCGCAGGCGTTCCAGGACTCGCTGCACGGTCTCGGGCTGATTCTGATCATGGCGATCGTCGTCATCTACATCGTCCTCGGGATTCTGTACGAGAGCTTTACGCATCCGCTGACGATTCTCTCGGGGTTGCCGTCGGCCGGCTTCGGCGCCCTGCTGACCCTGCTGATCTTCAAGACCGAGCTGAGCCTGTACGCGTTCGTCGGCGTGATCATGCTCGTCGGGCTCGTGAAGAAGAACGGCATCATGATGGTGGACTTCGCCGTCGAGGCGCAGCGCCAGCACGGCAAGAGCCCGCGCGAGGCGATCCACGAAGCGTGTCTCGTCCGCTTCCGGCCGATCATGATGACGACGATGGCGGCGCTGGTCGGCACGCTGCCGATCGCGATGGGGTTCGGCTCGGGCGCGGAAGCGCGCCGTCCGCTGGGGCTGGCCGTCGTCGGCGGCCTGCTCGTCTCTCAGTTGCTGACGCTGTACATCACGCCGGTCTACTACGTGTACATCGAAGGCGCGCGGCTGTGGCTGGCGGGCCGCCGCCGGATCCCGGGCGACACGACGCGGCGGGATGTCCACGGCGCGCCGGCGGAAGCCGCGCTCACAATACCGAACATCGAGAGCAGCCGCGGGCGCGCATGATCAATCAAGGTTGCGCCTCGGGGAGTCGTCTGCTGTACGGCATAAAGGACCGACAAAAAGTGTATATGCGATCCGTTGCTCTCGTCGCGCTGGTTGTCGCCGCGGCCGGGTGCCAGCAGACGTCCGGGCAGACCAACGCCGGCGGCGGCGGGCGCGGCGGCCGCGCAGGGCGCGGGCAGACCGTCGGCATCGAGACGACCACCGTGCAGCAGATGTCGGTCCAGCGCGAGGTCGATCTGTCGGGCACGCTGCTCTCCCCCGATCAGGCGAGAATCAGCAGCGAGGTGGCCGGCATCATTCGCGAGGTCCCGGTGCAGCTCGGAACGGAGGTGCGCCTCGGGGACGTGCTCGTTCGTCTCGAGCCGCGCGAGCTGCAGTTCGCGCTCGATCGGGCGGAAAGCGCCCTTCGCCAGGTCGAAGCCCAGCTCGGGATCGATCGGGCGCAGGACAAGCAGCCGCTCGACGACGACCAGATCGCTTCGGTGCGCCAGGCCATGGCGAATCGCGACGATGCCCGAGCCGCCTTCGAGCGGGCGCAGCAGCTGAACGGACGCGGACTGCTGACACGGGCGGATCGGGACACCGCCGAGACGCGGCTCAAGGTCACGGAGGCGAACTATCAGGCCGCGCTCGACACGGTCCACAGTCTGAAGGCCAGCCTGCAGGACCGCCGCGCGTCCTACGAGCTGGCGCAGAAGAAACTGGCCGATGCCGTCATCAAGGCGCCGGTGGCCGGCTCGATCTCCGAACGGCTGGTCCAGCCGGGCGAGTTCATCCGCGAGAACACGCCCGTCGTCACCATCGTGCAGATGAATCCGTTGAAGCTCAAGAGCGCGATTCAGGAAAAGCACGCGAGCCTCATCAGGCCCGGTCAGGGTGTCGAGTTCGACGTCGAGGCATTCCTGAACCGGACCTTCAAGGGCAGGATTGCGTACGTCAGCCCGGCGGTGGACCAGGCGACGCGCACGTTCGCCGTCGAAGCGCTCGTGGACAACGCCGACCGGCAGCTCAAACCGGGGTTTTTCGCGAAAGGCGTCGTGTTGACGCACGTCGACGAAAGAGTGCTCGCGGTGCCGGAGGACGCGATTTCCACGCTCGCGGGCGTCTCGACGGTCTATGTCATCGAGGACGGCAAGGCGCGCCAGCAGCAGGTCACGCTCGGCGCGCGGCAGAACAAGCTCGTGGAAGTCACGGGCGGGCTGAAAGGCGAAGAGACCCTGGCGACGGCGAACCTCAGCCAGCTCGCCACCGGCGTCAGCGTGCGCGTGGGTGGCGAAGGCGCGAGCGGAGCGGGATCGGGGCCAGGCGCGAGAGGATCGGGACAGGGCGGCCGCAGAGGAGCACGTCAATGAAAATCGCGGAAGTGAGCGTCACGCGTCCCGTGTTCGCCATCATGATGACGGCGGCGCTCATCGTCCTGGGCGCCGTGTCGTACGAATCGCTCGGCCTCGATCTGATGCCGAAGACCGACGCGCCCGTCGTCTCGGTGCAGGCGAACCTGCCCGGCGCCAGCGCGGAGGAAATCGAAACGACGATCACCAAGCGCATCGAAGAGGCGGTCAACACGATCAGCGGCATCGACGAGCTGCGCGCCAACTCGGACCAGGGCGGCTCGCGCGTGACGATCAACTTCACGCTCGAGCGCGACATCGAATCGGCGACGCAGGACGTCCGCGACAAGCTGGCGCAGATCGTCAACCAGTTTCCGCGCGACACGCGGCCGCTGCAGATCACCAAGATGGACCCCGACGCGCAGCCGATCTTCGGCTTTGCCGTCTTCGGTCCGCGCGCCCCCAAGGAGCTCACCGAAATCGCGGAAAAGCGGGTCAAACAGGAGCTCGAAACCGTCAAGGACGTCGGCTCCATCGGCTACAACGGCGAGCGCAAGCGCGAGATCCAGCTGCTCCTGAATGCGGACCGCCTCAACGCCTACGGCCTGACGGTCGATCAGGTCCGCAACGCGGTCACGCGGCAGAACGTCGAAATCCCCGGCGGACAATTCACCGCCGGGCCGGCCGACGTGGCGGTGCGGACGATGGGCCGCATCAGGAACGTCGACGACTTCAATCGCATCGTCCTCTCGTACCGGGCCGACGGGTCCGTCATCACGTTCGCGGACGTCGGCCGCGTGCAGGACTCGGTTCAGGAGGTCCGGAACGCGTCCCGGTTGAGCGGCACACCGGCGATTAACGTGATGGTGCGCAAACAATCGGGCACCAACACCGTCGAGGTCGTCGATCGCGTCCAGGAGAAGCTGACGCGCATCCAGGCCCAGTTGCCGCAGGACATCCAGATCAGCGTCGGCAACGACCAGTCGCGCTTCATCCGCCGATCGTTCGAGGACATCAAGCTGCATCTGATCCTCGGCGGCCTGCTGGCCAGCATCGTGGTCTTCCTGTTCATCCGGAATCTGCGCGTCACCTTCATCGCCGCCCTCGCGATCCCGACGTCGATCGTCGGGACCTTCACCTTCATGAAGATCGCGGGGTTCACGCTGAACAACATGACGATGCTCGCGCTGTCGCTCGCGACCGGCATCGTCATCGACGACGCGATCGTCGTGCTGGAGAATATCTTCCGGTACGTCGAGGAAAAAGGCGTCACCCCGAAAGAAGCGGCCGCCGACGCCACGCAGGAGATCGGCCTGGCCGTCATGGCCACGACGTTCTCGCTGGTCGTGATTTTCGTGCCGGTGGCGTTCATGACCGGCCAGATCGGCCGGTACTTCTACAGCTTCGGGCTGACGTCGGCCGCCGCCATCCTGATCTCGATGTTCGTCTCCTTCACGCTCACGCCGGCGCTCTGCGCCATGTGGCTGAAGAAGGAGGACGCGAAATCCGACCACTCCACGACGAAAACGTCGGGCTTCTACGCGACGATCGATTCCCTCTACGGCCGGATGCTCGTCTGGGCGCTCCATCATCGCCCCGTGATGATAGCCATCGCCGGCGCCGTCGTCGTGTCGGCCGCGTTTTTGTATCCGTATGTCGGCAAGGAGCTCGTGCCCGACGACGACCAGGGCGAGTTCAGCATCAACGTGCGTCTGCCGCGCGGCACGAGCTATCAGCGTACGGAAGAGTTCATCAAGCCGATCGAAAAAGAGGTCCTCGCGCTGCCGGCGCTGCACCGTGTCATGCAGAACGTGGGCTCCGGGTTCGCGAGCTTCAACGTCATGATGGTGCCGCTGGAGGAACGAAACGTCTCCCAGCAGGAGCTGATGATCCGGGCGCGGCAGATGCTTCGCAAGTATCAGGGCGCGCGCATCAGCGTGTCGGGCGGCACCGACATTTCCGGCGCTGCCAGCGGCGGCTTCGGCGGCGGCGGGCGCGGCAACCCCGGCGGCGGTGGAGGCGGCGGCTTCAACCGCTTGAACATCCTCATCCAGGGCCCGGACATCGAGCAGCTCCAGACCTACACGGTCCAGTTGATGGACAAGGTGCGACTGATTCCCGGCGTCGTGGACGTCGACACCAATTTCGAGCCGACCCAACCCGAGCTGCGCATCAACATCGACCGCGCGCGCGCGACGGCGACGATCAGTTCAAGGTGCTGCTCCGGCTCGACGAGCCATACCGGAACACGGCAACGATGGGCGACCTGCTGATCGCGGCCGGACCCGGCGCCGCCGGCCGAACCGTGAAGGTGAGCGACGTCGCGCAGTTGAAGGGCGACTTCGGCCCGGCGTCCATCGATCGGTACAACCGGCAGCGGCAGATTTCGGTGAACGCGAACCTGCAGGGAGTGCCGCTCGGCGAAGTCCTGTCCAACGCGCGCGTCAAGGTGGACGAGCTGCACCTGAAGACGGGCTACCAGGCGGTGTTCGGCGGCAGCGCGCGCACGCTCGCCGAGGCGTCGAGCAACTTCACCATCGCGCTCGTGCTGGCGGTGATCTTCATCTACATGGTGCTCGCGTCGCAGTTCAACAGCTTCATCCATCCGTTGACGATCATGACGGCCCTCCCCTTGAGCCTGCCGGCCGGTCTGCTGGCGCTGATGGCGTTCGGGATGACCCTCAACGTCTACAGCGCCATCGGGCTGATGATGCTGTTCGGCGTCGTGAAGAAGAACTCGATTCTGCAGGTGGACTACACGAACACGCTGCGCGAACAGGGGATCGAACGCCACGAGGCGCTCATCCAGTCCAACCACGTCCGGCTACGCCCGATTCTCATGACGACGATCGCGATCGTGGCCGGCATGCTCCCCATCGCCTTCGGCAAGGGGGCCGGAGCCGGCTCGCGCGCGTCGATGGCGGTGACGAGACCTGCGCGAATGGAGCCCCCTGGCGGCGATGAAGCGCCTGTTCGGCCGGCCATCAAAGACACCGACACCGGCCGCCGAGCGCTCCTGACGCTCGACATGGCTAAGGGCTAATGGCTGATGGCTATGGTCGATGGAAGACCCTTGCCGATTGGCCTTTAGCTTTAGCCATTAGCGATCAGCCCTCAGCCCTCAGCCATGGCTGCCCGTCCCGGGCACTGACAACCTTCCTGTAAGCTGAGCCCGTCCAATCGGTTGTAAGTGACCGAACTGTGACGATCACGGCAGTGATGGCGCTGAGCGGCGAAACTCCGAGCCGAACCGGGCTCGACACCGACGTGGCCCTGGCGGCTGAGGGAGACGCCTCCGCGTTCGAGCGGATCTACCGGACGCACGTGGCGCGGATTCACAGCCTCACGCGGCGGATGCTCAGCGTCCATGAAGCCGACGAGGTCACGCAGGACATTTTCGTGCGGACCTGGCAGAAGCTCGGCCAGTTCCGCGGCGAGTCGGCGTTCGCGACGTGGCTGCACCGCCTCGCCATCAACGTCGTCATCGAGCGGCGGCGGTCCTTCGCGGTTCAGCGCGAGCGGATGACGGACGATCCGTCGGCCCTCGACATGCTGACGGTCGCGCCGGCGCGCGCGGATCTCACGGTGGACTTCGAGCAGGCGATTGCGCAGCTGCCGCCCGGCGCGAGGGAGATTTTCACGCTGCACGACGTCGAGGGATACAAGCACCGGGAGATCGCGACGATGCTCGAGATCACGGCCGGGACGTCGAAACGGCAGCTTCATCGGGCGCGGATGTTGATGCGGAAGCATCTGGGTGGATCATGAGCATGCACGAAGAATGGACCGACAGGCTGTCGGACTATCTCGACGGCGAGCTGCCGGCGGAGGAGTGCGGGGACGTGGAAGCGCATCTTCGGGAGTGCGCGCACTGCAGCGACGTGCTCAACGAGCTGAAGCGCGTGGTCGCGCTGGCCCGGTCGATCGAGCCGCGCCCTCCTCAGTCGGACCTCTGGGCCGGCATCGCCGAACGCATTGACGCGGCCCGACAGCGGTCGGTGCAGCCGGTCGGCCGGGTCAACCTCACGACGTTTCCGCATCGGGTGCCGCGTCGCATCGCGTTCACGCTGCCCCAGCTGGCGGCGGCGGCGCTGGTCGTCGCGGCCGTATCGGGCGGGCTCGTGTGGGAGCTGCGGCCGCCGTTCCCAGGCACCGCTGAAGCGGTGCCCTACGAGCGATCGGCGGCGGCGGACCCAGCGGCGTCTGCAGCGGACGTAGGGCGCCCCTTCAGGGGTCCCGTGTCCGCCGCGGATGTAGGGCGCCCCTTCAGGGGTGCCGAGGCGGGCGGCAGCGACGCGCGCATCGACACCGTGGGCCTCGCCGACCCGCAGTACGACGCCGCGGTGGCGGATCTCGAGAAGGCGCTGAAGAACGGGCGGGGGCAGCTCGACGCCTCGACGATCGCGATTGTCGAGCACAACCTCCAGATCATCGATCAAGCCATCAGCCAGGCGCGGGAAGCGCTCGTCGCCGATCCCGCGAACAGCTACTTGAGCGGCCATCTGGTGGAAGCGCGGCGGCGCAAGCTGGATCTGCTGCGCCGTGCGACGGCGCTGACGAGCGAAGCGAATTAACCGGCAGACTTGCGAAACCGGCAGCAAGAGGATCACGATGGTAGGACATCTCATTCTGGCGATGATGGTCATCACGCCGACCGATCAGACGGTGCAGGTCGCCAAGGGCACCAAGCTCGACATCAACAACTTCGCGGGCGACGTGTCCATCAAGATGTGGGACAAGGACGCGGTACGCGTTCAGGTCAACAACTCCGACCGCGAGACGATCGACATCAAACAGGCTGAGCAGACGCTGACGATCCGGGGGCGGTCGCTGCGCGGCGGCCGGCCCCGCTCGCTCGACTACACGCTCAGCGTGCCGTCGTGGATGGCGATTACCGTCGGCGGCATGTACGCGGACGTCACGATGGAAGGCGTCGGAGGCGACGTCAGCGTGGAGACCACGCACGGCGACATCAATGTGCGCGGCGGCTCCGGCTTTGTCTCACTGAAATCGGTGCAGGGCGAAATCACGCTGGAGAAGGCGAAGGGGCGAATCGAAGTCCGCGCGATCAATGAAGGCATCCGCCTAGCCGACATCAGCGGCGACCTGTCGGCCGAATCGACCAACGGCAGCATCATCCTGGACCGGATCGACTCGGGGAACGTCGATCTGTACACGGTCAACGGCAACATTTCGTACGACGGCCCGATCAAGGACAAGGGACTGTACCGCCTGACGACCCACAACGGGTTGATTGCGATGCCGATTCCCGAGAAGGTCAACGCGATGCTGACGGTGCGCACATACAACGGCGGCTTCAGATCCACCTTCCCGCTGGGCAGCGACACCGCCGAGCGGCGGAACAAGCGCTTCACCCTGACGCTGGGCAACGGGAGCGCCCATGTGGAGCTTGAATCGTTTGGCGGGACGATCTCGCTGCGGCGGCCGGGCGAGCCGCGCCCCGAGACCGAACGCAGGCGCATGCGCGAAAAGGGCAAAGATCAGGCGGCTGGCCCATATCTCGGCGGAGACCACCTGTTCGATCAGGACGTGGAGCTGGCCGTGCAGGCGGCGATGCTCGAAGCTCAGCCGGTGATCGACGGCGCCGTCGTCGAGGCCATGCGCGAGGCCGGCCCCGAGATCGAGCGCGCAATGAACGAAGCGATGGCGGCCCTGCATGAGATCGCCGTGCCGCACATCATGCCGATGCCGGTACCCATGCCGAACCCCCTGCCGATGCCGCGGCCGCTGCCGCGGCGCTGAGTAACGAAGCTTCGCCTCGAACCGCCGAGTGACGCTCCGTCGGCGAGCGAATCTTCGTTACCACGCGCGACGTTTCGACTCGAGCGGTGTCTAAGGCACCATGCCGTGGGCACCTCTCGCCGTCGCGCTTCTGCTGGCCGCCGGGCCGCAGGCGGACGCGGTCAGCCAGTTCAGGGAAATCGAGCGGAACCTCGCCGCGGCCTACATGCGCGGCGACCGCGCCTTCGTCGACGCCCTGCTCGCCGACGACTGGACCTCCACCGACTATCGGGGCCGCGTCTGGACCAAAGCGAACGTGCTCGCACTGTTCGGCCCCGGCGGCGCGACGTTCACGAAAGTCGAGGTGGACGTGGACAACGTGCGGCTGCTCGGTGACGTCGCCGTCGTGACCGGAGGGAGCCTGTCGGCCGGCCGCGTGGGCGACCGCGAGCTCTCAATCACGCAGCGCTACACGGACGTCTACGTCAGGCGCGACGGCCGCTGGCGGATCGTCGCCTCACAGGGCACGCAGGTCCAATAGAAGCTGATCGGCGGTCTTCCCGGTCACCGGGTCGCGCAGCCCGGCGGCCACCTCGGCCAGCGGCTCGAGCACGAACCGCCGCTCGCGGAACCGCGGATGGGGGACGACCAACCCCGGCTCTACAATCACCGCGTCGCCAAACAGGATCAGATCGAGATCGAGCGTGCGAGGCGCGTTGTCGTGCGGACGCTCGCGGCCGCGTTCGCGCTCGATCGCCAAAAGGCCGTCGAGCAGCTCACGCGCGGAGAGCGTGGTCTTCCCCACGGCCGCCGCGTTCAAATAGATCGGCTGCGGGCCCGACACGCCGACGGGCACCGTGTCGTAGTAGCGCGAGGCCTTCAGGTTGTCGAGGAGAGCCGCGAGTCGCGCGATGGCGAAGTCGAGGTGAGCGGCACGGTCCCCGAGGTTGCTTCCAAGTGTGACCGCGGCAATCACCAACTCAATGACCCAACTCAATGACCCAATTCGATTACCAGATTACCCGATTACCCGATGACCCAATTACCCGACTCTCGAGAGCGCTATTCGATCCACCGCGTGGGCAGTACTTCACCGTGCGATGGCCCAAGCGACTCCCCGCGGCGGCCGAGGAGGTCCGTGCGGCCCGCCAACGCCTGCTCGAAGAAACGCTTCTGCTCCAGCACTTCGCCGAGGACGACGCGGAGCATCTTGGCGTGGCGCGCGTTGGTCATCGCCTCGACGCGCGGTCGCCAGCGGTCGACGAAGCGTTGCGCGTCGCGGCCATCTTCATCAATGACCGCGTGCGCCGCGTCCGCGCGCTTTCCCCTGGCCGAGCGGGCCGGTTCGGGGGCATCCGTCACGGTTCCGCCGAGCTCCTCGATGGCTTTCGCGATCCACGTGAGCTGAGCCTCTTCACGATTGATGATGTACTGGTAGGTGTTGTTGACGTCGTATTGCCCGACGAGCCGCGCCCCCGCCTGGTGTTGCAGGAGCATCGTCAACTTCTCGCGATAGAAGTCCTGCAGAAGCCCGAGCAGGTCCGTCACGAGCTCTGCTTTTCCTTGCACGTGATGCAGACGCGCGTCCACGGAATCGCGTTCAGACGCGCCGGCGCGATCGGCTCGCCGCAGTCACGGCAGACGCCGTAAGTGCCCTTGTCCAGGCGCCCCAGCGCCTCCTCAATCGCCTGGAGGATTTTGGCGTCGGTCTGTTTCAGTTTGAGCTGAATGTGAACCTCGTTGTTACCGCTGGCCTGATCCGCCATGTCGCCCTGGCGGGTGTTGTTTTCCATCGAGGCCTGCAGCGGCTTGATGCCGCCGGACCCGAGTATTTCGCCGCGCTTCTTGAGAAGTGCGTCCTTGTAGGTCTGCTCTGCCATTGCGTCTCAGACTCCTGCCCTGCATCCCCTTTCCGTGCCCGTGTCCAACTTCACATCATAGCACTACCGGCGGAAGGCGTCGCGTGGGAGGGACCGCGCGCACGTGGAGGGATTCCAAGCCGGCTGCGCCGGCCTGCGTGCGACGCGTTGGGCGTCTGGCAACATGCGCTCCGGATGTCAGTGTCTCTGTGTCTCCGTGGCTGTCAACCCGTGGACGCGATCGCAGCGGGTGTGATGAACGTCGGTCTACTCCGCGCGGAGGGTCGCCAGCGGCTTGCTCTTGAGGACGTCGAGGCTGGACGCGACACCGATGGACGCGACGAGCACCGCGGTGAGAACGACACCGGCGATGTGCTCGCCCGCGAAGACGCGCCACGGAATCTCGAGCGCGTACCGGCTCACGCCCCACGTAAGGACGATGGCGCCCAGCGACCCGATGAGACCCGCCAGCGATCCAAGGACGCCGTA
>QHWJ01000313.1 GCA_003222535.1 Acidobacteriota bacterium | reverse complement strand
TCTTGGGGTTTTTCCCAAGCCGACGTAAAGCACGTCGGGCCGTCCTCTTGCTCACCAACCCAGCCTTCAGGCTCAGCATCCCAGAGTGTGGTTCGGCTGCGACCAGTCAGGCGGGACTGGCGCGGCGCCGACTCACGCAAGCGGCCTGAAGCGTCGTCGCGGGAAGAGTCGTGCCTCTGGCTCAGTGCTGAAGCAGGCGCGCGTCGACGCTGATCTCGCATTGTCGAGCGGAGCAGACGAGACCCAACCATCAGGAGAGGAGCAGCGATTGATTGCCATAGAGCGTGGAAGAAGCGCCCGGACATCACCGACCCCTGGATCGTGCGACGCACACCGATCAGTTCCAGCTCGAACCGGCAAGGAGGATCGAATGTTCTCTCTGAGAAAACTCGGCGCACAGAAGCGATTGGCGCTGGTCATGGTTCTCGCGATGTTTTTCTTCGGCCTCGGACCCGCGTTCCTGCCACAACCAGTGCACGCGCAAACCGCACCAATCGGGAATGGATTCGTCCTCGACGCCGGCGACCTGCGGTTCATCTTTCAGCAGATCGTAGTCGGCCAGGGCAACGCCGCCGGCGTACCGCTCAGCCAACTGGTCGGGACGCAGAATGTCCCCTTCAACCCGCAGCTCCCAATGGGCCTTCGGACGGTCGATGGATCGAACAACAACCTCGTGCCCCTCCCCGATCAGCACCTGTTCGGCGCGGCGGACGTGCTCTTCCCGCGCCTCACGCCGGCGACCTTCCGTGCGACGGACGCGGGGACGACGTACCAGCAGACGTCCGGCGACGTCATCGACTCCCAGCCGCGCATCATCACGAACCTGATCGTCGACCAGTCGTCGAATAACCCGGCAGCGGTCGCAGCGGCCACGAACCCGTGCGGCTCGGGTGGGTTCGTGTGCTCCCCGCCCGCGTCGCTGGCTGACGTGACGGATCCGGCTTCTGGTGCGCTCTTCATCCCGAACATCACGCCCGACTTTGGCCTCTCGGCGCCGTTCGACCTGCTGTTCGCCTTCTTCGGGCAGTTCTTCGATCACGGTCTCGACCTCGTGACGAAGGGCGGCAACGGCAACGTCGTCATCCCCTTGCAACCCGATGACCCGCTGTTCCGTTCAGGCAGCCCGACCAACTTCATGGTCATGCCGCGCGGCCAGTTGCAGCCGGGACCCGACGGCATTCTCGGAACCGCGGACGATATTCACGAGTCGATGAACACGACGACGCCGTGGGTCGATCAGAACCAGACGTATACGTCGCATCCGTCCCATCAGGTGTTCCTGCGTCAGTACGTGCTGGACGCGACCGGCCGGCCGGTGCCCGACGGCAAGGTGCTCGACGGCGACCACTGCGCGCCGCGCGGGACGGGGATCCCCGGCGACAACATCTGCAACGTCGGGAACTGGGCCCAGGTCAAGGCACAGGCCGCCGCCCTGCTCGGGATCCAGCTTGTCGACACCGACGTGTTCGATTGCCCGCTGATCGTGACCGACCCGTACGGCCACTTCAAGCCGGGCCCGCTTCGTGGGCTCCCGCAGATCCGGACCACCACCGGGCTCGTGGAAGGCGATGGAGCCGCCCCCGTGGCGCTCCCCGCCAACACCATCCGGACCGGTCATGCGTTCCTCAACGACATCGCGCACAACGCGGTCCCCAGCCCGGGTCTGGTCGGGGTTCGGGACGGGGTGTTCTGCAATTTCCGCACGTGTGTCCAGCCTCCTGGCACCTATGACGGCGACGTGCTCGATGCGCACTTCGTCACGGGCGATGGCCGCGGCAACGAGAACATCGCGCTGACGATGGTTCACAACATCTTCCACGCCGAGCACAACCGGCTCGTTCACTACATCGATGGGCTCATCAACGGAACGGCCACGTCCCCCAGCGTGTTGACGCCGGCCGAAATCGCGGCATGGCAGGCGCTCGACGCGCCCTCAGGGTGGGGCTACGGCGAGCGGCTGTTCCAGGCGGCGCGGTTCGTCACCGAGATGGAGTATCAGCACCTGGTGTTCGAGGAGTTCGCGCGCAAGATTCAACCGTTGATCAACCCGTTCTTGGGCGGCATCACGTCCATCAATGGCGCGATCTCGGCCGAGTTCGCGCACACCGTCTATCGGCTCGGTCACTCGATGCTGCCCGAGCGGATCGCACGCCTCAATGCCGGTGCGACGGCGCCCGCGTGCGCGGCGGGGAGCCCGTGTGCCTTCGGGGACAACGACATCCGATTGTTCGATGCGTTCCTCAACCCGGCCGCGTACAACGACGGCGGGCCTGCCGGACCGCTGAGCGCCGCTGACGCCGCCGGATCCATCATTCGCGGCATGGTGCTCCAGGTCGGCAACGAGCTCGATGAGTTCGTCACGTCCTCAGTGCGGAACACGCTGGTCGGTCTGCCGCTCGACCTGGCGGCGATCAACATCGCGCGTGGCCGCAGTGAAGGCATCCCGCCCCTGAACGTCGCGCGCAGCGTGTTCTTCACGCAGACGAAGGATGCGTCGGTGGCACCCTACGCGAACTGGGCCGAGTTCGGGAACGCCTTGAGGCACTTCGAGTCGCTCGTCAACTTCGTCGCCGCGTACGGCACGGACCCGAGCATCACGGGCGCGACGACGGTCGCGGCCAAGCGGAACGCGGCAGTGAACCTGGTGACGAACGTCACGTTCATGAACGCCCCCGCGGCGACCAGCGGTCTCAACAACGTCGATTTCTGGGTCGGCGGTCTCGCGGAGAAACAAAACGTCTTTGGCGGTCTGCTGGGATCGACGTTCAACTTCGTCTTCGAGCACCAGTTGGAGTTCCTGCAGAACGGCGACCGCTTCTACTACCTGCAGCGCACGGACGGGATCAACCTGCGGTTCTCGCTCGAGGGCAACTCGTTCTCCGAGCTGGCCCGCCGCAACACGAGCGTCGGCGGCACGATGAGCAACGCGTTCGAGTTCGCGGATTTCACCTTCAATCCGGCGAGCGCTGTTGGCCCACTCGATCCGAACAATCCCAATGGCCCCGCGATTCAGTTGCTGGCCGATGGGACGAAGGTGTTCTTCGATCCGCTGCACACTGGCAAGAACATCCTCTTCAACGGCGGGCCCGGTAACGACAAGTTCCGTGGGGATGTCGGCGACGACACCCTGTACGGCAACGGGGGCGACGATCGCCTCGACGGTGGCGAAGGCAACGATACGCTGATCGGCGGCGACGGCGACGACATCCTCTTCGGAGGCAATGGCGACGACGTCCTCAAGGGCGGCCCCGGCAACGACGCCCTGAGCAGCGGGCCCGGGTTCGGTGGAGACATTCTCATCGGCGGCGACGGGAACGACTTCATGCTCGTCGGCGACGACGGCGTCGAGTACTTCGGTGGCCCCGGCAACGACATCATCGTCGACGGTTCGCAGCGAGCCGAGGGGATGTTCGGCGGCCCCGGCGACGACTGGATCTACGACGGCGACGGCCACGACGGCGGGATCTTCGGTGACGGCGGGAACGTGTTCGACCTGCTCGCGGGGCTCGACCAGGTGGGCGGCGACGATGTCGAAGGCGGCGGTCCGGGGCAGGACAACCACTTCGGCGAAGGCGGCGACGACATCTTCCTGATGTCGGAAGGCTCGAACAAGTTCTTCGGGGATTACGGGTTCGACTGGGTGACGCAGCGCGGCTGGGCGACGAACCTGGACTTAACCGGCACGCCGACGGCCACGTCGGTGGCGATCCCTGGAGACATTCAACTGAATCTGCTCGCGATTCCGGGGGTCATCCTGAACTTCAACAACCTCAACAACTTCTATCGCTT
>QHWJ01000067.1 GCA_003222535.1 Acidobacteriota bacterium | reverse complement strand
GATGTCACGACGCTTTTGCCGCCGGACGATTCGGCCAGGGGCTTCGATAACATCGCGGGTTCGCTGACGATCTCTCCGACACTGCTGGAAGCCTACACGACGGCGGCAGCGAGGGTCGCCCGCATGGCGGTTGGCTTCTGGAAGACGCCGACCGAGTCAACCTATCTTGCGCCGGGCGACACCTCGCAGAATCAGCACATCGAGGGGCTGCCGTTGGGCACCCGCGGCGGCATGCTGGTGCGCCACGAATTCCCGGCCGATGGCGAGTACAAGTTCTCGCTGCAGAACTTCGGCATCGGCAGCTTTATTCCCGGCGAGCAGCTCGAGCTCAGCATCGACGGCGAGAGAGCGCATCTCTTCAAATACCAGGGCGTGGGGTTGACTCAGGGAATGTCCGGGGACGGCGATGGAGCTCTGGAAGTGACCATCCCGGTGAAAGCGGGCTCGCGCGCTGTCGGAGCCACGTTCCTGGCGACGAACTACAGGCCCAGCCTCGACATGATCAAGCAATACGACCGGAAGTCTCTCGAAAACAACAGCATTCCTCAGCTGCAGTATTACCCGGCGATCGGTTTCTTGCGGATTCAGGGACCCTTCACTGCCCAGCGTCCGACCGACTCCCGCAGCATCCGCAAAACCCTGACCTGCAGGCCGGCGACGCTCAGTCACGAGGAAGCCTGCGCAAAAGCCATCCTTTCGACGCTGGCGCGGCACGCCTACCGGCGTCCCGCGACACCGCAGGACGTCGGGGAGTTGATGAGCTTCTTCTATGAAGGTCGCCCCGCCGGCACGTTCGAGGACGGCATCGAGCTGGCGATCCGGCGGCTGCTGGCGAGCCCGAAGTTCCTCGTGCGCGCCGAAAAAGAACCGGGGAATGTGCGTCCAGGTCAAGCCTATCGCATCAGCGATCTCGAACTGGCCTCTCGCTTGTCGTTCTTCTTGTGGAGCAGCATTCCCGACGACGAGCTGATCAGCGTGGCCAGCCAGGGGAGGTTGAGCAACCGCGGAGTGCTCGAGCAACAGGTGCGGCGCATGCTCGGCGATCCTCGATCTGACGCGCTGGTCGGAAACTTCGCCGCACAGTTGCTGTACTTGCGGAACCTGCCGGCCACTTCGCCTGATGGCGTGTTTTATCCCGACTGGGACGACGAGCTGCGACAGAGCTTCCGCCGCGAGACGGAGCTGTTTTTTGAAAGCATCATGCGAGGGGATCGCAACATCGTCGATCTGTTGACCGCGGACTATACGTTCGTCAATGAGCGGCTCGCGAGGCACTACGGCATCCCCAATATTTACGGCGCCCATTTCCGCCGCGTGACGCTCGGGCCGGCGCTCGACCACCGTCGAGGGCTGCTGGGTAAAGGAAGCTTCCTGGCGATCACATGGACTCAGAATTTTCGGACGTCACCCGTCAAGCGAGGTGTGTGGGTCCTTGAAAACATCCTCGGCACTCCTCCTCCGGAGCCGCCGCCCAACGTTCCGCCGCTGGAGGATTCCTCTGGCGGGCCCGGCAAGACGCTGACGTTGCGTGACCAGATGACCGAACACCGGAAGAATCCGCAGTGTGCCGGTTGCCACAAGATCATGGACCCGATCGGTTTCGCGCTCGAGAACTTCGATGCGGACGGAAAGTGGCGGACCAGGCAGGGCGGCGACGGTGGCACGCCGATCAACGCGTCCGTCGAGCTGTATGATGGCCAGCGGGTCAATGGACCCGTCGAGCTGAGGCAGGCGCTGCTGCGGTATTCGCCTCAGTTCGTCCGCATCTTCATCGAGAAGATGATGACATATGCCCTGGGCCGCGGAGTCGAATACACGGATATGCCCGCGATCCGTTCGATCGTCAGGGATGTGGCCGCGGATGACAACCGCTTCTCGGCGATCGTGCTGGGCATCGTCAGGAGCGCTCAGTTCCAGATGAGAGTGAAAGCGGAAAAGACCGCGAATTGAAGAGAGGCCGGACACATGTTCATTGCAAAGAGACACATTCCGCGCCGGACGTTTCTGCGCGGCGCCGGCGTGACATTGGCCTTGCCGCTGCTGGAGTCGATGGTGCCCGCACTGACGCCTCTGCGCCTGACGGCGGCAGCCGCCGTGAGACGTTTTGTCGGTATATGGCACCCGCACGGCGCGGCGCCGGGCTACTGGAGTCCCCTGAAGGAAGGGAGGGACTTCGACTTTTCGTTCATCACCAAACCGCTGGAGCCATTCCGTGATCGTGTGGTGCTCGTCACCGGACTTGACATGCCGGAAGCCATGGCCACAGAGGAAGAACCCGGCGGCGATCATGCGCGCGGCGCCGTCCTGCTTTCCGGTGCCCGCCCGCGACGAAACGCCGTGAGTCCCTATCTGGGCGCCACGATCGATCAGACGATCGCGAACAAGTATGGCCAGGACACGATCCTGTCCTCCATTCAACTCGGGGTCGAGGATACGGGGAACTTCGGCAATTGCAACTGGGGGTACAGCTGCGCGTACACCAACTCCATCTCCTGGTCGTCGCCCACGCAGCCGCTCCCGACACAAGTGAATCCGCGTGTGGCTTTCGAGCGTTTGTTCGGCGATGGAACGAGTCCGGAAGAGCGGCTCGCCGGACGAAAGCAGAACGCCAGCATTCTCGATTCGGTCACGCGTGAGATACGCTCGTTCAAGAAGGATCTGGGAGCGGGCGATCGGGCCCGGCTCGACACGTATGTCGAGAACATCAGCGAGCTCGAGCGGCGGATCCGGATTTCGATGGGCAATTCAACGAAGGAACCGCCTGGAGAGGTCCCATTTGGCCTGCCGGAAAGCAAGCATGTCCATTTCAGGCTGATGTACGACCTGATGGCGCTGGCGTTCGAGGGAGATATCACGCGCTCCGCGACATTCATGTTGGGCCGCGACCTCACCGGTGCCAGCTTCCCCGAATCCGGCTTCACCGGAGGGTGGCATGGATCGTCGCACCACGGAGACAAGCCGGAGAACGTCGCCAACTACGCCAAGATCAACCGGTATCACGTGCAGAACCTGGCGTATTTCTGCGACAAGCTCCGGAACATTCCCGATGGCGACGGCACCGTTCTGGATCACGTGCTGATCTACAAGGGAAGCAACATGGGCAACTCGCATCGGCACGCGCACGAGAAGGTGCCGGTGATCCTGGTCGGAGGAATCGACGGGACGTTCAGGGGCAATCGTCACATTGTGTTCCCGGACAACACGCAGAGGACGTCCAATCTGCTCTTGAGCATCCTGCACCTGTACGGCGTCGAGCAGGACAAGCTCGGTACGAGCACCGGACCGCTGCCCCCTCTCGAGATCGCCTGACTTCAGGAGAACGACCGATGAAGTGGAGACGGGGAGGCGTTGCACGGTGGTCGGTCGCTGCAGTCGTGGCGGCCGCCTCGGTCTGCGGGGTGGCGCCGGTGGCCGCGCAATTTCTCGAAAAGCCAACCCGACCGCAAGTGGAGCCGCCCACGGGTCCGGTGAGGCAGGTCATATTCAAGAACTGCATTTCATGCCACGGCATAGATGACTATGCTTTCAATGCGCTGGACAGAGCCGGATGGACTGCGCTCATCGAGACCAGGCACAAAGACCTGAACGTGCCTGTTTCGAACGAGGACCGCGATCTTGTCCTCGACTGGGTCGTGGCCAGATTCGGACCGGATTCGAAGCCATTCCCCCGATCGTACGTGCCGCCTCAGATCACGACATTCTTCACCGACCCTGAGGCCCAGACACTTCTCGGCAGCGCGTGCACGTCATGTCATGGCCTGGACCGCGTGAATGAGAAGAGGTATAGCCCGGATCGGTGGCGGGTGATCACGGTCGACATGAGAGAGCGAGGGGCGAAGGTTACCGACGAAGAGCTGGAACGCCTGGTCGAGTGGTTAGGAAGGGTACGGGGGACGAACCCGAATCAATGAACCTCCGCTCCTCATTCGTCGTGTTCGGGCTGTCGGTTGCGCTGTCCCATGCACAGCAGGCGACACGGCAGACCACGGGAACAGGCGAGGTGAACCTCACGGCGACGTCCGCGAACGTCCATGAGTCCGGCAGCCCGGTCACAATACGTATTCTCCGGTGGTCCACTGAGGAGGAACGCAATCCAGTTGTCGCCGCCATGAATCCCACCGCTCCCGCCGCCGCTGCGGCCAATCCATCAGCGGCGGCGGGGGAACGCGACGGTGCCGCGCGGGGACGTCGCGGCGGCGCAGGGCGCGGAGGTCGAGGCGGTGCAGCGCGAGGAGGTCGCGGCGATGCCAGCGCCGCGCCCAATCCCATGGCTGCCTTGACGGCCGCCATCGGCAGGGCGCCAACCATCGGATACATTTGGACGAACGATGTGACCGGATACTCCATCAAGTACGCCCACCACGTCTCTCTGCCGGACGGGAGCGAACGCGTCATCCTCGCAACGGATCGCCGCCTGGGGGCCAATTCCGCAGCATGGAGGCCGGTGGCGCCGACAGCTGTGACGGACTACGAGTTCACGTTCATCGAAATACGGCTGGACTCGAAGGGGTCGGGTGAAGGAAAAACGTCTCTCACGACGAAGGTAATCGTCGACAACGAGGCCAGGACAGTCGCTCTGGCCGATTACGCCGCGACGCCAGCGGTCCTTCAGAACGTCAAGCGCTAGCGGAGCGTATGCATCATATCTACGACGATAAGCGCAGGGCCTGTCCGCGAACAGCCCCACCGAGCCACCCCACCGCGCAAAAACCGCGCGGCGGGGACCCCGGGGGTGCTCGCCGAAATGCACTTGTCACGCTCACGGCTCCGCGCCCGGCGGCGGGGTCCCCAACGCGGCAGCCGCGTTGGGGTGCCTTGGGGCGGCCCCGTTCGCGGCCACCCGCGCCGTCGTCGCCGTATTCTTCACGTATACGCTCCACCACCAGCCACGGAGGACAGAAATGAGCGTACGGAGGCGGCACATGTCCGGGCGACGTGTACTCGGGAGTTGTGTGGCCGTCGTGCTGTTGTCGGTCGTCGCTGCCGCCGCGGCCAGCAGTGAGCTCGCGGACGCTGCCATGAAGCGAAACACGGACGCGGTTCGTTCGTTGCTGCTGCGGAAGGCGGATGTCAATGCCCCGCAGATTGATGGCACCACGGCGCTCCATTGGGCGGTGCGTTGGGACGACCTGGAAACCGCGGAAATGCTGATCCACGCGGGCGCAAATGTGTCGGCGGCGAACCGCGCGGGCGCGACACCGATGCAGCTCGCCGCGCTGAACGGCAATGCCGCGATGATCGAAGAGCTCATCAAGGCTGGAGCCGACCCGAATATTCCGCAGGCCCCTTATGGAGACACAGCGCTCATGATGGCGTCGCGCACCGGGAAGACCGACGCGATCAACGTCCTGCTGGACCACGGAGCGCAGGTCAACACGAAGGAGACGTGGGGCGGCACGACCGCCTTGATGTGGGCCGTTTCCGAGCGCCATCCGGCCGCTGTCAAGTTGCTCATCGACCGCGGCGCGGACGTCAATGCCCGCTCCAATTTCGTGCCCGAGGCCAACGGCCGCGGCTTTGAGGGACGGACGCCGGTGGCGCCCGAGCCTCGTCAAGCCGCGGAGGAGTTTGCCAGCGGCTGGTTGACACCGTTGATGTTTGCGGCACGGGAAGGCGACCTGGAATCGGCGCGTCTGCTGGTTGCGGCCGGAGCGGATGTGAATGCCATTGCAGCCGATGGGAAAGACGCGTTGGGGCTGGCGATCTTCAATGGCAATTACGAACTGGCATCGTTCTTCGTCGACAACAACGCGAGAGTGAATCAGGCCGACACCCAGGGATTCACCCCGCTGTTCTGGGCGGTCGATCGCCGCAATATGGAGACGGCCCCGAACTTCCCGTGGAGGATCACGACGGATCCGCTTCCCCTGATCAGGAAACTTCTGGACGCCGGAGCCGATCCGAATGCCCTGGTCAACAACACCCCGAGGGCTCGAATGCGGGCGGGCTCACCGCGGATCGTCTTCGCGACGGCATTGATGCGCGCGGCATTTTCCGGCGATCTCGAGCTGGTCAAACTCCTGCTCGCGAAGGGCGCTGATCCTGCCGTTGTGTCCAGGGACCACGAGACCATGGTCGAGGCAGCCGCGGCACTCGGGTTCATCCAGGGCTACAGCAAGGGAAGATCGGCCGCCGAACGGCTGGACGTGATCAAGCTCCTGGTGGACCTCGGGGCCGACGTGAACGCGCCAGACGACTACGGTATTACGCCGCTGATGGCCGCAGCAAACATCGGAGAGGTGACCATCATACAATTCCTGGTCGACCATGGCGCCGACCTGGGAGCGCATGACCTGGGTAAAAAAAATGACGGCGCTTTCGGTGCAAGTGTCGAACCGCTGATGCCCGTCGATTATGCGATAGGCGTAGGGACGTTCGTGCCGAACAACGCGATCATCTTCCACGAGGAAGCGACGGCCCTGATGACCCGTCTCATGAAAGAGAAGGGCATCACGCACACGACTTCGGAATGCACGTTGAGAGGATTCACGTGTGCCCAGGCCAACGTCGATCCCAAGGTCGCGACGCCGGCACAGATAGCAAAGATGAGAGCGATCCAGACCGGACACCAGGTGGTCGGCATCACTGGAGGTCTGGGGGTGAAGGATCAGAAGTGAACAGAAGGGCGAGGTGTTTCATGGGCCGTCGAATTCTCCAGTCTCTCGGCAGTGGGCTGGCCGTGCTCTCGATGATGCTCGTAGCCGTGCTGTCGGCTGGAGGACAGGCGCCGGCAGCGGGGAAGAACGGGCCCGCGCCCAAGGCGGCAAGCAAATGGACGGCACCTCGTACCGCCTGGGGAGACCCGGATCTACAGGGGACCTGGAATAACGGCACGATCACGCCGCTCGAGCGCGCGCGCAGTGCCGGAGAGAAGGAGCTGCTCAGCAAGGAAGAAGAAGCCGAAGTCAACGAGCAATCGGACACCCGCGCCGAGCGCCGCCCCGCCGACAAAGCCCAGGATCTCGAGCTGGCGTATGACCAGTTCTGGTGGGACCGCGGTGCGTCGATCGGCCGCACATCGCTCATCATCGACCCGAAGGACGGACGGTTGCCTCCGCTGACGCCGGACGGTCAGAAGATGCTCGATGCGCGCGCGGCCGCGCGGCGAGCCCGGGGTCCTGCCGACTCCTGGCTTGACCGGCCGCTGCAGGAACGCTGCATCCTGTACCACGGCGTGCCGCCGCTGCCGACCGGGTACAACAACAACTACGAGATCGCGCAGGCGCCGGGACTCGTGGCGATTCTGCATGAGGAGATTCACGAGGTGCGGCTCATTCACCTCGACGGGCGTCCGCACATCGGCGCGAGTATCCGGCAATGGCTGGGCGACTCGCGCGGCCACTGGGAAGGCGATACGCTCGTGGTCGAGACCACGAATTTTCACAAGGACGCGACGTTCAGGTTTCCCGCCGATGCGGCCACGCTCCGCGTCGTCGAACGCTTCCGTCGAGTCGCCGACGACGCAATCGATTACCGGTTCACGGTCGACAATCCGACGATGTACGCACGTCCGTGGACGGCGACGCTGCCGATGAGGACAAGCGACGGGTTGATCTACGAGTACGCCTGCCACGAGGCCAATTACAGCCTCCCGAACGTTCTCGGAGGATTCAGGGCCCAGGAGAAAGAGGAGGCTGCGAAAAAAGAGAAGAAGTGAGCGGCACGGCGCCGCTAAAGCGGCGCCCTACGCGGCGCCCTACCGGCACCGCTGAAGCGGCGCCCTACTTCGGGTCTTTCTTTCGGAGGTGCCCGTACATCAGCTCTTCGACGAACTCGACGCACTTGTACTCGAAGAGCTGTGCGTTCTTCTCCGTGCGACGGTAGAGCGGCATGCTCATTTTCCAGGGCCGGGTGAAGACCTTCGGATCCTCGATCGTTGCCTCGTACCGGAGATGGTCGGCGCCTGCGCGGCTATAGCGTTCGACAACGTGCAGCGCCTCGCTGTGGAAGTTACCCGCGCGGTCGAACCATGTCCGGTCGTTGAAGCCGGTGACATCCACGACCAGCGTTTCACCCTCCCAGCGTCCCCGCGACCATCCCATCCAGGAGTCGATCGGCGCATCCTCGGTTTTCGTCATGCGCACGATCCGGCTGGCGCCGGCAAATTCGTAGGCTATCAGGATCGTGTTGCGCGCCTGGACGATCTGAAACGGATGCGGCATGTATGTCGCGCGGGGCACACCAGGCAGGTAGCACTTGATCTCGGGGTCGAGCGTCAGCCAGTTGTCGGCGTTCTGCTTCTTCTTCTCCGAGGCCCACGGCTGGTACGGGATGTCGTTGCCTTCGACCACACCGGCGCCGGCCGGGATGCTGAACGCGGCGCCAAGCGCGATCAACGGACCCTGTCGTGCCGGATGATCCTGGATATCCCAGTTGGCGGTGTTCACCGCCTGCCAGATCCCGTTCAAGTCGGGGTGGCCGTCGGTCGCTCGAGGTGCCTGGTACCCGGGCGACGGGTCTAGCAGCGGCCCGTCGTGCGAATCAATCGCGGCACCGGGAGCGGCGATACGCCCGGCTGGGGCCCCCGGCGTAAAGCCGGCAGCCACCGTGATCGCTGCGGCAAGAGAAATAGCGGTACTCAAGGGGTTTTGCATTGCTCTCCTAGGAGCGTGTCCGAGAAATGTGAACACGCTCCTAGTAGGCCGGCTACGCCGGCGAAAAACGGCCCGAATTCGCATGTCCTTCCGCGCGAAGCGCGGCTACTCTAGGAGCCCGTGAGGCTTTACTCAGACGGGCTCCTAGAGTGTAGAGGAGCCTCCGATGAAACGCCACCTGAGATGGTACCGGCGACCGCATGGCCCTAGCAGCTAGACGCGGCGGGCGCCGGCGACATACGATGTCGTCTTTCTCCGGGGGGACGAAATGAACAGACTTGCCATCGCTCTCACTGCCGCGCTGACCCTGGCCGCTGCCGCCTCCGCTGACACGCAGAAGAAGGACGTGGACATCAAGGCGCCGGATGGAGTCACCCTGAAGGGGACGTACTTTTCACCGGGGCGGCCAGGGCCTGCGATGCTGCTCCTGCATCAGTGCAACATGGACCGACACGCGTGGGACGGCCTCGCCAGGGATCTGGCGGATGCCGGATTTCACGTCCTGGCGATCGACTATCGGGGGTATGGCGAGAGCGGCGGCGAACGCTTCACCGACGTGGCGCTGCGGCGTCCGGTGATGGAGCAGAAATGGCCGGGCGACGTCGATGCAGCCCTGGCATACCTGCTGGCCCAGAAAGGCATCGACAAGTCGCGAGTCGCTGCCGGCGGGGCCAGCTGCGGAGTGACCCAGTCGTCGAATCTCGCCACGCGTCGTCACGACATCAAGGCGCTGATGCTCCTTTCCGGTACGGCGAGCGAGGCCGCGAAGGCCTACGTCGCAGCCACACCGGCGCTTGCAGTCTTTGGCGCCGCCAGCGAAGGCGATACGAGTGCCGCGAAAGGCATCAAAGAGGCGGTCGGCGCGTCGAAGAATCCGCAATCCACGCTCAAGATCTACATGGGCTCCGAGCATGGAGTTCCGATGTTCCCGAAGAACCCCGAACTCGAGCCGATGATTGTCTCCTGGATGAAAGCGCGACTGCTGGGGCACGGAGCGACGCACTGACGTCCTCGGAAGAGGAAAGCCGACGGCCGGTCGCGTCGATCGGCGACGGACCGTCGGCCTGCGACGTTCGAGGGACGGGTTTGGTCAACCTTCGCACCAGTCGTGAGCGAAGGTTGCGGTCAGAACACGAACTTCACACCGAGCTGCAGCTCCCGCATCGGCTTTCTCGTGCTGTTGATCGTGCCGTATAGCGGGCTGGTCAACGTGGTGTTCGGGTCGTTCCAGATCGGGTTGTTCAGGAGGTTGAACGCCTCGAGCCGGAACTGCAACGTGTTGCTGCGCATCCGGAAGTTCCGGATGATCGACGCATCCACATTCGTGATGCCCGGACCGAAGAAGGTGTTGCGGCCGGCGTTGCCGAAGGTGCCCAACGCGTTCAGCGCGTATGCATCGGTGTTGAACCAGCGCGCGATCGATTGCTGGTCGCCCGCCAGGACGGGATCCAGCCCGGTCGTGTTCGGACGATCCTGGCCGCCGCCGGTGTTGGATCGATCGGCGCCGGTGTACGCCGTTCGAGGAAATCCGCTCGATTTGGTGATGATCGTGCTCAGCTGCCACCCGCCGAGGAGCGCGTTGCCGACGCCGGTCTGCAGGAACGGCTTCCCACTGCCGAACGGCAGCTCGTAAAGGATCGACGAGACAAATCGATGGCGCACGTCGAAGACCGACAACCCCCACTCGCAGTCGAGGCAGAAACTGTTCTGCGGGAACAGCGTGTCGCCATTAAGGACGCGGATGCCGCTTCCGTTGTCCGTCGATTTCGATAACGTGTAACCGCCAAGCACCGACAGTCCCTCATGGAGGCGCCGAGTGACCTTCACCGCCAGCGAATTGTACCGAGCCTCCGCGACGTTGCCGATCTCCTGGACTTTCGTGTACTCCGGATATGGCTTCCGGCTCTGCACCGACCCGATGATCCCGGGAATGGTTTCGTTCCAGTCGTACATCCGCTCCAGGCGATAGCTGTGGGAGCCAAGGTAGCCAATTTCGAGCGCCGTCGAATTGTCGAGCTCGCGCTGGACGTTGAACAGATACTGAAACATGTACGGCGTCTTGCGATTGGGATCGTTGCCCAGCACATAAATGTTCGTCAGGCACACGAGCGGCGGCGCCACACCGCAATCGTTCGCGCTGGTACCACCCCCGGCGCCTCTGAACGGAACGTCGAGCGTCAGGTCAGGAGTCAGCAGCAGCGTGTTGTCACGGCGGCGTCCGGACAGGTTGCGCGCCATGTCGAACCGCGGGTTGCCGGTGTCCTGCATGTAGAAGATGCCCGTGCCAGCGCGGTACGACCACTTCTCGTTCGGGTTCCACGCCCATCCGATCCGCGGCGCGAAGTTCTTCTTGTCGTCGAAAATGAGGCGGTCGCCAAGGCGGCCGTCGCGAGCCACCTGGATGTTCGGGGCGAAGCGGAGCACGGTGTTCTCGTAGACGTCGCCGCTGCCGATGCGCACCATCACCGGATGGCACGCCAGATTCTGCACGTTCGGCGTCGTGTCGTGGCAGGGAAGGGCGGCGTTCATCAACGTGCCGTTCTGGTCGAGCCATGGCGGCGTGTATTCGTAGCGCAGGCCGAGATCGAACGTCATGTTCGAGCGGACCTTCCACGTGTCGGTGAAGTAATACGCCTGGCTCAGCGCGCGGAACTTCGTCACCGCGAGCGCCACCGCTGATTCGTCCTGCTGCGTGTAGCCGAGCAGGAAGTCGGCGAAGGCGTATCCCGTGGCGATGTTCTGAAACGCGAAATTCCCGCGCGCAAACTGGTTGCCCACCTGGTTGTACATGTCATACCGGATGCTGCCGCCAGCCTTGAGCGAATGCCGCCCGCGAATCCATGTCACGTTGTCGCTGAACTCGAACGCGCGGTTTCGGTTCGTATACGGCCCTTCAGTGCTGTCGCCGAAGCCGCTGAACCCTTGGATGCCGATGGACGGAATCCCCCATGCCTCAGGAGGATTCAGCGAGATGCCGGGGATGTTCAGCTCCTTGATCACGTCGCGCTCGAACGACAGCTCGCGTCCGAACGTGTTGAAGAAGTAGTTGTAGCCGAACCGGAATTCGTTGACGAGCGTCGACGACATCGTCCAGGTGTTGCCGAGCGCGACCTGATGAACCCGCGTGTCCAGCTTCGTGCCGTTCAGCTTCAGCGCCGGTGCCACCTCGTTCTCCTTGCCGTAGCTGTAGCGGCCCATCCAGGCCGATGCCGAGCTCTGCACCAGATCCATCCGCTGCGTGTACTGATACTTGTTGATGACGCGATTCTGCAGCGCGAGATAGTTGTTGGTCAGCCCTCCGGTTCCGCTGTTGGGCTCCGGGTAGAACTCGAGCAACTTTTGGGAGATGCCGTTCAGGCGGCTCGAGGGAATGATGTTGCCCGCGAACGGACTGCAGGTCCGCGTGGTGCCGACGACGGTGCACTGCGTCGGGTCGACGATCATTCCGGTGGGTTGTCCCGTCTGTGCGTTGATGCCTCCGAGGTTTGCCAGCAGTTCCGAGAAGTTGCCGCTCCGCATCGCCGCGGACGGCACGCTAAAGAGATTCTGGCCCTGTTTCCGATCCCTGTACCCTTCAAAATTCGACATGTAGAACAGATGGTTCTTCCACACAGGGCCGCCGGCCGTGTACCCGTACTGATCCCACTTGAACGGGGCCTTCGGGGCCGCGGCCTGCGAAGCAGTGAAGGAGTACGGTCTGGCGTCGAACGCGTCGTCGCGGTGGAATTCGAACACCGTTCCGCGCAGATTGTTCGAGCCCGATTTCGTGACCACGTTCACCTGGCTCGCCTCGCGCCCGAATTCGGCGGAGTAGACGCCGGTCTGCACTTTGAATTCCTCGAGCGCGTCGACCGACGGCAGGAAGATATAGGTGTTGAAGTTGACGTCGGTGTTGTCGACGCCGTCGAGCGTGTAGTAATTGAATTCGCGCCGCTGGCCCGAGATGGAGAGCTGCTGCGTGCTCCGCGTGCCGCCCTGACGGTCGCCGGACTGACCCGCGCCGGCGAAATCGGCGCTGACGTTCGGGCTGAGAGCGACCAGCTGGAGGTAGTTTCTGCCGTTGAGCGGCAGCTCGACGATGCGTCTGTTCTCGATGACGGTGCCGATGGTCGCATTCGCGGTTTCGACCAGCGGCGAGACCCCCGTCACGGTCGCCGTTTCGTTGAGTGTGCCCAGCTCGAGCGTGAAGTTGACGCGCGCGGTCTGCTGCACCTGCAATTCAAGGTCGCGGGTCGCGGTTTTGAAACCTTCGAGCTCACTCTTCACCGTGTAGGTCCCCGGCTGCAACGCCGGAACGTCGAACAGGCCGACCTCGTTGCTCTGGGTCGTCCGGGTGGCGTTGGTCGCTTTGTTCACCACGGTCACTGTGGCGCCGGGAACCACGAGGCCACTGGAGTCTCTCACTTCTCCGGTGATGGTGCCCAGCGTTTGCGCGAAACATGGCGCGCAGAGGAGAAACCACGTCAATCCCACAAACAGAGTCCGGCGCATTGGAAAACGCTCCTTTCGAGCAAAAGGGCTGCGGAGTCTACCGACGGCGAACCAACGAAAGCCGGCGCGCGCAATGAAAGACGGAGGATCGCTGCGCACATCTGCGGCAGCACGACGACGCGAGGCTACGCCCGCCCGTGGGGCAGCCAACGCGGACGCGCAGGCGTGTGAAGACCCCGAGAACGCCCCCAACTCGATAGAAGCGTCCCCTTCCGACGAGA
>QHWJ01000312.1 GCA_003222535.1 Acidobacteriota bacterium | reverse complement strand
CAGAATGCTCGCCGATCGGCGCTCGTTCAACCTCGCGACCAACTTCGCCGGACAGTGGCTGCGGTTACGCAATCTGGAGGCGGTCAATCCGAACGCGCGTCTCTTCCCGGACTTCGATGACAATCTTCGCCAGGCGTTCCGGCAGGAAACCGAGCTCTTTTTCGACCACGTGCTGCGCGAGGATCGCAGCGTGCTCGAATTGATCAAGGCGGACTACACCTTTCTGAATGAGCGCCTGGCCAGGCACTACGGGATCCCGGATGTTTACGGCAGCCGCTTCCGCCGCGTGACCCTGGGACCCGACAGCAAGCGTGGCGGCCTGCTGCGGCAAGGCAGCGTGCTGGCCGTCACGTCGTACGCCACGCGAACGTCGCCGATCATTCGTGGCGTGTGGGTCCTGGGCAGTATCTTCGGTGCGCCGCCGCCGCCGCCGCTCCCGAACGTGCCGTCGCTCGATGAGAGCACCGTGTCCGCCAGCCTTCCGATGCGCGAGCGGCTGGCCGCACACCGCAGCAATGCCGTGTGCGCCAACTGTCACCGCACGATCGACCCGGTGGGTTTCTCGCTGGAAAGCTTCAACGCCATTGGACAGTGGCGCGATCACGAAGCCGACGACGTCCCGATTGACGTGTCGGGAGCTCTGCCGGGGGCCGGCGAGCTCCGCGGCGTCGCGGGCCTCGAGGACGCATTGTTGAGCCGTCCCGAACTGTTTGCCGGAACGCTGACTGAAAAACTGCTGACGTGATCGTGCGCGACGCCGGGAAGGACGGATACCGTTTCTCGTCGCTCATCCTGGGCATCGTGAAGAGCACGCCGTTTCAAATGAGGAAATCATCATGATCATCACGAAGAAAGCGATACCCAGGCGGACATTTCTGAGAGGCGCGCAGGCCGCGCTGGCGTTGCCTCTGCTCGACGCGATGATTCCCGCCGGGACCGCGTGGGCAAAGACGCCGGCCAGGCCGGTGCCGAGGCTCGGCTTCGTATTCATCCCGATGGGATGCGATCAGGCGCGATGGATGCCGCCGGGCCAGGCGAAGCTCACGGAGCTGTCGCCCATCCTGTCTCCGCTCGAACCGGTCAAAGACCAGCTGACCGTCATTACCAACACGCGCCTGCAGAATGCCTACCCGGGCACGCATGACACATCGAACGCGGGGTTCCTGAGCGCGGCCTTCGCCAAGCACACCGAGAGCTCGGATTATTTCCTGGGCACGACGGTTGACCAAATCGCCGCCAGGCAGATCGGCCGCGAGACGCAGCTGGCGTCGCTCGAGCTCTCGATGGACCTGAACCCGCTCGCCGGCGTGTGCAACAACGGTTACGCGTGCGTGTATCAGAATTGCCTCTCCTGGTCGTCGCCGACCACGCCGCTCCCGTCCGAGGCGCACCCGCGCATCGTCTTCGAGCGCCTCTTCGGCGAGGGCGGCAACGCGGCCGCGCGGCGCGAAGCGCTGCGCAGTCGCGCAAGCCTGCTCGATTCCTTCGGCGGAGACATCGCGCGGCTCAAGCGGCGCGTGGGCATACCTGATCGTGTTCGCGTCGATCACTATCTCGACAGCATTCGCGAGATCGAGCGGCAGATCCAGCGTGCCGAGGCAGCGACGATGGATAACACGATGCCCGACCTGGATCGGCCGGTGGGAGTTCCCGCCGCGTTCGCGGATCACGCGAAGCTCATGTTCGATCTGCAGATTCTGGCGTTCCAGGCGGATATCACGCGCGTCATCACGTTCCAGCTCACGCGCGAGCAGAGCAATCGCACGTATCCGGAGATCGGCGTGCCCGACCCGCACCATCCAACGAGTCATCACGGCAACGATCCGGAAAAGCTGGCGAAGATTGCGAAGATCAACACGTTCCACGTGTCGCTGTTTGCGGAGTTCCTCCAGAGGATGAAGGCGACTCCCGATGGTGACGGCTCGCTCCTCGATCACACCGTCTATATGTACGGAAGCGGCATGGGCAATTCCAGCCTGCACGATCACGAGAACCTTCCGATCCTTGTCGCGGGCGCTGCCGCGTCGGGCCTGAAGGGCGGCAGGCATCTCAAGTACGACAAGGGAATGCCGCTGGCCAACGTTCACCTGACGCTGCTCGATCGCGTGGGCATCCATCTGGATTCGTTCGGAGACAGCAGCGGAAAGGTCGAAGACCTCTTCGATCCCGTCACGCTGTAAGTCACTTGCGGGAGACGCACATGCATTGCCGAAGAATTTGTGGACTCGTTCTCCTGCTGCTCGGGCTCTCCGGCCGAGCTCTGGGCGCCGAGCGCGCGACGCTCGCCGACGCCGCGGAGCAACGCGACAAGGCGCGCGTCCGCACCCTCCTCGAGACGGGCGTCGATGTGAACGCCCCCCAGATCGACGGATCGACCGCGCTGCACTGGGCCGCGTATCACGATGATGCGGAGACCGCGGCGCTGCTGGTGCGAGCGGGCGCCAACGTCAACGCCGTGAACCGCTACGGCGTGCCGCCGCTGTCGCTGGCGTGCTCGAACGGGAGCGGCGGCGTGGTGAAGCTGTTGCTGGCCGCCGGCGCCGATGCAAACGCCACGATGAAGGGCGGGGAGACCGTTCTGATGATGGCGGCGCGATCCGGCAATCTCGATGCGGTGAACGCGCTGCTGGCGCGCGGCGCCAGGCACGACGCGCGCGAGCGGCGCGGACAGACCGCCCTGATGTGGGCGGCGGCCGAGGGACACGCTGGCGTCGTTCGCGCACTGATCGGCGCCGGAGCCGACGTCAACGCGACGCTCGATTCCGGATTCACACCGTTCTTCTTTGCCGTGCGCGAGGGACACATCGACGTGGCGCGCGCGTTTCTGGAGGCGGGTGTCGACGTGAACGCGACGCTGCAGCGCCGCGAGAGCCGGCCCGGAAGCCCCGCCCCGTACAAGCCGGTCGGCAAGGGCACGAGCCCGTTGCTGCTCGCGGTACAGAACGGTCATTTCGAGCTCGCGATCGTACTGGTCGACGCTGGCGCCGATCCGAACGATCGGCGCTCGGGATTCACACCACTCCACACGCTCACCTGGGTGCGAAAGCCGGATTCCAGCGACGTCAGCGAACCCCCGCCGATCGGGTCCGGCCGGATCACGAGCCTTCAGTTCGTGCGAGAGATCGTCAAGCGGGGCGCGAACGTCAATCTGCGTCTGGACAAAGGGACGCCGAAGGTCCCCAACACCTCCTCGCGCATCGGCACCGAAGGGGCGACGCCGTTTCTTTTCGCCGCAGATCGCTCGGACGTTCCGTTGATGCGGCTGCTCCTGGAGCTGGGCGCCGATCCTCTGCTGCCAAACTTCAACAACACGACACCGCTGATGCTGGCAGCCGGCCTCGGAACGACGGAGCCGCTCGAAGAAGCCGGCGAGGAACCCGAAGCGCTGGAAGCGGTGAAGATGCTGCTCGACCTCGGCGCGGACGTCAATGCCGTGGACAACAACGGCGACACCGCCATGCACGGCGCCGCGTATAACAACTACCCGCTTGTCGTGAAACTGCTGGCAGACCGTGGAGCCGATCCGCAGATCTGGAATCAGCGCAACAAACAAGGTGTGACTCCGCTGTTCGCCGCCGAAGGCCATATCGGGCGGCTCCCGAGACCGGATCCACCGACGATCGACGCGGTGACTCGTCTGATGCTGGCGGCGGGCCTTTCGACCGGCGGCGAAAGGCCGCCGGTCGTGGATATCTACGAGAAGCCGGCCGCGCCGCCCCAGAAGCCGGTCAAGCCTGAGAAGCCTTAGTACAGCATTTCGTAATTACGCTGACGTATCGATTTGGACAAGCCACTGAGACACAGAGACACAGAGAAGGCGCTCGACGCGGGCGGCCTGCAGGGCAGGCCGCGCCGTGAGGCGCGCCGACCGCAAACGAACGACCGAGCCACGGTCCAGTGGTCGTTCGTTTGCGGTTGGCACGCCTCGCCCGCCGCCCGGCGGCGCCGCGTCGAGCGCGCTACCTGCAGCGTGTTCTTCTCTGTGTCTTTGTGTCTCCGTGGCCAAATATGTCGTCGTATTTCTGGAATGGGGCACCGATCACCGTCACAAAACACGTCGCCGTAGCCGTTATCGTCCGGCCGGCCCGCCTTCGCGCTGCGCGCTCTCGCGCCCGACGGAAATAACGTCAGTCTTCATCCGATTCATCAAGTCCACCTGCTGACCGTGTCTCCGGAATAGACCCCGCATCGCAGCACAAGAGTGTTGACACCGCCGATCGGTCCGTCTACGCTCCGGCACTGACCACATCGGCAGGAGCAGACCATGAGGACGCAGCGGATCCGTCGCGTCATTCTTCTCGCGGTGCTCTTTACAGCTGGCGGCACAACCCTCCTCGCACAACTGCAGACCGGACGCGTCGTCGGAACGGTATTCGATG
>QHWJ01000066.1 GCA_003222535.1 Acidobacteriota bacterium | reverse complement strand
GCGCTCGCCGCCTACCTCGCGCGCGGTGACCGTCAGCTCGTGACGTGTCTCCCGGATGCGGAGCCGGATCGATCGAAGGTCGGCCGCGCCGTTGCGCGCGTGCTCATCGACCGCGCGCGCACCGGAGGAGAAGCGCCGCGTGGCATGCTGATCGAAGAGATCGACGGCACGCCATCGTGTGGTCATCCGATGTCGCCGTTTCTGCTGGAGGCAGGATTCGTCGCGGGCGCGCTGGGGTTTCAGGCGACGTTCGGGAGAAGTTAGGTCGGATAGGTCAGGTAGGTCGGGTAGGTCGGGTAGGTCGGGTAGGTCACGTTGGTCGGGAGGTCGGGCAGGTCAGGTAGGTCGGGTAGGTCGAACGCTTACGGTCAGATAGGTCAGGTAGGTCGGGTAGGTCAGGAGTGACGAGCAGTCATCGATGCACGCCTGGGGCCTCGTGGCCGGTTCGTTCGACGTACTCGACATACGACCCCGGGTACGCGTGGGGCTGCGGGTCGGTGCCGCTCTCTCCGCCGAGCTCGAGGACGCGGTTGCTCAAGCCTCGCAGAAACTCGCGGTCGTGCGACACGAACAGCATGGTCCCGTCGAAGTCCTTCAGTGAATCAAGCAGCATCTCCTTGGTCGCCAGATCGAGGTGGTTCGTGGGCTCGTCGAGCACGAGAAAGTTCGGGGGGTTGAGGAGCATGCGCGCGAGCACGAGCCGCGTCTTCTCGCCGCCCGAGAGCGCGCGGATCTTCTTGTCGATCTCGTCGCCGGAGAACTGAAACGCGCCCGCGAGGCTGCGGAGCGCACCGATGGACTCCTCCGGGAAGTCCCATCTGCAGGCTGGCGCCCAGCTTCACCTCGCCGGCGTCTGGTTTCACCTGCCCCGCCACCATCTTCAAGAGCGTCGACTTGCCGGCGCCGTTCTTCCCCATCACGCACCAGCGCTCGCCGCGGCGCACGATCAGGTTCAATCCGTCGTGGACCACGCGGCGGCCGTACGCCTTGGTGACGCCTTCGAGCACGGCGACCTGCTCGCCCGACCGTGGCGGCGCGCGGAAGTCGAACTTCACGACCTTCCTTTTTTTGGGCAGCTCGATCTTCTCGATCTTCTCGAGCGCCTTCACGCGGCTCTGCACCTGCGCCGCCTTGGCGGCGTGCGCGGCGAAGCGCTCGATGAAGCGCTGCTCCTTCGCGAGCATCGCCTGCTGGCGCGCGTACGCCGCCTCGCGGTTGGCCTCGCGAACGGCGCGCTCCCGCTCGTAGAAGTCGTAGTTGCCCGTGTAGGACGTGATCTCGCCGCCGTCGATCTCCGCGATCTTCGTGACGGTGCGGTTCATGAACTCGCGATCGTGCGAGGTCATGAGCAGCGCGCCGGGCAGCGAGTCGAGGAAGCTCTCGAGCCAGATGATCGATTCGATGTCGAGGTGGTTCGTCGGCTCGTCCATCAGCAGGACGTCGGGCCGGCCGAGCAGCACGCGCGCCATCGCGACGCGCATCTTCCAGCCGCCCGACAGCGCGCCCACATCGCCGTCAATCCGATCATCCTCGAACCCGAGGCCGTGGAGGACTTCGCGCGCCCGTGCCTCGAGCGCGTATCCGCCGAGGTGGTCGTACTCTTCCTGCACCTCGCCGAACCGCGCCAGGATCCGAGCCATGTCGCCGGTCTCGGCCGGATCGGACATCGCGCGCTGGAGCGCCTCGATCTCGTGATGCAGATCGCCGGCGCGCCCGCTGCCGAGAATCGCTTCGTCGATCACCGATCGGCCGGACATCTCCTCGACGTCCTGGCGGAAGTACCCGATCGTCAGCCTTTTCGGCACCGACACGTCGCCTTCGTCGGGCGTTTCCTCGCCGACGATCATCCGGAACAGCGTGGTCTTGCCGGACCCGTTCGGGCCGACGAGCCCGACTTTTTCACCCGGGTTGAGCTGGAAGGAGGCGTCGACGAAGAGGATCTGCCTGCCGTACTGCTTGCTGACCTTCGAGAACGAAATCATGCCTTCCGAATGATGACTTGACCGATGCCGTCCAGTCCACTGACACCGTGATCGCGTCCGGCTCGCCGAAGGGCTGCCGCGTCTTGCCTCTCACTTCCGACTTCCGACTTCAGACTTCAGACTTCAAGGTTGCCGGGCCGCATGGGCGCGGACCTCAGACGTCCGCGAAACGAGCCGCTCGACGATCGCAGCTCGACCGGGGAACCGTTCTCCAGCTGCAGGCGCACGAGATCTTCGGCGCTGATGAGCACCTCGTCTCTGCTCGCGCCCGTCAGCGGGTCGATCTCGCGCTGGATCATCGAGTTGAACTGCTTCCCGCGGCGCGTGGAAACGAAGAAGGTCCGGCTGAAGCCGGACACTACCGAAGCGGGCGCATTACGGTCTTCACAGGAGGTCACGAGATCAGGAGCCTCTTGGTCTCCTGGCCTCTTGTTCAATGTCTCGGCAGTGTCCGGCTTCAGCCGGACCCGCGGAGACACGTTCGAAAAATGCGCCTTGCCGTCCGGCGTTGCGAAGCGGCCGTTCCCGTACAGCGTTCTTCCGCCCCACTGCACCTGATCGCCTTTGACGCGCAGCGTCTCGATGCCGGCGTAGAGCGGCACGGCGCGTGCGATCTCGCCCCGGATGGCTGCCGCGCTGTCGAACCGGATCTGGGCCGAGCGGTCGGGAAACGCTCTTGCCATCACGTCGCCGAACACTCGCCACTCCGGCCGCGCCGACCCGATCCGCCGTCCCGGGATTTCCGGAGAAAAAATGATGCGCCGCTCGGTCGACGTCTCGGTGCCGCCGCCCTCCGACTCGTAGCGGGTGGTCGCCGGAAGAATCAGGACGTCGCCGTCGCCGCCGATCAGCATCGACGAGGACAACACGATGTCGTGATGGATGCGAAGGCCCGGCCGCTCCAGCGCGCACCGGGAATGCTCCGCATCCGGCAAGGTCTCCAGGAAATTCCCGCCGACGATCCAGAACAGGTCCACCTCGCCGCGTGCCGCATGATCGATCATCTCCGACGTCGTCCAGCCGGGCGTTGACGGGACGGCAAACCCCCACGTGTCGGCCCAACGCGCCTTTGTCGCCGCATCCACCTTCGGCACGCAGCCGACTTCGGCGCCGCCCTGCACGCCGGAGTGGCCGCGAATCGGCACGAGACCGCGGTTCGGGCGCCCCGGCAGGCCGCGCGCGAGCCCGACGTTCATCAGCGCCCTGATCGTGTCGACGCCGTGCGTGTGCTGCGTCAGGCCCATCGACCAGACGATGACGGCGTTCGGGCGATCCATCAGCAGCCGGGCGAAGGCCTGCATGCGCCCGCGTGTGGCGCCGCTGTCGCGCTCGAGCGCTTCCCAGTCGGACGCGAGCGCGAGATCGCGCGCGTCCTCAAATCCGGCCGTGTGATCGCGGATGAAGGCTTCGTCGACGCCGCCGGGCTCGACCAGCGCACGGAACACGCCGACGAGAAACGCGAGGTCGCCGCCCGTGTGCACGTCGAACCAGTGATCCGCGAGCTCGGTGCCGAACAGCGCGCTGGACGGAATCGACGGCACCCAGTATTTCGCGAGGCCCGGCTCGCGATAGGTGTTCACGACGGCGATCTCGGCGCCGTTCTGCTTCGCATGATGCAGGTATTTCGTCGTCACCGGCTGATTGTTCGCCACGTTCGACCCGAGAAAGACGATGAGGTCGGCGTGAAGCCAGTCGGCATAGCTGCAGGTCGCCGCGCCATGACCGAGGGTCGCCTTCATGGCGGCGGTCGACGCCGCGTGGCACAGCCGTGCGGAGTTGTCGACGTGATTGCTTCCGAGAAACCGCGCGGCTTTCTGCGCGGCGTAGTACACCTCGTTCGTGATGCCGCGTGACGTGAGGTAGAACGCGGCCCTCGATGGGTCGACGCTTCGGAGCCCCGACGCGATGCGGTCGAGCGCATCGTCCCAGGAGACGACGCGGAATCCGCGGTCGCCTTTCCGCCGCAGCATCGGCTCCGGCAGCCGGCCGAGCGCGCGCAGCTCCCGCGACGTGCGTGATGAGAGCGACGACACGTCGGCGAGCGCGGACGGATCGAGCGCCGGGGCCGTATTGAGCCGCATCAGCTCGAGGCGCACCATGCAGAGATGCGTGCCCTCGAGCGTCCAGTCGGACAGACCCGACGTGCCGAGCGCGCAGCCGTCGCACACGCCGTCCTTGAGGATCCGCCACGCGAACGGCAGCTCGTCGCGGTTGTCCCACACGAGCCTGAGCATCTCGCGATAGTGACGCGGTTTCTGCTGCCCGAGGCCGAACACGGTCATCATCAGGCCTCGATCCGCTGCGGGTGCGCGTAGATGTTGAAGCTGTCGCCGCGCACGAAGCCGACGAGCGTGACGCCGCATTCCCCGGCCAGCTCGATGGCCAGGCTCGACGGAGCGGACACGGCGGCGAGCAGCGGGATGCCCGCGAAGACCGCCTTCTGCACGATCTCGAACGACGCGCGGCCGCTGACGCACAGCAGGTGGTTCGACAATGGAAGCGATTCGCTCATCAGCATCCGCCCGACAATCTTGTCGACGGCGTTGTGCCGGCCCACGTCCTCGGCGACGTCGACGACCTCGCCCGACCGCGTGAAGAGCCCCGCCGCGTGGAGGCCGCCAGTTTCGTCGAACACGGCCTGGCGCGCCCTGAGCCGCCCGGGCAACATCGCGACCGTCGACGCCGCGATCGCCCATGCCGATCGAATCGGCTCCGTATCGGAAGCGAGCGACTCGATCGTGCGCCGGCCGCAGAGGCCGCAGGAGGAATTCCCCGTCACCTGACGCCGGCCGGCCAGCAGGCGATCGATCGCGTCCGCCGACCTGTTCGCCAGCGTCACGTTGACGATGTTTTCCCGATGATCCGCGGCGGGATCCGCGCAATGCGCGATCGTGCCGAGATCGTCGGCGCCCGCAATGACCCGCTCGGCCAGCAGGAATCCCGCGGCCAGCTCGCGATCCGCGCCGGGCGTGCGCATGATCACCGCGAACGGGCGGTCGTGCAGCCGGATTTCGAGGGGCTCCTCGGTCGCCGCGCGATCGATCTCCGAGGCGCGCTCGCGGCCCGTCACCCGGACGACGCTGACGGAGCGGAGCGCCTCGGTCATGGGCATCATCTTACCCGCGCGATGATGCGCCAACACGCGCTCGACGAACAGCCGCCGGCCCTCCGGATCCGCGAGCCTCCGCTCGTCGGCGACCGGCAAATGCGGCAGCCGCGTCATCAATGCCTCGGCGAACAGACCGCGTGCGGCGGGGCGCGCGTCGAACCGAGAGGTCGCCGAGACTGTGGAGAAGGCAGTCCCAATCTGCACGCCCTCGACGCCGCAGCTGGGCGAGTCAGCCTTCAGCACGCAGCCGTCGAGATTGGCATGGGCGAGCTCCTCGACCCGCCGATGGGCGTACCGGCGCATCCGTTCTGTGACATCGCGAGCCTCCCCGGTGGTCATGAGCGCGATCCCGCCGTCGTTGGTCCGCACGAGCCGCATCGCCTCGCGCGGCGTCCCGAAGCCGGCTTCCACCTCTGGACACACCGGCACCCACTCGACCGTGGGACCCAGGACCTCCACGATCCACGCGTCACGTTTGTGTCCGGCGTCGTAGCGCACCGGCTCGCCCAGCAGACAGGCGGAGATGCCGATGCGGGGGCGATCGCTCACAGCTCTGATTCTACCCATGGCCAGGAGCCCGTCTGAGTAATGCCTCCCGCCAATGACCCCTCATGGGATTGCAATCTCCTCGTGGGCCTACAATACCGGTTATGCCCTCGACCTCGTCGTTCGACATCACGTCGACCATCGATTTCCAGGAAGTCGACAACGCGCTGAACCAGGCCCGGAAGGAAGTGGGCCAGCGGTTCGACTTCAAGGGCGCGAAAGCCGACATCGACCTCAACACCACGGACAAGACGCTGACGCTCACGACTGTCGACGAGATGAAGATGAACGCGCTGTGGGAGATCGTGGTGACGCGGCTGGTCAAGCGGAGCGTCGCGGTGAAAAACTTCAAGGAAGGCGAGTCGGAGCCCGCGGCCGGCGGCATGATTCGGCGCGTGATCTCCATTCAGCAGGGCATCCCGATCGAGGCTGCTCGAGAGATCCTGAAGTACATCAAGGAGAAAAAGCTGAAGAAAGTGCAGGCCGCGATTCAAGCCGACCAGGTCCGCGTCAGCTCCCCCTCGAAGGACGAGTTGCAGGAAGCGATGCGCGCCTTGCGCGACCACGATTTCGGCGTCGCGCTGCAGTTCGGGAATTACCGGTAGGTCAGCATAGCTGAGGGCTCTAAAATGGCTGATGGCTGAGGGCTGATGGCTAAGGGCGCATGGCTAAACATCTTCTAAACCGCGTTCTGACGAACTGAGGCATGTTTTTGCGGGTGAGGCTTTAGAAGCTGTCCTAGCGGCCGCACAGCGGCTGCCTAATAACGAAGATTCGCGTGCCGACCGCTCGGCATTACTCGGGTCTGCTCTTGCCTGCTTCGTTGGAGATTCGATTCCAGCGGCTCACCTTTCTCCGCATGCGCAAACGACAGCAGAGTGGTGCCGGAAGGACGTATCATTTGCCAAACTGATGTACGACCCATTTGTCCCGGGCCGATTCATTGTTGCCGAGCGGAGTATGCAGGCGTTCGACGCCCTCCGCAACCGCAGCTTTCCTTGCGACATGTGGCGTCCAATGGAACCAGTTGGGCCTTGCCCGATCATCCTTCTCTCTCATTCGAGCGGCGGCAGCGGCCCGCGAGGCTACACATTCCTGACGAATCACCTGGCCAGCCATGGCTACATCGTCGCGGGACTTAATCACTCCGAACTCGTCGCGCCCGAGCTCGCGCGCCGGGAAGGTGAAACTCTTGAACAACGGGCCGCGTGGGCCGAAGCTGCCATCGCGAGCCGCGTTCCGGACATTCGCTTTCTTCTCGACCATGTCCTGACCGAAGTGCGGCTCGAACTCGCGCCCGTTGGCATCGTGGGCCATAGCTTCGGCGGCTGGACAGCACTCGCCTCTCCCGACGTGGTGCATCAAATTCGAGCGGTTGTAGCGCTCGCGCCAGGCGGAAGTTCGAATCCGAGGCCCGGGATTCTGCCCGCGAAGCTGGCGTTCAACTGGGGCCGCGACGTTCCGACCCTCGTTCTGGTGGCGGACAACGACGTCTGCCTTCCGCTCGACGGCATGTACGAGATCTTCGAAAGAATACCCGCCGCGAAACGCATGGTCGTTCTTCGCCGCGCCGACCACATGCATTTCATGGATAACGTCGAGCAGCTGCACGAAGCGGTGCGGACCTCGCCGCCTTGGATTCCGGAGCTAGATTACCTGCAGAAGGAAATGCGTCCGATTGCAGAACTCTGCACCGGCGAACAATCGCACTTGTTCATCCGAGGACTCACGGTGGCGCACTTTGACGCCGTGCTGAAGCAAAATGACGAAGCCTGCCGATTCCTCGCCGGCGACATCCAGGCCGAACTCGCGTGCCGCGGCGTAGAGGCCTTCGTGCATGCGGCTGCATAGGCGGTAACTTCAGTCGCCCGCGCACCGGCCGAACACCGGACCTCAAGTTTATCCTTCACGAGGAAATTCTGGGAAAGTGGCACAGATGTCGATCTGGTGTGAACCGCGCCGACTCGCGTAGTGGGTGCTTCCCCGATGTCTGTGTTCTGTAACGTGTAACGCCGCTGTGTTTAGTCGAGCAAGACGAGTGGCCACCGCGATCGAAAACGCGACCCTAAACGAGAAGCCGCACGAACTCTCGCACGCTCTTCACGGCCTCCAGGTCATTCACGCGCCGAATAAGCGCCTCCGTGCGCTCGGCTCCAAGTACGGGGGCTATCAGGCTGCGAGCTTTCCGGTTCACTCCAGCCGTATCGAGCGGACTCTCCTTTGTGCCGGGCGGGTACTTCGTGAAGTGGCTCACTCGAGTCCCATCGCGGAGAAGTATCTCGACTTTGCCGCTGCGGGGCGCCGACGGATCCATCAATGTGCGATCCGGAACGAGCTGCACGCGGCGTTTGACGGCCAGAACCTCCGGATCCTTCATTCGCTCGTACGAGTGGCTCGCGTCGAACGACAGACCGCCGTCAATCAACGCTACGGCGAGCAGGTACTGACAGTTGACGTCCGGCATCGGCCGATCATCAACAATGCCGGCGCCGTCCTCGGGGAGCGTGACAATAATGCGGTCGACATTTCCCGTCGTGAGGGCGTGTTCGCGCCGAAGAAATAGGAAGGCGTCGAGCGCCGACTGGACTGGGTACCCGACGGAAAACGTTTTGATTGCGGTCTCGGTGACGAAGAAACGGGAACCGAGGCCGTTGATCATTTCACCTGGGCGCGGCTGTGAGGAATGCGCTTCGAGGGCATTGTTGTCGCCTTCCAGCACGTCCGGCACGCCGGTGAAGCCGGCCTGCACCATCAGGGCCGCGGCGACGCCGTTGCGAGCGCCCATGCCGCCAAAGTCGAACGCCTTTTCGACGTGTTCCAAGTCCCGCTCCCAGCTCCAGATGCCGGAGACCTGCTGGGTGGCATACGACAGGACGTACCGCATCCCCTGCTCATCCAGGCGCGCAAGGGACGCCGCCGCGGCGGCGGCGCCGAACGTGGCGCTAACACCCTCGGCGCTTCGATGAGTCGCGCGGACGTGGGCCGGCCCGAGTGCCATGAGCCAGCGACAGCACAAGTCGTAGCCGAGCGTGACGCCTGTGAGCAGCTCTAGTCCTGAACGATCGTGACGCTCGGCAACCGCGAGGGCGGCCGGAACGACGGCGCATCCCGGATGCGCCTTGGTCAACGGCTCGAAATCGTCTGTCTCATCGGCGTGGGCGAACATGCCGTTGGCCAACGCTGCGGTGACGGCGGCGGTCCGAATGGAGGTCGCGACAATCGAGGCTTCCGGGACGCCGCCTTGGGTGCGCGCATATCGGATAGCGAGCTCGCCAGGTTTGAGCCGGCTGCCCGAGATCATCGCCGCGAGCGTGTCCAGGATTCGATGCTTCGCCTCACGTGCCACATCGGGTGGCAGCGCCCGATCGCGCGATTCCGCCATATAGCGTGCCACCAAACCCGTTATTTGGGCCGGTACCGCAGGTCGTTCCGCTCCAGCCTGCGTCACGTCCGCCGCCCGCGTTCCGGCAGGAAAGGCCGCGCTGGCGATGAGTCCTCCAGCATCGCGTAGCATTTGCCGACGTGTCAGGTCGAATCGGACAGACGTTCGAGACATGTGGGATTCGGACTTCCGTCAGGGCTTGGGAAACAGGAGCGCGAGCACGGAATCCGACGTGAACATGCAGCGCGCGTTGTGGCCGCACAGCGGGACGACCATCGTCGTGTGGTGCGCGCCGAGCTTCTCGTTCACGTACTTGCCCCACGCCTGACCGCGCAGGTTGCGATTTGCGCCCTGCGCCATCGCCGGGCAGGACGAATCGAATCCGGCCAGGGGCAGAGTGTCCAGCTCCCCCACCAGATACGTCGTCGGTCGCGCCGCGAGCTGCTTCTTCAACTGATCGTCGGTGAGGCGCGAGGCGTATCCGGTGCGGCCACGCAGGCCGTACGGCCAGTTGTCATACGACGTGCAAGTGCGGCCGTCGCCGAACGCCCGGAACTCGGTGGCGCCGTTCGCGCCCGCAGCCGGACGGGTCGGGTCGAGGTACGCGTAGCTCGACGGGTTGGCGACGATGTAGGTGATTGGGACGCCGAGAGTGTCGTGGACCTGGTTGGCCATCTCGTACCGGTTGGCGAACTGACCGCCCGCAGAGTGTCCAGATACGACGATGGCCTTCAGGTTGGGGAATGCGGCCTTTCGAGCGACTCTTCGAAGGATCGCGTCGGCGAAGTCATACGACGTCAGCTTGCCGTCCTTGTCCGCCGCCCCGCCCGATCGCCAGCTGTCGCCGTTGCACGGCCAGCTGATCTCGTTCGCGGCCAGCTTGTCCTGACAGCCGCCGCCGTTGGAGGCAAAGCGCGGCGAGATGACGATCGTATCCTCGAGCGCGCCCGCCAGGAATGCGGCGGCGACGGCGGTGCGGAAGTAGTTGTCGGCGTCGCGGCCCGCGCCGTGAACCATGATCATCGCGCGGGTGATCTTCTCGTTCTTCCCGTCCAGAGCATACGTGCGATAGATCAGCGAGCGGCCGGGCCCGCCGCCGAGCGTGATCCATTCCGTGCATTCCTGCTTCGCGACCGTGCACGGCGCGGCGTGAGCCGGCACAGACGCCGAGAGGCTGACGAGAACACCGGCGGCAAGGATCAGCGTGCGTTCCATGTGGCAGACGATACCACGTTGACATCCACTGCCTGGCGTCTTGCCCCAACAGGACCTTGTGCACTCTGCTCAATCCAACCACAAGATATGGTAGAGTCATGAATCGATGAGTCCCGTTGCGTGATTCGCTCGCCTGAAGGCTTCGCACTCCGTAGTGAGAGTCACGAGATCGAATCCATGAACATCGCTGTCGCATTGAGGCAAGGGTACCCGGCCGTCGATGAAACGCCAGCGCGGGAACCGATTCGGCCGCCCCTCAAGTGGGCCGGCGGAAAACGGTGGCAGCTCCCGCACATCGAGCCATTCTGGAAGACGCAGGAGAATCGCCGCCTGGTCGAGCCGTTCTGCGGCGGCCTGGCGGTGACGACCGGCCTCATGCCGAAACGCGCGCTGCTGAACGACATCAACCCGCACGTCATCAACTTCTACAACTGGCTCAAATGCGGACTGTCGATCTCGTTCGAGATGGCGAACGACGAGACGGAGTACTACCAGGCAAGGGTGCGATTCAACGAACTGCTGAAGAACGACAAGGCGAAAACGGCCGAAGCTGCCGGTCTGTTCTACTACCTGAATCGAACCGGGTACAACGGCCTCTGCCGGTTCAACAGCAAGGGCGGCTTCAACGTGCCGTTCGGCAGCTACACCAACATCAACTACAAATCGGATTTTTCCGAGTTCAAAACCGGCTTCGCGAACTGGACGTTCACGAACACCGACTTCGAGAAGATCCCGCTCGACGGCAGCGACTTCGTCTACGCGGACCCGCCGTACGACGTGGAGTTCACGCAGTACTCCAAAGGCGGCTTCGATTGGGACGAGCAGGAACGCGCGGCCGAATGGCTCTCGAGGCACGAAGGGCCGGTCATCCTCTCGAACCAGGCGACGGCTCGAATCGTGAAGCTGTATCGATCTCTCAAGTTCACGTTGAAGTTCCGGAACGCTCCGCGCCGAATCAGCTGCACCGGCGATCGGACCCCTGCCCCGGAGGTTCTCGCGGTCCGAAATCTGAGGTAGATGACTGAGGGTTAGATCTCAAATCCTCAGATCAGCACGACACGCATTTGTGGTTGTTCTTGGCGCCCATGCCCTCGAGGAGCTTGATCGTGTCGGGGAACGGGCTGATGCGCTGCACGGGACCGTTGGCCATGTCCACCGTGGTCTTGCCTTCGCGGTTCACCTGCAGGACGTCGGCGCCCTTCGACACGAGGTAGAGAATCATCTCGTTGTCGCCGCGCGCGGCGGCGTTGTGGATCGCCGTGTTGCCGTCGTGATCCTTGGCGTTGACATCGACGTGCAGCTCCTCGACGAGATACTTGACGGCCGCCAGCATGCCTGCCGGCGCGAACCGGTGATGGTTCGCCGCGAACCCTTCGCCGTACCCGGCGCCCGATGCCGCCAGCAGCGGGGACACGCCCGGCCCGCCTGCGGGCACCGGTGGCAAGGACGAGATATCCTGCACCTCCCGCTGGCCATCGCCCGTCCGAACGCGGCCCGGCGTCCGCATCGTCCTGACGTTGTGATCGGCGCCGTACGCGACGAGCAGCTTCATGCCCTCGACGTCGGCGGCATACGCCGCACGCCAGAAGGGCGTGGCGCCGCTTTCATCCACGCCGGACTGATCGAAGTCGTACTGGGAATACCAGACCTTCCTCGCCAGCCGGGCGTTCGGATCGGCGCCCTTGTCCAGCAGGGCCTTCATGAGATCAAGATAGGTGGTCTGCTGCTGCTCGTACGCACGCGGCTGGGGGTAGAGCGCCTTGGCTGCCCACTGACAGTTCAGGGCCGCATAGACCGGCGCTGCGCCGTTGTCCTGGGACAGGTTGGGATCGGCGCCCTTGTCGAGCAGATACTTCGCCAGATCGAAATGACCGTTGATGGTCGCAATGAGGATCGGCGTGACCTTGTCGCCCGCGCCCCGCTGGTTCACGTCGGCGCCGGCGTCGAGGAGCGCCTTCGCCCCCTCGATCTGTCCCTGCCGTGCAGCAAGATGCAGCGGCGCGAGGCCCCCCCAGTGGCCGACGAGCTCGGTGTAATTGTACTGGCGGTTCACGCCGGCAATTTGAGGCGGCTGCGGTGCGCCGCCTCTGCCCCGGCCGCCGGCGGCCGCGCCGTTGTTGGCGCGCTCAGCGGCAAAACGCTCCTGTTCTTCTTTGGCGAACGCCGCCAGGTCGACCACCTTCGTCGTCACCATCGTGTCGGCCCCGTGAGCGGTGAGGACGCGAATGACGTCCGCTCGACCACTCGCCGCGGCAAAGGTCAACGCCGTTTCGCCTCTGGCGTTCTCCTTCGCGTTCACGTTCGCGCCGCGCTCGACAAGGAGCGTCACTGCGTCCGCCCTGCCCGCCGAGGCGGCGAGCATGAGCGCCGTCGTGCCGTTCGCCGTGGCGCTGTTGGGGTCGGCGCCGGCAGTGAGCAACGTGGCGACCATGGGCGCGTCGCCGTTCTTGCTCGCCATGAGCAGAGGCGTGTAACCGCCGATCCGTGTCGTCGCTTTGACGTTCGCACTGGCGTAGAGCAGCAGCTTCGCGAGCTCGACGTCGCCCTTCTGGGCCGCCCAGTGCAGGGCGGTCATGCCGTCGGCCTGCGCCGTGTTGACGTCGGCGCCGTCCTTCAGCAGGCTGCGCACCGCGTCCCTGTTGCCCTGCATGGCGGCGTCGACGACGGCCGCCGGCGCCGGCGTGGCGTGCATCACCGGCCACGGCAGCGCAGCAAGCACGCCCAGACAACAGATGGAGAGGAATGTTCTGCGCATATCGCTCCAGCTCCACGGCGACCCTGAAAGGGTCGCCCTACATCGAGCATAGGGCGGCGACCCCTGAAAGGGTCGCCTTACACTCAGTCCCCAGTCCCTATAGTCCCCAGTCCCAGCTGTTTAGCCCTTCGCGTCCGTCAGAACGACTTGCGCGTTGTTCAGATCCAGCTCGCCCGTGCTGTCGCCGAAGCTCTGGAGATCGTCGCGCCCCAGCATGTGCAGCGCGGTGAACATCGCGTTTGCCATCGGCGTGCCGTCGGGCGCCTTGATGTGCACACCGCCGGCAAGCCTGCCTCCCGCGCGGCCGGCGAGAATGAGCGGCACCCGCTTGTGGTTGTGGATGTTCGAGTCGCCCATCGGCGAGCCGTAGATGATCAGGCTGTTGTCGAGCAGGTTGCCGTCGGCTTCCGGCGTGTTCTTCAGCTTCTCGAGCAGATACGGCAGCATGCTGACGTGGTAGCGATTGATTTTCGCGAAGTCCATGATGCGTTCTTCCCGCTCGCCGTGGTGCGACGCGTTGTGGAATCCGGTCGTGATACCGCTCTCCGGATATGAACGGCCGGACGCGTCACGGCAGAGCTTGAACGAGAAGACGCGCGTCGCGTCGGACGCGAACGCCAGCGCGATCAGGTCCATCAGGATGTGGACGTGCTCTTCGAACGAGTCCGGTACGCCGATCGGCGCTTCCGGCAGCGCCCGGTGCTCGCCGCTCGCGTTGCGGGCCTCGACGCGCTGAATCCGGCGCTCGATCTCCCGGACGTTGTCGATGTACTCGGTCAACCGCGCCCGATCGCCCGGTCCGAGGTCCCGCCGGAGCTGCGCCACCTGCGTTGTAATCCAGTCCAGGATGCTGCGATCAGCCTTGAGGCTCGCGGTGCGCTCCTCTGCCGTCGCGCCGACGCCGAACAGCTGGTCGAATACGACGCGTGGATCGCGGACCATCGGCAGCGGATTGGTCGGCGACGCCCAGCTGATCGTGTCGGTGTAGATGCAGGAGTAGCCGTAGGTGCAGCCTCCGGCCTGATCGACGTTCTCGATCGAGAGCTGCATCGAGGGAATCGGCGTGTCCTGACCGAACTGCTTCGCGTAGAGCTGATCGAGCGACGTCCCCGCGTGCACGTCGTTGCCTTCCGTCTGTTTCGGATGCGACTGGGTGAGGAACACCGCGCTCGAGCGGAAGTGATCGCCGCCGATCTCGGGCAGCGTGAACGCTTCGGCATTGTGGACGTCGGTGTTGCTGACCACCGTGACGTACTCGCGGAACGGCGCGAGCGGCTCGAGCGTCGGGCTCCACTCGAAGTCGCGTCCGGCCCGGACCGGCGCGAACAGGTTCTTCTTCACTCCGAACGCGGTGCTGCCCGCCGAGCCGTGCACCATTTCCATGCAGACGAGGCGCCTCCTCGATGACGAGGGGGCGGCAAGCGTCTTCGCGAGCGCTGTACGGGCCGGCACCATCGCGTCGAGCAGCGGCAACGCGACCGTCACGCCCATGCCTTTCAGGACCGTGCGCCGGGACATGTGCTTCTTCGTGATGTACATCTCGCCCCCTACTGAGCGGTTGTCGTGACGGCTTCGGCGGTGCTCATCTGGAACGCCGCGCTGTTGGCGATACTCAGGACGAACGAGGACAAGCGATTGCCGTTCTGCGCCGCCCTCTTCACGATCGCCCGAATCGACGGCTGGTCGTAGTACTCGACGCGGCGGCCAATGGCATACGCCATCAGGTTTTCCGTGAAGTTCCGGATGACCGAGTCCGAGTGTGCCAGCAGCGCCTGGCGGAGATCCGCCGGCCCCGCCATCCTGGTGCCATCGTACAGCACGCCGTTGGCGTCCACGGCCGCGCCGTTGTCCTTGATGCGCCAGGCCCCGACGACGTCGAAATTCTCGAGCGCCAGGCCGAGCGGATCGATCACGCGGTGGCACGAGGTGCACGCCGGGTTCTTCCGGTGCTCTTCCATGCGCTCGCGCGTCGACAGCAACTTGCCCGTCTCCGCCACGCCTTTGGTGTCCTCGAGCGCCGGCACGTTCGGCGGCGGGGGCGGCGGCGGCGATCCGAGCAGCACTTCCATGATCCACTTGCCGCGCTGCACGGGCGACGTGCGGTCCGCCACCGAGGTCTGCATCAGGACGCTGCCCTGGCCGAGAAGGCCTCGCCGCTCGTCGGGAACCGTGACGCGCCGGAACGTCTCGCCGATGACGTTCGGCAGACGGTAGACCCGGGCGATGCGCTCGTTGACATATGTGAAATCGGCCGTCAGCAGATCGAGGATGTTGCGATCCTCACGAACGATGCTGTTGAAGAACAGCTCCGTCTCTTTCTTGTAGGACTCCGCCAGCCCGTTGTCGAAGGACGGGAACAACAGCGCGTCCGGATGAATCTTTTCGACGTCCTGCAGCCGCAGCCACTGCGACGCGAACCGGGTCGACAGCGACTCCGCACGCGGATCGGCGAGCATCCGCCGCACCTGCTTCTCGAGACCGCCAGGCAGCCTGAGCCCGCCGGCGGCGGCAACCTTCCGGAGCTCCGCGTCCGGGCCGCTCTGCCAGATGAAGAACGACAGCCGCGACGCGAGATCGAGATCGCTCAGCCGGTACGGCTGTCCGGCCTTCGCGCCGGCCGGCGTGGACTCGAACCGGAACACAAACTTCGGGCTGGCCAGCAGCGCCTGCAGCGCGGCCTTGACGCCCGCCTCGAAATCGCGTCCCTTGCGCCCCTCACCGTAGAATTCCATCAGCGATTCGACGTCCTCGCTGTTCGCCGGACGGCGGTACGCGTCGCCCGCCAGGTTCTGGACGATCTTCCGCGCGCACGGAATCTCGTCGCCGGACCCGGTCGGACGGCAGATGAAGATTTTCCGCCGGCTCGGCGTATCGGAGACCCCGGTCACCTTGTACGGGCCGGTAATGCTGAAGTCGCGGACGTGCGGCAGCGCCGTGAGGCCGGCGGCGTCGCCGTATTCAGTGTCCGCCAGCGTGTAGTCGATCGGCGCCACCAGATCGTCGATCGGACCCTCGGACCGCTCGATGAACGCGGCCGCCAGGTGCTGCGGCCCGGCCTTGATGTGGATGCGCGGCGTCGTGAGATTCAGGCCGTTCTTGTCGGTCTCGCTGATCTTGTAGTCGATGTCGAGCAGCGCGGCCCGCTCGCCGTTGATCGACACCTCGAGCTGTTCGTTGCGGCTCCACACGCTGCCGAACAGCTGACCGGTTGGCGTCCCGTGCAGCATGATGCGGAAGGTGTACTCGCCATCGGCCGGGAACGTGTGCAGGACGGCGATTCCCCCACGGGTGCCCCACGGCGTCCCGTCGATGTGGATCATCTGCGACTGCGTCCGGGGCACCTTGAACGTCGTCTCGCTCGCGCTGGCGTTCCGATCGCCCGCCGCCAGACCCGAAATCCTGCTTGCCGCGCGCAGGTAGCCTTCCATCAGCGTCGGTGAGAACGTCTGCACGTCGGCGACGTTGTCGAAGCCGGCGCTGACGGTGTCGGGCGGCAGAAACGCGCTGACGTCGACGTCGAGATCCAGCAGATCGTGCACCGCGCGCTGATACTCGGCGCGATTCAATCGCTGAAACGTCCGGCGGCCCGGCGTCGGATGGAGAAGAGCGACGGTGTCGATTCTGGTTTCGAGAGACGAGGTCAAGTCGTTGAGCGTCCCGGCGGGCGGCCGCCGCACGCCTGGCGGCGGCATCATCCCCAGCCGCAGCTTGCGAATCATCTTTTCCGCGACGTCCGCCTGCCGCTCGGCATGCGCCGGGTCGAAGCTCACGAGCGACAGACCGCCGGCCTTGCCCTTGTCGTTATGACAGCCGACGCAATACTGCTTCACTACGGTTGCTTGAATGGCGGTCGCCTGACTGGCGTCTGCCTGACTGGTGTCCGCCTTCAGGACGTCGGGCTGGAGCTCGGCACGCGGCGTCGCCGCCTTATGTGACGTCGCCGAACTGTGTGGCATCGCCCCATTGGGCACGGCCACCATCGCCGGCTTCGGGGCGGGCGCGGACTGGTTGACTGGCGCCGGCTGGGCCACGACCCTCAGGCCCATGACGGCGAGCGTCGTCCCCAGGGCGCCCAGTCTCGCCAGCGAGAGTCTCGTCATGCGTCGTTCCTGGTACGTAGACACACCCTGAACGCCTGATTCGAAGCGAGAACCAGCTTGCAGTATACGGCCGGTTTTGACGGAAATGTGCCGTTTTCTTGCACTTTCTCGTCACCGGATGTCCGCGTTTGTCTTCTGGGAAATCCTGGACGGCGGGAACCAGGCGTCAGACGCCCTTGCAGATTGCTGACTTCAGACTGCAGATTGGAATCGGCTGAAGAGGCTGCAATCTGAAATCTGCGCCGGCATTCTCAGCCCTCGAAGGAAGGTTCCCGTTGCGCCCCTGCTTCACCCGGTCGCGTCTCCGCGCGGGGGGCCGGGGTGTCCTCGTCCGTGTCAACACGCAGCCAGCCCAGGCTTTCGCCTACGTCGTCGGGCATCTCTACCAGGCCACGATTGATGAAGAACTGGCCTTGATGAGTATGCACGATACCCCGGACCAGATGTGGATGACGAAACAGGCTCATTGAGGCATCCTCAGCGTGTGAACGTGGCGGTTCGGTCGGCTAACCCAGCGCGATCTTGGGCGGGCCTAAAGCGGACGGTTTCGAGAACGGTGACTTCAGCCAGGATTGAATCGTCGGCAGCGCTGCGAGCGCGGCCGCCTCCCCGGCGCTCACAAGCTCCGGGCCGCTCTCGAATCCATCCCATTCGATGGCCCGCAGTTCCGGTGTGATGACCAGATCGGTCGCCTTGCGCCAGCCCTGCTCGCTGCGTCCCTGCATGATCTGAAAGCAGCGGCGAACGACCTGGAAGACGTCCGTCGGAGCCTGCAGGCAGGGCGGCGCCGGCAGATACACCGAAATAACGTGCGTTGCGCCAAGCTCGCGCGCCAGCAGCGCGGGAATCTCGACGCTCATCGCGCCGTCCACGAGCATCCGATCGGCCGAGCGCACGGGTGGAAACAGGCCGGGATAGGAGCAACTCGCACGAATCGGCAGGAAGACGTCGCCGGTATCGCGGAACGCCACCGGTTCGCCGGTGCAGAGGTCGGTGGCCAACACGCCGAGCGGGATCCGCATCTCCTCGAAGCGGGAGGTCCTGAGCAGCCCCTCGAGGAATCGCGTCATGCGCTCGCTGACCATGAATCCCATCCGGTGCAGGCTCCAGCGCGCCACGTCACGGAACCGCATGGAAGAGCCGACGCGGGCGATTTCCCCGGGCGGTGTGCCGCTGGCAAATGCCGCCGCGACAATCGATCCGGCGCTGACGCCGGTGACGCAGTGAAGGGGAATGCCGTGGCGCTCGAACGCCATCAACACGCCGGTGTGGGCGATGCCGCGCGCGAAACCTCCGCCGAGCGCCAGTCCGATTCGCGGGCGGATTCCTGCCCGTGGCCGTCGCACGCGCGTCCGGTGACGCAGCGCCGCGTGCAGAGCAGGTCGTCTCGCCATAGAAGTCCAGGTCGCAAAGCCGCTGGTTAGAATGGGGCGTTGGCAGCTCTCGGAGCTGCCAATGCTGCGGACCGAGCAATCCACGGGCCAGAGTCGATCGACGTCATTCAGGTTGTCGATCAGTGCGGAATGACGACAGGCATGGGTTTCGAGGCCGAGCGAACCCGTGACCTCGCGGTGGATGATCGGAACTTAGTCCGGCCGGGGACAGACTTCTCCATCCTCCGCCAGAAGCGTGATCCGCCCCGGCGCGTGACGCGCGATTGAAGAGCACTTCAACGCGCGGAACTGGATGTTTGCGCTTGTCGTCATCGATGCACACGCTGTGGGCGAGGGACCAGCCGTAGAGACGCCTGCTGAGACTAGTGCTAGGGTCAGGGGACTGCGGACTGGGGACTGGGGACTACTAACGGAAGATCAGCCGCTGCCGCCCGCAGACCGTGACTCGGGGGTTTGAGGCGAAGCTTCGTTACCTACCCCGTCAACACGATCCGCGGGGCATCGGCGTTCGGCGAGGCTCGCCGCGTGAACGCGATGGTGACGCGTCAGACGTCGTCAACGTCCCTTCATGTGCGGGGCGCGCCATCGGGCTCACACGGGTTCGGTCGCCGGGGCGCTGAGCGGAACGCTCCACGCGTCATAACCATAGAGCCAGGACGTGTCCTCGTTCCCGCCCTTCATCCACGTGTTGGCGCTCGATATGGCCTGAATGCGCGACGTGCGCGGCTTACGGTGCGCCTCGTATCGCCTGAACGCGCCCGCGAGGTCGTCGCCTTCGACGTCCTCCAGGCAGCGCGCGAGGACGGCAGCATCTTCCACAGCGGTCGCGCCGCCCTGGGCCATGTAAGGCGTCATCGGATGACACGCATCGCCCAGGAGCACGACGCGTCCGGCGCTCCAGCGGGCAAGCGGCTCGCGCTCGAGAATCGCCCACTTGTGGCAGTCCGGGCAGGCTTCCAGAACGGCGCGTACGTCGGGATGGAATCCTTCGTAGGCGTCGCCGAGCTCGCCCACGTCGCCTTTGGCCGACCACGACTCGCGTGTAATCCATTCCGCCGGCTCCGGGACGCTGGTGACGAAGTAGATCTCGCTCCGATCGGGCTTCGTGTAATAGATGACGATGTGGCGATCGACGCCCCACCATTTGGTGCGGGAAGGTCCAACGTCCCTGCCGCCCATCAGCGCCGACGGAAACACGGCACGATAGGCGATGCGCCCCTTGTGGATTGGCGTGTCGGGGCCGACGATGATTTCGCGCACGACGGAATGCACGCCGTCGGCGCCGACCACCGCGTCCGACTGCGCGCGTGTGCCGTCCTCGAACGTCAGCGTCACCCGGCCCGCCCGCTCGTCGAGCCCGGCCAGCTTCATGCCGCGGTGGATCGCCTCCGCCGGAATCAGGGAGGCGAGCGCCTCGTGCAAGTCGCCGCGGTGCATGCACAGATACGGCGCTCCGAAGAGGCGTTCCGGCATCGGCAGCTCTCTCATGATCTCGCCGCTGTCCCACGTGCGGTTCAAATGCGAGTAGGGCTCGAAGGAATGGCCTCGCACGCGCGCCTCGACGCCGAGCCGGCGCAGGACCTTCATCGAGTTCGGCATCATCTGGATGCCGGCGCCGATGCGCGCGAAGCGGGCAGCCTGCTCGTAGACCTGCGCATCGAAGCCCGCGAGCCGCAGCGCGGCCGCGGCGGTGAGCCCGCCTATTCCGGCGCCGATGATCGCGATCGTGGGTTTCGTGGTCCCCATGTGCTCAAACGGGTGTCGGCGTTCGCCTCACCCCTCATCCTGCGCATTAGGGATCAAACCACGAAGCGCACG
>QHWJ01000065.1 GCA_003222535.1 Acidobacteriota bacterium | reverse complement strand
GTTCAACGGATACTCGACGATGCCCTGCGCGCCCGCCGATTTGAGGCGCGGGATCAAATCGCGCACCGTGCGCTCCTCGATGATCGTGTTGACGGCGACCCACTCCTCGTCGCTGAGCGCTGAGATTGTCGGCCGCTGCAACGCCGGCAGGAGGCCGAGCACGCCGTCCAGATTCATGCGCCGCACGTTCAGCATCAGCCCGACGCGCCCGTGCGCCTCGATGGCGGCCTTGAGCAGCAGCGCGATGTTCTCGAGCTTGGTGCGCTTCTCCGGATCGGCGAGCGCGTCGTGGTTCGCGATGAACTGAGTGTTCGACTCCATCACGGTATCGAGTACGCGGAGCCGGTTCGCGCGGAGCGACGAGCCCGTTTCGGTCACCTCGACGATGGCGTCGGCCAGCATCGGGGGTTTCACCTCGGTCGCGCCCCACGAGAATTCGACCTTGACGTTGACGCGCTGCCGCGTGAAATAGGCTCGCGTGACGCGGACGAGCTCGGTCGCAATCGTTCTGCCCTCGAGATCTTTCGCCGATCGAAACGGGGAGTCCTCCGGCGCCGCCAGCACCCATTTCACCTTGCCGAAGCTCTGTTTGGCGTAGATCAGGTCCGCGATGCTCGTGAGCACGCCGGTTTTTCCGTCGCCCGCTTCGTGCTCGGCAATCCAGTCCTGGCCGGTGAGGCCGGCGTCGAGCACGCCGTCAGACACGTAGCGCGCCATCTCCTGCGCGCGAATCAGCATGCACTCGACGTCAGGATCGTCGATCGCCGGGAAGTACGACCGGCTGCTGACGTAGATGCCGAAGCCGGCGCGCGCGAAGAGCTGAATCGTCGCGTCCTCGAGCGAGCCTTTCGGGATGCCGAGCTTGAGTTTCATTACTGCTCAATCCAGCGATCGATAGAAACACGTCCGTTGACCTGTGTGACACACATTGCCAACACCCAACCGCCTCACTTTCAGCAGCACGGTGTCCTCGTCGCAGTCGACCAGGATCGCGAGGACCTCGAGCTTGTTGCCGGAGGTCTCGCCCTTCATCCACAGCGCCTTGCGCGAGCGGCTGAAGAACGTCGCGTAGCCCGTGCGCCGCGTTTCGGCGAGCGCCTGCTCGTTCATGAAGCCGACCATGAGGACTTCGGAGCTCTCCGCGTCCTGGATGACCGCCGGAATCAGTCCGTCGAGTTTTGAATAGTCCATAAAAACAAAAACCCCGCCGGGTCTGGCGGGGTGCGCTTGGGTCCTTGGTCTTTCGTGCCGGGTTCGTCGTCCGTCGACCTAGATCACGTGCGCTCCGCCGGCCGATGGCCGCGGTGGAAATGGTGAACGCGGTGATGCGCGTGACCGGTCGTCAAAGCCCGGTCAGCGTAGCCGATCGCGAATCGGCGTGTCAACGTGTGAAGCAGATAGCGCTGCGAGAAGCGAAGGCATAATCGCGTTGTCGAGTTTTGTCGAGTTGTGTATTCCGCCGGTTTCGTGTCGCCTGTTCGACGACAAGTGGCAAGGTGTGTTGCACTTCAGCACAAATTGAATCCGGGCCGTCGCCGCGCTAGACTGCAGCCGCCGCGCCGCGTATTGGGTTATCGAGTTCGGCCGACTACTCGTTGGGCCGACACGGACCAATCGCCGATGAACCATGGTATTCCGGAAGGGGCAAGGCCCGTTGCTCGCGTCCTCCTCGTGGGTCCCGGACGAAAGTTGCTCCTGTTGCACGCCGAGCATGCAGCGGACGGCCACAGGTTCTGGCTCACTCCGGGCGGAGGCCTTGAACCATATGAGAGCTTCGAGGACGCGGCCCGTCGAGAATTGTGTGAAGAGACCGGCCTGGATGTTCATGTTGGTCCCTGGGTTTGGACGCGACGACACGCTTATTCATGGAACGGCCGCTGGTGTGACCAGTACGAACGATTCTTTGTAGCAACGACGGACGACGATCGAATACGTCCCATCAGTCGAGACGACTACGTGATTGGCCACCGGTGGTGGAACCCAGAGGAACTTGGCATGTCCAGCGAGGATTTCGTACCGCAACGTTTGGCGGTGCTCGTCGGGGACGTCGTCGAGGGCCAGTACCCGGACGAACCGATCGACTGCGGCGTGTAGCCAAAGGGGCGGATCACAGCGGAACAAGCGATGCCCGAACCGGTGATCGTGGTGTCGTACGATCCAGATTGGCCGCGCCGATTTGACCAAGAGAGTGCGGTCCGCGGTACGGTGTTCGCTGGAAGTGACGCGGCCATCGAGCACGTCGGGAGCACGGCGGTTCCTGGCCTCGGGGCAAAGCCCGTGATCGACGTCATGGTCGGTCTGTTGCATCTGGCTGAGGCCGAGAGCCGTTACTGAGTCGAAGGAACGTAACACGCATATGGCATTCCCGAGGGAGTGACCTTCACCGTCGCCTACGACGATCGCGAGCGGCCGGCGGAAGGATGAACCCAGCAGCCGGCTGATAAACGAATGGAGCCGGCGCGCGGCGGCTCGTGAACGGCGCGCGGCAGAGTGCCGAGCTTGGCACTCGTCAAAGGGGAAGAGGCGTGAAGCGCGGGCCGAGCAGCCCAACCCGGCGCTGCACCGTCGGCGCCGCGGCAGGCGTGGGTCCGATGCGATCATGAGCCGCCGTGGTTGAAATCTGACGTCGGGCAGTCTGGCGTGACGGGAGCGGGCTATGACCGAGTGGAAACAGGAGGACCTGAGGCTTCATTCGCATCATGGATGGCGGGCCCGGCCGGGCTGCAAGATCTTCGTGGCGGACCGCGGCGCGGTGCGATTCGACTACCCCCAGGACTGGTTCGTCGTTCCGGAAGAAGACAGCGTCAAACTCTGCGACAAGGAGCCGCCCGGCGATGACAGCCGGCTGACGGTCTCGTATCTGCGCCTTCCGCCGGTCGATTGGAGCGGGCTCCCCGTGACGGCGCTGCTCGAAGCCGGCATGCGGGAAGACGAGCGGCTGATTGATACGTGGGGGCCGGTCAGCGAAATGCAGCGCGGCGATCTCCAGGCCGCGTGGCGCGAGGTAAGTTTCCTCGACCCGGGAGAGAAGCGCGAAGCAAGGTCGCGAATCTGCGTTGCGAGGCGCCCGCCCATCCAGTGTCTGATCACGTTTGATTTCTGGGCGGCGCATCTGGCGCAATGCGAGCAGGCGTGGAACACCGTGCTGGAGACGCTGGAACTGGGCGAATCCATGGCCGACCCCACGCGCGGGCCGCTGGTCTTCTGACAGGAGCGCCCGAGCCGGGTCCAGCCTAGCGGTCCCAAAACATGACTGATACCGTTTAGAGATTCAGCTTGAATCGGATTAAACTGTTCGGCATCAATGACCGGCAGGCCGTTCGTCTGGGCGTTGCTCTGCGCCGGAGCGGCCCTCGCCGCGTGCGATGCAACGGTCGAACGGGTCCCGGCTCGCGGGCGGGTACGCGTGGCGGCCGCCGCCGATTTGAACGCCGCGCTTGGCGAGCTGATCGCACGGTTCGGCGCGTCGCACGACGTCGACGTCAGCGTCTCCTATGGCTCGTCGGGGACGTTTTACGCGCAGCTCCTCAATCACGCGCCGTTCGACCTGTTCTTCTCCGCCGACCTCGAGTATCCGAAACAGCTGGCGTCACGCGGCCTGACGATGCCGGGCACGGAATTCACGTACGCGGTCGGGCGCCTCGTTCTGTGGGCGCCGTTATCGTCGTCGCTGGACCCCGAACAGCAGGGCCTGCGGGCGCTGCTGGCGCCATCGGTCGCGCACGTCGCCATCGCCAACCCGGAGCACGCCCCGTACGGGCGCGCGGCGGTGGCGGCCATGCAGGCGGCCGGCGTCTATGACGGCGCGCGACCGAAGCTGGTGCTCGGCGAGAACGTGGCGCAGGCGATGCAGTTCGTCCAGAGCGGGGCCGCCGACGCGGGCATCGTCGCGCTATCGCTCGCGCTCGCGCCGAGCGTGAAGGGGCAGGGACGCCGGTTCGAGATTCCTCTCTCCATGTACCCGCGGATGGAGCAGGGCGGCACCATTCTGCGGTGGGCGGTGGATCCCGCCGCAGCGCGCCTGCTGCGGGAATTCGTGCTGGGTGCGGACGGCCGCGCCATTCTGGAGCGGTACGGCTTTTTCCTGCCGGAGACCTAGTTCGTGGACTGGACCGCGCTCTGGCTCAGCGTCCGCCTTGCCACCGCGACCACGCTGGTGCTGCTCGCGATCGGCATACCGCTCGCGTACTGGATCGTGTTCTCGCCGCGCCGCTGGAAGTTTCTCGTCGAAGCGATCGTGGCGCTGCCGCTGGTGCTGCCACCGACCGTGCTTGGCTTCTACGTGCTGATTGCGATCGGCCCGCTCAGTCCGGCGGGCCGCGCGTACGCGCGTCTCGTGGGCCACGGCCTTCCGTTCACGTTCGAAGGGCTGCTGATTGCGTCGGTGCTGTACTCGATGCCGTTCGCGGTCCAGCCGTTCGGCGCGGAGTTCGCATCGGTCGACCGCCGGCTGCTCGAGGCGTCCTGGTCGCTTGGCGTGTCGCGGCTCGCCAGAATTCGGCGTCGTGCTGATGGTCGGGGGCAATCTGCCTGGCGTCACGCGGACCGTGTCCATCTCGATTTACGACTCGGTGCAGTCGCTCGATTATGCGGCGGCGTCGCGTACGTCGCTGCTATTGCTCGTCGTCTCGTTCGTCATCCTGGCGTTCACGTATGCGTTGCAGCGCACCGTATGGATCCGGCCGCGGCAGTGACGGCGGATCCAGGCGGGCTGCTCACCGTGCGGACCGGGCAGCGGTTCGCCGGCGGATTCAATCTGTCCCCGTCGCTCGAGGTCGAGCTCCTTCCGGGCTCGATGCTCGTCCTGTTCGGTCCGTCGGGGGCGGGAAAGACGACGATCCTGCGCCAGATTGCCGGGCTCGAACGTCCGGATGAAGGCACGATTCGATTCGGCGCCGACGTCTGGTGCGACGTGGCGCGGCAGCGGTGGCGGCCGCCGCAGGAGCGTCGCGTCGGCGTGGTGTTTCAGGAGCCGACGCTCTTTCCCCACCTCACCGTCCGCGACAACATCCGCTACGGGCTCGGACATCGGGGTCGGATCTCGAGTCTCTCAGGAGAAAATCGAGATCCGACCCGCGTTGCCGCGCTGCTCGGCGTTGCGGATCTTGAAAACCGCTACCCGCGCGCGCTGTCAGGCGGTGAAGCGCAACGGATTGCGCTGGCGCGGGCGCTGGCACCGGGTCCACGGCTGTTGCTGCTCGACGAGCCGTTCGCCGCGCTCGACGCACCGGCGCGGCTGCGTCTGCGACGCGACGTCCGCACGCTCTTGCACACCACCGGCACGCCCGCCGTGTTTGTGACCCACGATCGCATGGAGGCGCTGGCGATGGGCGACGCGGTCGCTGTCGTGATCGGCGGTCGCGTCCGGCAGATCGGCCCCGTCAGCGACGTCTTCAGCCGGCCGTCTGACATCGATGTCGCTGCCTCGCTCGGCATCGAAGCCGTCCTGCCGGGGCGCGTCGTCGGTTCCTCGGGCGGCGTGCTCGAGGTGAGTGTGGAGCAGGTGATCCTGCACGTCGCCGAGCGCGACGCGATAGCGCCCGGCTCCGACGTCTACGCGTGCATCCGCGCCGAGGATGTGACGCTCGAAACGCGGTCTCCGGATCAGAGAAGCCAGGCGAGCACCCGCAATCATCTGCCTGCGCGCGTCGTCGCGATTACGCCGGAAGGGCCCATCGATCGGGTGTCGCTCGACTGCGGGTTTCCACTCGACGCGCTGATCACACGCCGATCGCGCGACGAGCTGAATCTGGCGCGCGACATGCGAGTGATAGCCGCAATCAAAGCCACGTCGGTTCACCTGGTACCGCGCGCGTGAACAACGCTCAACGCTCAACGCTCACCGTCGCTGAGAGTTGAGCGTTGAGAGTTGAGAGTTGCTCAGACCGGCAATGGCCTGCCGTGCGTCTCCTCGCCGAACGGCAACAACAGCAGACCGATCAGGAACGCGATCGACGTGAGCGCGACGGGCGTGCCGATCGTGTGGAAGTAGGCGACGCCCGCGCCGACAAGGAACGTGATGCCCGCGCCGGCGAAGCGCCCGACCGATGTCGCGAACGCGAAGGCGCTGGCGCGGCACTCGGTCGAGTACTGCTCTGGCAGCCACAGCGTGTACATCGCGAAGTTCGCGCCGCCGACGCCGAGGAAGAACAGCACCACCATGAACGGCGCGAGCGCGTGCGGAAGATAGAACACGTAGCCGAACCCGACGGCGATCGAGACGAACATCACCACGAAGTAGACGCCGAGCGTGAGACGGCGGCCGAGCGATTCGGCGAGCGGCGGCAGGACGAGGCAGCCGAGGATCGTTCCGACCGACAGCACCATCGTGCCGTACGACGCGAGACGCGCGGCGTCCGCCGCACTGTATCCTTCGCGGACCGCAATCTGCGTCACCGACGTCGGCACGTACACCGATCCCGCCCAGAGCCCCACGATCGACACGAGCAGGTACAGCGAGTTGAGCCAGGTCCGCCGCGCGTATGTCGACGAAAACAACTTTCCGAACGCCGCCATCATCGTCGGCCGCGCGATCTCGCGCTTCCGCTGCCACGCCTTCGGTTCGTGGACGCCGTATTGAATGAACGTGACGAGCAGCGCCGGCGTCCCGCCGACCGCGAACATCCAGCGCCAGCCGTACTTCGCGCCGATGAAGTAGTTCGCGATTGCGGCGAGAAAGAATCCGAAGTAGTACCCGGTGTGCAGGTAACCGGCGCCCATCTTGCGCCGATCTTCGGGCCATTCCTCCGCCACGAACGTGCCGCCCATCGCCCATTCGCCGCCGATGCCGACGCCGGCCAGCAGACGGAACAGCGCCAGTTGCCAGACGCCCGTCGCGAACGCCGAGAGCAGCGTGAACACCGAATAGCACAGAATCGTGAGCGCGAGCGTGCGCACGCGGCCGAAACGGTCCGCCACCGGACCCCAGATCATCGACAGGCCCCAGCCGATCAGAAAAAGCGCGAACAGAATCGCGCCGTACGAGACGACGTTGTCGGACGTCGCGGCGATGCCGGATCGCGGCAGCAGTTCCCTGATCGCCGGCGTGAGCACGAGCGCGTAGATGAACGAATCCATCCCGTCGAGCGCCCAGCCGGCCCACGCGGCCCAGAATCCGCGGACCTGATTCTGCGTCAGCGGCGTGCGGCGGCCCGTTCGGATCGCGACGTTGGTCATAGCTGTACGTGGTGTCCGGCTTCAGCCGGACCTAGTGGTGTCCGGCGCGCACGTAGTGTCCGGCTTCAGCCGGACAGTGCTGGTCGGGTCCGCACCGTCCGTGAGTATACCCGCGGCAAAACTGTCCGGCTGAAGCCGGACGCCATGGGCTGCTAGGCTCCGCGGATGCCGCACACTATATCGGGTCAAGCAACAAGAGACCGCCGCATCGGCGGCGTCGTTCGCGCGATCGTCGCCTTCTTCGCCGCCGCCGCGACGCTCTCCGCGCAGTCCGCGCCGATGCTCCCCGCCGAAACATTGCTCGATCGCGCTGTGCTGAAGGCGCTGGACGAGGAGTTGTCGGGCGTGGCCGCGAAAGATCACGTCGCGCGGCTCACGCAGCTGCACCGCGTGCCGGCGTCGCCCGGCTTTCATGACGCGATCGACTACGTGTCAAACGATCCGCCTTCATCGCGGCGGCGAGCGGCTATTACCTGGCGACCATGCCGGATCACGGCGCGTCGCTGCTGCGGCTCACCTATGCGAACGCGCACGAGCGGCTGGCAGAAGATGGACGGCGCGCGGTCGCGATGGCGTCCAGCGGCCGCGGCGACGACGCCGCCAACATCGTGGCGCAGGCGCTGTTACGGGAGCAGCGACGGCTGCGCTCCCTGTCGCGCTTCGTGACCCTCGATGCCGATCTGCACGTCGGGTCAGAATACGTCGAGCGGTTGAGCGCCGGTCTGGGGGACGCCGTGAAGGGGATTCTGGCTGAAGCGGCGCCCCACGTACCGCCTGACGCGTAAGGCACCGCTTTAGCGGTGGCCGTCACCGCCGCATGCCGCCGCGGCCGCGGCCACGTCCGGCAGGGACGGCCGCCGCGTCGAGCGTGACCGGCCGGCCTTCCACGAACACACGCGTGACCTTTGTCTTCTCGTCGAAGAGATTGCCGTCGGTCACGATGAGGTTCGCGACTTTTCCTTTTTCAATCGACCCGAGCCGCTCGCCGGCGCCCGCGATGGTGGCGGCGTCGATCGTCAGCGCGCGGACCGCGGCATCCTCGGCCAGGCCCGCCTTGACCGCCTTCGCCGCGTTCTTCACGAAGTCCTTCGGATCGGCGAGGCCTGCCGACGAGAACCCGAACGAGACGCCCGCTCTCGTCAGTTCGCCAGGCACCTTCGGCGCATCGGCGCGCGTTCGCAGCACGTGCAGCGGCTCGTCGGCGTCCGGCGCGAGCGCGCGCGGCCGCTGGGGATAGTTCAGACTGTAGATCACCCGTGCATTCTGCGCCTTCAGATCCGCGGCGACCTCATGCGCGTGACGCGCGCCGGTCACGATCGGATCGAGCTTCAGCTCCTTCGCCATCTTCAGCGCGCGCAGGATCTCGCGCGCCTCGTTGGCTTCGAAGGCGACGGGCATTTTTCGGTCAATCGCGGGCTGCATCGCCTCGAGGACGGGATCGTCCTGGAGCGGGAGCCTTTCAGACGAGCGTTCGCTCGGCTGAAGCCTTCGCGCTCCGTCCGTCCGTCCCTCTGTTCGCGCTCCCTCTGTCCGCGCGACGCTGTAATGCTGCGCGTCGAGAAACGCCTGCCGCACGAAGGCGATCACGCCCATCAGCGACTCGGGATAGGCGTTGCCGCCCGCGCGAGGGCGCCCGGGAAACGACACATGCAGCGCCACCGCCGGCCGGACGACAATCAGGCCGCGCCGTGGCTCGACGATGTTGCCGATCTGCGGCTCGTCGGGCGGCGCGGCGACGTTCACCAGTGCGCTCTGGCCGGAGATCACGTCGCCCCACGGCAGCGCGAGCACCGAAGTGACGCCGGCCGCCGCCAGCCTCGTCAGCTCCACGTCGTCGACCTTCACGACATCGGCGGCGCGTGCCTGCGGCTTCAGCAGTTGTCCGCGCTTCCAGCGCTCGAGCTCGGCGGTGGTGCGGGCTTCCGGCGCCGGCTGCGCCGGCTCTTCGGCGGCCCGCGTGTTGCCCAAATCGATGAGCCCCGGATACACGGTGAGCCCGGCGCCCTCGATGACCAGCGCATCGGACGGCACCGCGGTCGACGCGCCGACGGCGTCGATGACGCCTCCGCGCACGACGATCGTGCCAGCCTCGATCGGCGCCCCGGACGCCGTCACGATGCGCGCGCCGCGGATGGCGTAGACGTGGGGCGCGTCGGCGCGCAGCGCGATGAGGGGAGCGGCCACCAGCGCCGCGAGCAACAGCAAGCGTTGCATCATGGTCCTCGCCTACGGTCTCTTCGAATAGCGCTCGTAGAGCGCGAGCTGTCTGTTGTCGAACGGGACGTCGCGGCCGGCGACGACGACGTGCGTGATCGCCGTCCGCACTTCGAGCGGATCGCCTTTCGCGACCAACAGGTTGGCGATCTTGCCAGGCTCGATGCTGCCGATGCGATCGGCGACGCCGAGGATCTCCGCGGCGCCGAGCGTCAGGGCCTTGATCGCCTCGTCGCGGTTCAAACCCCACGCGACGGACTCCGCGGCGTGGTACGGCAGTTGCCGCGCGTTGGTTTCGCTCGGAACGGCAAAAGCGATCTTCACGCCGGCGGCGACGAGCTCTCCGGCTGCTGCGTAACGCGACTGATGAGGCAAGTCGGGCCGCGTCGGCAGGCTGAGGACGTCGGCGAGAATGACGGGGACGTTCTTTTCCTTCAGCAGCGCCGCCACCATGGCCGCCTCACTGCCGCCGCTGATGACGATCCGGACGCCGGTGCGATCGGCAAAGGCCACCGCGTCCTTGATCTCCTGCTCCGTGCTGGCGCTAGTGAACAGGGGCATCCGCCTCTCGACGACAGGCACCAGCGACTCCAGGATCAGGTCGCGCGGGCGGTTCGGGTCCCGCGCCTTCGCGTACGCGCGCGCGTCGTCGAGCAGGCGCACCACGCGATCGAGCCGCGCGTCGCGCTCCTTTTTCACATCGTCGTAGCTGCGATCCTGAGGCAGACCGGCCGCGCCGCCACCGCCGCCGCCGCCGCCGCCAAGACGCGGGAACTGGAACGACACCCCGATTGAGGAGGCCACCGTGCTTTCTTCCCACGTGTAGCCATCGAGATCCATGACCGCAATCTGTCCTCCGAGCAACCCGCCGCCAGGGGTGACGGCCACGGTCGTGATGCCGTTCGCGCGCAGCACCGGAATGGCGTCGCTGTCGTTGTGGAACGCCACCTGCGCGCGCAGCTGCGGGTTGAAATCGAGGACCTCATTGGCATCGTCGAATCCGCCGGCGCCAGGATCGGCCAGGCCAATCGTCGATCGCGCGTCGATGAAGCCGGGGTAGACGTCCGCGCCAGCCGCGTCGATCACGTGCGCGCCCGGCGGCACGCTGACGTTCGCGCCGACGTTCTCGATGATCCCGTCGCGGATCACGATGCTGCCGCGTTCGATCGGCGGCCGCGCGACGGGGAAGATCCGCGCGTTCGTGATCGCGAGCAGGCCCTTTGTTTGGAGCGCGAAGGCTTTCCCCGAGCGCTCGCCGCCCTTCGTCGTCACCTGGAGCGTGACGGCTTCAGCCGAGCGGCCGTCGCGCTGTTGTAGCGTGAGGGCTTCAGCCGAGCGGTCGGCGCGCTGTTGCAGGGCGAAGGCTTCAGCCGAGCGGTCGTCGCGCTGTTGTAGCGCGAGTTCAGCCGAGCGGTCGTCGCTCGCCTGAAGGCTTCGCGCTCCCTCGTTTGAACGTGGTTGCTGCGGCGCCGGTTCCGTCGTCGGCGTCGGAGTCCGCCGCTCGCTGCGCTCCGCGTTGACGAGCGACTCCTTTTCCCTCGCCAACTCGGTCAGGCGCTTCCGGTCGTCCTGCCGGTCGTAGTACTTCTGCCCGTCGATGTACACGCGGTCGACGATCGCGTACGAGCTGAGCGGGTGGTGGTTCCAGACGACCACGTCCGCGTCCTTACCCACCTCGAGCGAGCCGACGCGGCTCTCGACGCGAAGCTGCCTGGCCGGGTTGATGGTCACGAGGGCGAGCGCTTCGTCTTCGGTCAGCCCGCCCCACTTGATGGACTTGGCGGCCTCGGTGTTCAAGTGCCGCGAGAGCTCCGCGCTGTCGGAATTGACCGACGTGAGCACGCCTTTGCGGGTCATCAGCGCGGCGTTGTAGGGGATGGCGTCCACCGCTTCGATTTTGTAGCCCCACCAGTCGGCGAAGGTCGACGCGCCCGCGCCGTGCGCGGCGATCTCTTTCGCGACCTTGTATCCCTCGAGGACGTGTTGCAGCGTCGCAATCTTGAAGCCGAACTCGTCGGCCACGCGAAGGAGCATCAGAATCTCATCGGCGCGATACGAATGCGCGTGCACCAGGCGCTTGCCTTCGAGGACCTCCACCAGCGGCTCGAGCTGCAGGTCGCGGCGCGGCACGAGAACGTTGTCGCCCGCCTTCTTGCGCCGGTCGTACTCCTGCCGCTCGTGCTGGTACGCTTTGGCACGGGCGAACGCGTCGCGGATCACGTACTCGACCCCCATGCGCGTGCCGGGATACCGCGCCGGCCCGTTGACCGGCGCCCCCGCACCGCCGCCCCGGCGCTTCGGGTTCTCGCCAAGCGCGAACTTGATGCCCGGCATCGCGCCCTCGAAGGCGAATTCTTCCGCGCGCGGCCTGCCCCAGCGCAGCTTGATCACGTAGTTCTTCCCGCCGATCGGGTTCGCACTGCCGTGCAGCACGTTCGCCGTGGTCACGCCGCCCGCGAGATCGCGGTAGATGTCGACGTCGGTCGGATCGAACACGTCTTCGATGCCGGTCATCGAGCTGACGGTCGTCCCGCCTTCGTTGATCGAGTCGGCGGCAATGTGCGAGTGACAGTCGATGATGCCCGGCGAGACGAACGTGCCCGTGCCGTCGACGACCTCCGCGCCGGGCGGAATCGGCACGCTCGCGCCGACCGCGGCAATCCTTCCACCGCGCAGGACAATCGTTCCGTTCTGGATCGTGCCCCTCGTCGCGGTGAGGATCGTCGCGCCCTTGATGGCGACGACCGGGTCGGGGGCGCGTGTCTGGGCGTGCGGGTAGGCGAGCGCGCCCAGCGCGAGGCACGGGAGAACGACGACGGCGGACGAAAAACGGCGAGCAAACACGACATCCTCCTGCAGGGCCGGCCTTCAGAGCCTGCGAACAAAGCGGCACTCTACCGCAGAGACGCAGAGATCGCCGAGAATAGCCATGGTCTTTCCCTGCGGTCTCGGCGGTCAGCGTCGGTTCTTCAACGGCTCCTTCAGACCGGCCCGCGACGATCAGCGGTTGGCCGTCGCCGGTTTCGTGGCGGACTGGAACAGGTACTGATCGAACCACTCGATGTTGTGGTCCATCGTCGCGCGATGGCTTTTCGGTTTGGACGGCCCGTGCCCGATGCCACCGAAGCCCTGATAGACAATCAGCTTCGACGGGACCTTGTTGTCCTGCAGCCCCTGATACAGCTCGTACGCGTTCGGCAGCGGCACGCGCTGGTCGGTCGCGCCGTGCTGGATGAGCGTCGGTGTTTTCGCCTGCTTGATGTAGGTGATCGGCGAGGTCTTCGCGTAGATCTCGGGATCGTCCCACGGGGTCGCTTTCAGGTACTGCCGCGTGAACGGGTGGATGTCGGTGTTGACGTAGTACGTCGTCCAGTCCGAGATGCCGGCGCCGACGGAAATCGCCTTGAACCGCGCGGCGTCATGCGTGGCCAGGAACGCGGAGATGTAACCGCCCTGGCTCCAGCCCATCGTGCCGACTTTTGCCGGATCGACGATGCCCCTCGCGATCAGCGAGTCGACGCCGGACAGCACATCCCACGCGTCGCCGACGCCGAGATTGCGGACGTTGAGCGCTCGGAACTTCTCGCCGTAGCCGGCGCTGCCGCGGTAGTTCGGCTCGACGACGAGCGCGCCCCGTGGCACCCACACGTCGATCGGATAGATGGTGCTGGTGAGCGGCACCGCGCGCGAGACGCCGGTCGGCCCGCCGTGAATGACGACGAGCAGCGGGTACTTGCGCGATGGGTCGAAGTCGATTGGTTTGTGGAGGACGCCTCCGATCGCCGCGCCGTCCTGGCTCTTCCACGAGACGACTTCGAGCGTGCCCGTCATCCAGCTCGCCACCTGCGCATTCATGTCGGTGAGCTTTTTCTCCTGTGGCGTCCGCCCCGCCCCTTGTCGCGTCAGGCCTGCCCCTTGTGGAGTCCGGCTGACGCCGGACGCCATGTACCCCACGAACACCTCTGACATGGCTTTCGCGTCCGCGCGCAGGCACGCGTAAGTACTGCCGTCCTTCGTCATCGAGAAGCCGGAGTTGACGGTCTGATCCACGGGCGAAATCTTCGTGACGGTTTTCGTCCGGGGGTCCAGACGATACAGAGACGAATACGTGCCCTGCGAGGCCGAGAAGAAGAGGCCGTTCGGCTTCCACGCGACGATCGACGGATCTTCATCGAACGACGACGACAGGACCGTCGGCGCGCCGCCATTCGCCGGCACCGTGGCGATCAGCCTGTTCGTGTAGTAGTAAGCCGGATTCGCCATCGACGTCTCGAATGCGATACGCGAGCCGTCCGGCGACCACACCGGACGGGAATCGGGACCTTCCTGCGTCACCAGCTTGCGGACCGTCGCGTCGGCGACGGTGACGATCGAGATGTCGGCCGATCCCGAGCTCGCCGGGCTGCTGTTCACCCGATGATCGAACGCGATGCTCTTGCCGTCGGGGGACCACTCGAAGCTGCCGACGGTGAAAGGACCGCTCGTCAGCGTCCGTGTCGCGCGCGCCGCGACGTCGATCGCGAACAGGTGCGTCATCCGATAGTCCTGTTCGACCACCTCGTACTCGCCGTACTTCTTCTCGCGATCCTTGATGGCGGCCGACTTCGGCTCCGTCGCCGTGTACGCGATGCTCCTGCCATCCGGCGACCAGGCAAACCTGTCCACACCCTCCTCGATGCTCGTCAGCGCGTCGGATTCTCCCGCCTGCGGATTAATCAGGTAGATTTGACGTTTGTCCGTTCGGTCCGAGATGAACGCCAGCTTCGAGCCGTCTGGCGACCATGCCGGCGATTGACTCGACTTCTTCGCGTTGGTGAGCTGACGCGGCGCGGGTGTCGGCGAGCCCGGGGCCGTGTCGGCCAGCCAGATCTCCGTTTCGTACGCGTTCTCGTCCCAGTTGGTCTCGCGAACGGTATACGCGACCCAGCGCCCGTCGGGCGAGACTTCCGGCGATTCCACGCGCTTCAACGACAGGATCTGGTCGACGGTCGGCGCGACCTTCTGAGACGCAATCGGCGTTGTCTGCGCGACGAGCAGCCCGTGGTCGGAGTCAAGCATCGCGGTTCCGCCGACGATCGCCCACGCGAACAGGAGTGTCTTTTTCATCTCTGGCTCCCAGTCCCCAAGTCCCCCGTCCCCCAGTCCCCAGGCATCAGCCGATCGCAGCGAAGTCTGAACCCCGGACACGCAGTATACGGCGAGAATCCGGCCGGCCGGCCGACTCGACCGTAGAGGGATATGACAGCACCGTGTGCCGCCGATGACGCGTCTAACAGCCGACGTTGACACTCCCGGCGTCAAACGGGTATAAGCGAGTGGTTTTTCGGGCACTTCTTCAAAGGAGCTGGTAATGGGCAAGATGTTCGCCGGTTTCATCGTGGCCGCGTTCGTCGTGGCTCTCGGCGCGCCCGCATTCGCGGCGACCGAGACAGTCAAGGGCCAGATTGTCGACCAAGCCTGCTACAAGATGGACAAGTCGAACACGGGCGTCGATCACAAGATGCCCAAGGGCGACACGAAGGACTGCGCGATCGGCTGCGCCAAGGCCGGGCGTCCGATGGCGATCCTCACCTCCGACGGCAAGGTCTATGAGATCGCCGGCGGGCTCGCGGCCGAAAAGAACGCCAAGATCATCGCCCATGTCTCGCACACCGTCGAAGTGACCGGCGACGTCACCGAGAAGGAAGGCAAGATGATGATCGCGGCCGATTCGTTGAAGATGATTAGCAAGTAGGATTGGTTGCTCGTTGCTGGTTACTAGTTGCTAGTTGCTAGTTGCTAGTTACTAGCTGCCAGCGACTGGCAGCCGGAAACGAGAGGAGACCGACTGAGGGCCGGGGGCCGAAAAACGCCTCCGGCCCTTTTTTTGGGCTTGACTTGTACTAATGAACTAGTATTATAGGTCACGTGGTGGCCGCTTCCCTCGTTTCCATCGACTCGCGCGATCGGACGCCCATCTACGCCCAACTCGACCGCGGGCTTCGGGCAGCAATCGCCACGGGCCGCCTGCAGGTCGGCGATCAACTTCCAACCGTCCGCCAGCTCGCGGTCGATCTGCGCGTGAACGCCAACACGGTCGCGCGGGTCTACGCGGAGCTCGAGCGGGCGGGCATCCTCGAAACGCGGCGCGGCATCGGATCGTTCGTCGCCGCCACACCGCAACAGGCGCATCCCCCGAACGAACACGCGCGCCGCCTGCGAGCGTTCGTCACCCGCGTGCTCGGCGACGCGGCCGCGGTTGGATTCAGCATCGAGGAGGTCGTGGCCGAGATCGGCCGGCATCGTCATCACGTGGACCGGTGAGTCCACGGAAGGAGCGTCACGTGGGCCCGATTGGAATAGGTCGTCGTACGGAAGACACCGGCGGCAACCCGCCGCGCGTGAACATCGTGGCTCTGGCGATTCTTCTCGCATCGCTCGCCATCGGCGTGCTGATCGCCAGGCCGAACCGGGACCCGATCCCGCTCGTCGTGATGGCCATCGTCGGCGCCGTGCTGATGCAGTCGCCGCGCATCGCGCAGCAATGGGAACGGGCCGTCATTCTCAGGCTCGGCCGATTCATCGGCCTTCGCGGGCCCGGGTTGTTCTGGGTCGTGCCGTTCTTCGATCGCGTCTCGTCGTGGATCGATCAACGCACGATCACCACGAGCTTCGCCGCCGAGCAGACGCTGACATCCGACACCGTGCCGGTCAGCGTCGACGCCGTCCTCTTCTGGATGGTGCACGACGTGCAGAAAGCCGCGCTCGAAGTGCAGGACTACGCCGCGGCGGTCAGCTGGGCGGCGCAGACCGCGCTGCGCGACATCATCGGGCGCACGGAGCTGACCGATCTGCTGCGCGGCCGCGAGCGCATCGAGACGGAACTGCAGCAGCTCATCGATCAGCGGTCGAGCCCGTGGGGCGTGACGGTGGCCTCCGTGGAGATGCGCGACGTCGTCATCCCCGACGCACTGCAGGATGCCATGTCGCGCGAGGCGCAGGCCGCGCGCGAAAAGGCGGCGCGCATCATCCTCGGCGAAGCGGAGAAGGAGATCGCGCATTCCTTCGAGGAGGCGGCCAGGTCGTACCAGAACAATCCGACGGCGCTTCACCTGCGCGCGATGAACATGCTGTACGAGGGGCTGAAGGAGAAAGGCGCGCTCATGCTGATCCCGAGCAGCGCCGTGGAGTCGATGGGGATGGGGGGTCTGATGGGCGCGGCGGCGCTGCAACAGCAGCAGCTGACAAATCCCGGCGAGGCCAAATAAGACGTGATGCCCAACGGGTTGCAACCGCCGTCATCATCGTGGTGGTGTGGTGGATCCCGCGTGGCGTGGTTTCTCGAGAAGTGGAGAAGCAGACGGAGGTGACATCATGGCGACGCCGCACGACGTCGATCGGCAGGCGCAATTCATCCGGTTGATCCTCTTCATCCTCGGCGCGATCCTGAGCATCGTCGGCTGGGCGCGGTTTGCCGGCGCGCAGCCGGCGGCGCGGAGGGCGGTCCCGCTGGAGCCGGTCGCCGCGATCGTGGACGCGTTTCGGACGCACAGGGTGGTCGCCGTCACCGCCGGTCACGGCGAGACCAGAGTCACCGCCGATGCCGCGTTGCTTCAGCCGGACGCCGCGTCCTGGCCTGTACCGAGCATTGCGATCGTGCGGGGCACCGTGCTCGGCGCCGCCGACTTCACCGCGTACTACGGCTCGGAGGCGATGGGGCGGTTTGCCATCCGCGACGGCAAGCCGGATTTCACGGCGCCGATCGCGCGCGATCAATGGCGCACGCTGCGCGCGGAAGGTCAGTTCGACGCCGTGCTGTACGCGGGAAAAGGGCCATCGCCGACGGTCGATCTCGATCCGGCACGCTGCGCCGACAAGGCGGACATCCAGGAACACCTGCGGCGCGCGGCCGTGACGGGATTGCCGCCCAACCGCCTGAAGCAACTCTGCGGCCTGTGAACCTCGAGGTCACGTCACGGCTCATTGGAGGTCGAGGTCGAGATCCGCTCGATCCCGACAAAGACTCCATGTTCGTACGGTGGATCCCATTCGTTGGTCGCCTGCGCCAGCTCGAACCACAAGTCCCATGCGCGTGCGAGCTCTTCCTCGGTCATCTCGCGAAGGTTGAGGTCGTCGTCACTCAGGAGGGCCACGTTCACTCACGTTCTTCGAGCGGCTGCGGCGGCAACAGGGCGGCGGCCAGCTGGCATGCGGCCTCGTGCGCGTCCGGCAGCGGCAGGCTGTCGATCAGCGACCGGCGGAACTCGATGAGGTACTGTTCGGCGGCCTTGTGATAGACCGCCAGCCGCCTCCGATCCGCCTGCTGCAAATCTGACCTACCTGACCTTTCTGACCTCCTCGACCTTTCGGACCTACCTGACCGCTGGCGCAGACGAAGTCTGCGCTCGTTTGACCGTCGTCACCGTCACGGCCGAGGGGTACTGCTTCGAGTGGTGCACCGCGTTGTGCGCGACAACGCCTTTCGCCTCGTCATAGTTGTTGCCGCCGGTGTTGAGGTTGCGATCGAACCGTGGGAAGTTGCTG
>QHWJ01000064.1 GCA_003222535.1 Acidobacteriota bacterium | reverse complement strand
ACAACTGGTCGATGCGATCCGCATGCTGGCGAGCGCGGACATCGTCGACCACAGCGGTCACGGTAGCGCGCGGCGCGACGGCGGATCGTTTTACATCAATTCGGCCGCGTCGGCGCGTGGCGCGCTGACGACCGACGACATCGTCACCGTCGATCTCGACGGCAACCTCGTCGAGGGCAGTGCCCGGCCGCCGTTCGAGTTCCACATCCATTCGGAAATCTATCGGATACGTCCCGATGTCCAGGCGGTCGTGCACACGCATCCGCGATGGTCGACGTTTCTGACAATGGTCGGCGCGCCATACCGGGCCGTTTACGCCCAGGGCGCGCTCCTGGGGGACATTCCGCTGCTGGACTCGCCGCTGTCGGTGAACACACGGCCGATGGGTGAGCGGGTCGCCGCCACGCTCGGTGGCGGTCCGGCGGTTCTGCTCAAGTCGCACGGCGCGGTCGTCGTCGGATCGGACGTCGTCGAATGCTTCGCGCTCGCGGCGTATCTCGAGGAAAACGCGTACCGCCAGTATATGGCGAAGCAGATCGGCGACCCGTACGTGTTCAGCGAAGCCGAGCAACAGGCGTTCCGGGAGAGGCTCTGGACGCCGAACCTGTTCAGGAAGACGTGGGATCACTATCGGTCGAGGCTGAAAACGTAGAGCGATCCTTTCAGGGTCGCCCTGCGCGAGCGCTACGCGGTCTTGGGATGCTTCAAGCTCCGGTGCACCCGTCCCTGGATGTCGCCGACGTGCTCGGCCATGATCGCGTACGCCGCGTCTCCGTCGCGTTGGCGGATCGCCTCGAAAACCAGCCGGTGATAGTGGCAGTTTCTCAATCGGTGCCGGGCGCGCGCCGATACGTCGAGGGCCGAAGCCGCCCTCGCCGTCACGTCGGCCAGCGCGTTCATCAGCACGATCAGCGGAAGATTGCGTGCGCAGGCTGCCACTGAACGATGAAACTGCGACCCCGTCGGGCGGAACGGACCGTTGCGCAGCGCCGCTTCCTCTTCCTCCTGCATGAGGACGCGTTCGAGTCGGGCAATATCCTCTTTCCGCGCGCGAAGCGCGGCGAGCCGCGCGATTGGCGGCTCGATCAGCATGCGAGCCTCGGTCAGCTCCTTGTGCGACGTCTTGGCCAGGCCGAGCACCAGCGAGAGCGAGCGCAGGACCGGCTCGTGATCGACTTCGGCGATGAACGCGCCTCCATCGGCGCCACGCCGGATCCGAAGAACGCCGAGCTCCTCCAGCGACCGGTACGCTTCCCGCACTGACACGCGGCTGGTTTTGAACTGGCGCGCCATCTCGCGTTCGGCGGGCAGCTTGTGACCGGCCAGGAGCCTGCCTTCAGAGATCTGCTTCTTGATACGGCGGACGATGGTTTCCGACACCCGGCCCTGGCGGTCCACGCTGGCTAGCATGACGGCATTCTCCCGGACAGTGCAGGGCACGTCAACAGCTGATCCACGGCACGGACGATGTTCCGCAGCATTACTTCGGCTCTTTCGAGTAGCCGTAGAACTGGAAGTCGAAGCGGTACTCCGGCTGTTTGTCTTCGAAACGCGCACCCACCACGATTGCCGCCGGGAGTGCGATCTGCGGAACGCGCGCGTCGAGGAACATTCCGCCCGCCGCGGGCTTGAATGGGATCGACTTCTCGCCCATGACGATGCGGCTCGCGAATCCTTTCGGGATGAACGGCCGCGAGTACTCGTCGTAGACGTACAGCCTGAACTGCGACGGCGCCGGATGCGTCGCCTCAACGTGCCAGTTGTTCGGCGCCATGATGAAGTTGCCGCCGTGCTTCGGGTTGTGGTCGCCGTGCGGCCGCAGGGAGTACTTCGCGACGAGCGTGCGCCTGTCGATCGGGCACTTGCCGGGGTTGATCTCGTTCACCCGGGCATGTGACGGGCACGTGAACGACAGCGCCTTGATGATCTTCACCAGCTTCCGGCCGCACGTTCTGCACGCGCCGGGCTGCGGCTCGGTGACGTCGAGGTGCAGCTGACAACTCCACACCAGCTCGAGCCGCACGGGCGTCAGCGGCATCCTGCAGATCGGGCACGCGCCGCTGCGGTCGTCCACCACCTCCGGATGCATCGGGCAGGTCCACGAGACCGGCGGCAGCGGCCTGTCCTGAGCCAGCGGCTCATCCTTCGACAGGCTCAGGATGAGCGGCGAGTCGAAGGGCCCGTCCTGAGCGAGCCTCACGATGAGCGGCGAGTCGAAGGGCCCGTCCGGAGCGAGCTTCACGATGAGCGGCGTGTCGAACGGCTTCGCCGGAACGGCGATGCTGCCGGCGAGCAACGTCAGGAATTCGCGGCGGTTCACGCGGTGCGACGACATCAGAGACCCTTGACTCTCCCGGATCCCGAGGCTAGTGTTCCGAGTGCGAAGTAGCTTGCCAAGTGCCGGAGCGCGGCGCCCGACTGGCAAGGCGCGACGACCGAGAATATCGGAAATATTTGAGGGAGGAGCAACGCCGCCAGGCCCCGGGGTCCCCAACGCGGCAGCCGCGTTGGGGTGGAGGTGGGATGCCCCGCCCGGCAGGTTGGTAAGCTACTTCGTACTCGGGACACTGACATGCCGGCAAAGGTAAGACCATTCATGCCTGGTCGTCAAACTGCCATGAAAAAGATCCTGCTCGCCGCAATTGTCGCGGGGTCGATGGCCACGCTCGCCGTCTCGGCGCAGAAGCGGATCGCGTTCGACGGCAAGATGGAGTACCCGCTCACCTTGGAGAAGCAGCCGCCGGCGGCCGCGGCCGCGTGGTGGCCGTCGTTCATCGCGCAGAACACGCTCGAGGGCTACTGCTGGAACCTGAACACGCTGCCGCTGGCGGACCGCCCGCAGCTCGGCGACCGCGCGAAAATCCTGCGGGTCGGCGGCGCGGGTCAGCTGACGCAGGTGATCGAGATTCCGCCCGGGAAGAAAACGGTCTGGCACGGTTACGGCTGGGAAGGCGAGGCGCTGTTTTACGTGCTCAGCGGCCGCGGTCAAACGGAATACCGCGGCGTGATCGGCGGCCTGCCCTCGAACAAGTACACGTGGAAGAGGAATTCGCTGTTCTCGATTCCCGTCGACCACGAGATGCGGCACACCAACCTCGATCCGAGCCAGCCGGTGCGCCTGCTCGCGGTGACGGGGTACGCGATCAACATGTACCCGTTCGTCGAGGAGGAGCTGCGGAGCGGCCGTCAGAATCCGGCTGAGAATGCGGAAGAGCGTGCGCGCGTGCTGTCGACGACGACGTATCCCGGACACTATGTCGACGATCTCCGCGACCACCCCGTCGCCATGCGCGAGGCGCGCGCCGACCGCACGGCGTTCTTCAACATGATGTCGACCGTCGGGCACCGGACGCACCCGAACGTGCACATCAGCGAGCTGGTCGGCCCGCAGGCGTACGCGCACAAGCACGGCAACCAGCCGATCTTCGTGATCCTCAAGGGATCGGGTTACGACATCTGGTCGGAGGCGCGCGACCTGAAGGAATACGAAGCGGCGCTGAAAGCCGGCACGGCGCACCGCGCGGAGTACGGCACGGGCACGCTGTGCGGCGTCCCCGGCGGGCCGCACTGGCATCAGCACTTCAGCACCGGCACCGAGCCGCTGCGGTACCTCGCGATCGTTCCTCGCGGCGAGTACGATGAGAAGAAATAAACGATTCACTGCGACGTGTATCGCGGCACGCGTACAGACAGACCCGACGTAACCACGAAAACACGAAGTCCTCGAGGTACACGAAGAAGAACTGTCTTTTCGTGCTCTTCATGTGTCTTGGTGCTTTCGTGGTTGCATTTGAGCTCGGCGATCCCTGACGAAACCTGAAGTGTTCAAGAAGAGTGTCTTTTTCGTGCTCTTCGTGGATCTTCGTGCTTTCGTGGTTGCATTTGTTTTTCAGAAGTCAAACGCATACGTCCATTTCAGCATCACCGCCCGGTCGCGTTGATCCCGTGCGAGCGTGGCCGGCTCCGTCGTCTGGTTGAAGACGAAGAACAGGTTATCTCCCGGGCGGAAGATGTAGTTCAGGCGGAAGAACAGCACGCGCCGCGCCGAGGCGCTGTCGTACTGCGCGAGCGTCGTCGTCAGCCATTTGTTGCTCACGTTGACGTTCATGCGGCCGTTCAGGACGTGCGTCGTGAACGCGCCCCGCGGCAGGGTGACGTCGTTGTACTCGTAGCTCGCCTCGACCGACATGAGGGGCATCGGCCGGACGACCGGCGCCACCTGCACGTAGGTGCGCGTGCCGCCGTAGAAATCGCCGCCGCCGTACCGGATGCGTCCCGCGAGCGTCCGCTTCGCGCTGCCTTCATATTCCGCCCACGTGTCGCGAAACGCGTAGTCGCCCGCGGGGACCATCACCCCTCTGGCGATCTCGAACGCGCGATCCACCCGATCGAAGGTGTGCGTCGTATTGATGCGCGCCGCATCGTCGCTCAGGAACCTCGTCGTCCACTGCGAGATCTGCTCGCGGTCGAGGAGCGTGCGCCGGATGTCGGTGGTGTAGACGAGCTCGTTGCGGAAGACGAAATTGCGCACGTTCCAGCGGTGCGGCCGCGGCTGCCAGATGTACGCGGCGTCGCTTCGCTGAATGCCGGTACGGCGCACGAATCCGACGTCGTGCTTGAACTCGGGCCCGATGTAGAGGTGCTCGAGGAAGATTTCGTGGAGGTCGGTGAACCAGTTGTATTTCGCGCGGCCGGCGTAGTCGTTGCCGTTCAGCCCTGGCGTCGCCGACTTCGCGAGAAAGCCCTGGACGTCGGTGTTCTTGAACAGCGTGAAGTTGACGTCGCCGCCGAGCACGCGGTTGCCGTCCGGCCCGGTGGCCTGTCTGTTCGACGCGAAGACGCCGACGTTCGACCGCGCGAGGACATTCCGCTTCGCGCGAAACACCAGGTAGTTGCTCGCCGGCGTCCCGTCGAGCCGCCCGGTCTGCACGTCGAGCAGGCCGATGTCGAGACCCGCGGCGTGGCCGGCGAGCTTCGCGCCCCCTGTCACCGGAACGGCGGCGCGGTCGTCGGTGAGACCGATGCGCCGCGAGAAGAACATCTGCAGGTTGCGCTCGGCCGCGCCGCCGCGGCGCCCGCCCGACCCGAACTCGAAGATGCCGGCGCGCTCGAGGAAGAACTCGCGCTTCTCCGGAAAGAACAGCGCGAACCGCGTGAGGTTCACCACCGCGTCGTCGACTTCGGTCTGCGCGAAGTCGGTGTTGGCCGTGAGCTCCGCCGTGAGGCCCTGCGTCACGCTGAAGCGCACCGTCTCGAGCCCCACATCGCTCAGGCGAGTGACGCCGGACGCGCCCGCGACACCGATGTCGCGGAATCCGCCCAGACCGTACGGTTTCACGCGCAGCTTCAGACCGGTTTTCAGCTGCTCGACGCCCGCAAGGTGTCCGGCCTGGGACACCTGCAGAAACGGGAAATCGCGGCTCCAGCCGGTCCAGTGCGCGCTCTCGTTCTTCCGCCGGATGTAGCGCTTGAAATTGACGCCGAAGGTGTCGAGATCCGGTCCCGACCGCAGCGTCGTGAGCGGGATCTTGATCTCCGCCGTCCACCCATCGGCGGTGATCCGCGTTTCGGACCACCACCGCTCGTTCCACTCGGCGTTGATGTCGCGCCCCTCGTCGGTGATGAGCGCGTCGTACTGCGTCCCGAGCGGGTTCACGGCGAAATGATACGCGTTGCGGTGATCGTGAAAGGTGTCGAGCAGGATCTCGACGTGGTCGTCGGCGGCGAACGGGTTGTCGCGGCGCAGCTCGCGCGCGATGACGCCGTGCGGCTCCGAGTCGTGACACACGATGCCGAAGTAGATCGCCTCGTTGTCGACGACGACGCGTACCTCGGTCGCCTCCGATACCGGCTCGCCGGCACGCGGGTCCTGCTGCACGAAGTCGGACGCCGCCTCGGCCTCGCGCCACGCCTCGTCGTCAAGCACGCCATCCACCCTGACCGGCGACGCGATCCGGTGGGCGTGCAGCGTCTTGGTCGCCGCCGCCTGCGCGCCGGCGTCCGATCCGGAAAACAGGATGGCGAGCACGGCTGCCGTCTGCAGGCAACCTTTGGTCAGTCCATCGGGCACGCGCGCGGATTATACTTTCGCGGGTCGCGCGCGTGATGACGTCAACGGAGATGACGGAGGAAACGGCAACACACAGAGGAACGAAGCAACGGAGACGAACACAGAAGAAGTCAGGTCTTCTCCGTTCGTGTCTCCGTTGCTCTGCTTCTCTGTGTTTTACCGTTTTCTCCGTCCCCTCCGTTATCTCGGCGCACGCGGGCAGCGTCAGCTACGCGCAGTACTCGGTGGATGGACACATCCTCCACGCGGTCGTTCGGCTGCCGCTCGACGATGTCGATCTCCTGCTCAGGCTCGATCGCGATCTCGATGGGCAGGTGTCGGCGGAGGAGATCGATCGGTCCACCGCCCTCATTCGCTCGTATCTGGCGAAGCACATGCGCGTCGTCGCGAACGGCGCGCCGGTCGCCGAATCGCTCGAGCGCGTCGCCACGTGGCGCGATGCGTTGGAGGCTCAGTACGTCGAAGGCGACGTGTCGTATCAGACAGTGCGTGCGGTCGGGCGGCTGTCGATCCACACGGATTTCCTCACCGAGCTGTACCCGTCGCACAAGACGCTGGGGCACATCAGCGCGGCGGGCCATGAGGAGCCCTTCACGTTCGACTCCACAGCCACATACGAGCGGCGCTTCGCGCCGGATCGCGCGGTGACGGTCGCCACGATCGCGGGAGGCGTGGTGATCCTCGGCCTGCTGGTGCTCGCACGGCGCCGGGCCGCCGCCGCGGCCGCTGGGATTCTGCTCGTGGCTGCGGCGGCTCGGGCCGACGTGATCATGTCGGCCTCCGGCCTGAACGCGACGCTCAAAGCGATGGAGAACCTGAAACGGCAGACGGCGGCGGACGCGAATCCGCAGCGCGACGAGGCGTTGTTTCAGCTCGGGGCCGAGGCCGACGGCCTCGCGACGGTCATGAACCGCGAAGTCGAGTCGCACGGCATGCAGGAGCGCGAGCTGCTCGATCTGGCGCTCGGCCGCACGAAGGAACTTGGCGTCGGCGTCGCGTACAACCGCGACAAGAAGAAGTTCTTCTACGACGGCGCCGCGTTCGCCGATTACTTGAAGGAGGCGCCGCGCGGCTCGCACGCCGCGGCGGCCGAGTTCAAGCTGCTGTCGTACCGGTTCTATCAGTCGTCCTCGACGGACATCCCGGCGCTGACCGCCGCAGCCGGCGACAAGAAGCGATTCCTCGCGCGCTATCCGGGATTTGAGGCGAACGCGGAGCTGCGGCTGTATCTCGCCGTCGACTACCGCGATCTGCACCGCCGGTATCTCGAAGCGCGGGACCACGCGAACGCCGCGAGGTACCGGCAGCTCGCGCGCGCCGAATGTCTCCATATCGCGAGGCGTTACCCGCGCACGGAGCAGGCCGATGCCGCGCGGCAGCTGCTGCGGACCCTCGCGGTCGGTTAGGTCGGGTAGGCCAAGTAGGTAGGGTAGGTCGCGTAGGTCAGGTAGGTCGGAGTAGGTCAAGTACGTCGGGCTTGCCCGCCGTAGCTCGCGTCGGATAAGACGCGCGCGAGCGAAGGCGGGTAGGTCGGGCAGGTCGCGTAGGTCCGGTATGTGGGGAGGACGTCATGCGTGTTCGATCGCTCGTCGTCACCGTACCGCTGCTGCTCTGGGTTTCGTACGGCACCGTGGCGACCGGCCAGCCGGCAGCGCTGGTCAAGGTGACGCCCCTCGGCAGCCACACAGGCGAGCTGTGCCGCAACGATCGCGCCCTGCTCTTCGAAGATCCGACCGGCGTGCGCATCCTCTACGATCCCGGCCGCACCGTCGACGAGACCGATGGCCGGCTCGGCGACGTCCACGTGATGCTGCTGTCGCACGCGCACAGCGACCACATTGGCGACGTGCGCCCGAGCCCCGGTGGCGGCACCTGCGCGGCGCCGGCGGCCGGAGCGGCGAACCCGAACACCAACTTTGCCGCGATTGCGGCGCTGAAGAACGCCGCCGTGCTCGCACCGGGCGAGCTGTCGGGCTATCTGTCGCGCAAGATTCAGAACATCCGCGGCACGGCGCCGGCCGCATGCGCCGAAGGCGGACTCGACAACATCTTCGACGTGCCGCTGCCGGCGCCCTGCACGGCGTCGCTGCGCCCGGGCGGCAGCCGCACGGCGCGCCGCGGCGGGGCATCCTCCGGCGTCCGCATCGCGGCCGTGCAGGCCATCCACAGCAACGGCGTCTCGGCCTCGCTCGTCGATGCGCCGGGGGAAGCGCCCGGGCTGAGCGGATACGGCGGGTCTGAAGGCGGCTTCGTGGCCACGTTCACCAACGGGCTCGTGGCGTACCTCACAGGCGACACCGGCATGTTCGGCGACATGGAAACGATCATCTCGCGGTACTACCACCCGTCGCTCGTCGTGCTCAACATGAGCGACACCGTCACCCTCGGTCCGAACGAGGCGATCTACATGATGAAGTCGCTCATCCGGCCGCGGTCGGTGATGCCGTCGCACGTCAACGAACAGGCCACGTCCGGCGGCGCGATCCGCGGCGGCACCCGCGTCGACCTGTTCCAGCTCTCGGTCCGCGACTACGTCGACGTCGTCGTGCCGGTCAGCGACGTGACGCGCAGCTTCGACGGCTCCGGCCGCTGCGTCGGCTGCCGCTGAAATTGGTCCGACCATTCGCCTTGCGGCGGCGCCCCCTGCGTGCCACACTACGCTCGGCTGAGAGGCCGAGCGCTCCAATAAGTGAACCGAATGAAGGAGAGCCCATGCGTCGCATCCTGATTTCCGCCGCGGCCGCGATCGGGCTGCTCGTCGCCGGCGGCGAGCCGTGGCCGCTGGCCAGCGCCGCGCGCGCGCCCGGCGTGTCCGCTGACGACTCTTCGCTCGACGCGCTGCTCGCCGAGGATTGCGCCGACGGCGTGGCTCTCGAGATCGCCCAGGCGGCGAGCCGTCTTCCGCAGGAAGCCGGCGTCGCCTCAGACGAGTGGCCGCCGCACGCGCTCGGCGGCGTCATCCCGCCGGTTCGCTCGGTCTCGGATCTGTTTCCCACCTTCGACGGGATCGCGCTCGACACCGAAAACGACCGCGTGATTTTCAGCGACGAAAACCGCCACTCGCTGCTCGTGTACGGCCGCACGGCCGGCGGGGCGTCGAACGACCCGACCGAGCCGGTGCAGTGGGTGTTCGGTCCGAAGACGCGTCTGGGCTACATCGCGGGCGTCGAGGTGGATCCGAAACGCAGGGAGTTCTACACCGTCAACAACGACAGCGGCGACCTGATGACCGTGTTCTCGTACGACGATCACGGGAACGTGCAGCCGCGGCGCGCGCTCACGCTGCCACATCAGTCGTGGGATGTGTCGCTGGCGCCCGGGCGCGACGAGATCGTCATCACCGTGCAGCAGTCCAACGCGTTGTCGTTCTACAAGCGCGGCGCGACCGGGACGTCGGCGCCGATCAGGACCATCCGCGGACTCGCCACCCAGCTCGAGGATCCGCACGGCACCTACTTCGACGAGGCGCACAACGAGATCATCACGGCGAATCACGGCAACTGGACGCAGATCCGGCCGTACACGCCGTACGATCCGATCGTCACCGACGTCGGCGAATACAAGTCGGGCGCCTTCCACCCGTCGGCCATCACGTTCCACGCCGCCGATGCGAACGGCGACGTGCCGCCGCTCAGGACCATCGAAGGCGACGTCACCGGGCTCAACTGGCCGATGGGCATCGACGTCGATCTCATCCACGACGAGATCGCGGTGGCGAACTACGGCGACTCGTCGGTGCGCATCTTCCGACGCGGCGACCGGGGCAGCGTGCAGCCGGTGCGCGTCCTCCGCGGCGCGCTCACGCAGATCGTCGGCCCGGTGTCGGTCGCGATCGACACCAAGCACGACGAGATGTGGGTCGCGAACTACGGCGATCACACCGCCGTCGTGTTCCCGCGCACCGCCAGCGGCAACGTCAGGCCGAAGCGCACGATCCGCAACGCGCCGAAGGACACGCCGACGTGCGGCTTCACCAATGCGTCGGCCGCCGCGTACGATTCGAAGCGCGACGAGATCCTCGTCCCCAATTGAGTCAGCGTGCCGAGAATCTCGGTGTTTGCCAGGCTGGCAAACGGAATCGTGGCTCCGAAGCGGGTGATTGAAGGCCAGGCGACGAACCTGTCCCGGACGATGCACGGCATCGCGTACGACGCGATCCACGACGAGATCGTCATCCCCGTCGCGCTCAGCGGCGCGGTGCTCGTGTTCAAGGCGGACGCATCCGGTGAAGTGCCGCCGCTGCGCGCGATTCAGGGCACGCGGACGCGCCTCGTGCGCCCGCATACCGTGGCGGTCGATCCGGTCAACAACGAAATCCTGACGGCCGACCCGAGCATGCGCGCGATCGCCGTCTTCGATCGGATGGCGAACGGCAACGTCGCGGCCAAGCGCGTGATCAGCGGGCCCAGGACCGGTCTGCTCGACATCGTCGGGCTCGACGTCGACCCGATCCGCAACGTCATCGTCGCGGCGAGCCGCAAGGGCAACGGCGAGAAGGTCGGCCTCTTCGTGTTCGATCGGCTCGCGAACGGCGACGTCGAGCCGAAGCAGTTCATCGGCGGACCGAACTCGAAGCTGGCTCACTTCCGTCAGGTGACAATCGATCCCGGGACCGGCAACATCTTCCTCGCGCAGCAGAACACGCGCATGAAGCAGATGGAAGCGTACGTCCTCGACAAGCCGCGCGAAGGGTTCACCGCGAAGGAAAAAGACGACGAGGACGATGACAGCGACTCGGGGCGCCTCGATCAGATGGGATTCATCGCGGTCTACGGTCCGGACGACAACGGCGACATCCCGCCCCGCGCGATCATCAAGGGCCCGGGCATCCGTCTCGCCGGCGCCGCCGGCGTCGCGCTGAACCCGAGGAAGAACGAGATCATCACGGTCGGCGGCAACGGGTTCCAGACGTTCCTGCTGCCCGACTTCTTCAAGCCGCTGAAGAAGCTGGGCGGCGGCACCGCGCGGCCGTAACGCCGACGGAGGCGAGCCTTTCAGGCGGGGCCGGGACTCTCGGCTGACCAGCCTCCGCCAAGGCTTCGGCGGTCCGCCGGAGCTTCAGCAAAGGCGGAAAGCCTCGCGCTCCAGCCGGGCTCTGGTGGGTCTGGTGGGTCAACGGGGTTCTGGCGGGTCTGGTCTCCGGTGAGGTCGCGTAGGTCTGGTAGGTCTGGTAGCTGGCCGGCTTCGCCGGCCAGCGCGTCGAACGGATCGGGGTCCCTGCGGGCTCTGCGAGCTCTGCGTTGATCGTCGGTCCGTGCGGACATGGGTAGGTCGGAGTAGCGCCGGGGGCGTGGCCAGACGCGGCAACGTGCACGAGTAGCGTGGGAAGACGAAGCAATTCGTGCACGCACACGCCGCTCTGGCGGCGCGCTATCGAACCGGTCGGCATTTCTGCACTTCATCTGCATGCTCTCTGTTGCGTTTCGCTGATCAGAAGAACTTCAGTCCCAGCTGCACCTGCCGCGACGTGGTCGCCGTGTGCGTGATACGCGACGGGCTCGGAATCCGCGTGCCGTCCGCGTGAACAGCGCATCCACCGTCGGCGTCGCGAAGTTGGCGCGGTTGAACAGATTGAAGATCTCGACCCGGAACTGCAGGTTCTGCCTGCCGATCTGCGTGTTCTTGAAGATCGACAGGTCCACGGTCGACACTCCCCAGGTCTTCGAGTTCAACGCGCTCTGCATCGTGAGCGACGGTGTGAGCACGCGCCACGGCGTCTGGACGGCGACACCCGAATGGTACGCACCATGGAAGTCGATTGACGGCGAGCACATCGAGCCGAGCACCACCGGCTCAATGCGCGCCCTTGTCGAGGGGCTGTTTCCGAAAGAGCGTCTCCTGTCCTACATGCGCGACTTCATTGCGTTCGAAGTCACCAACGAGAAGATCACCAAGAAGGGCGCGAAGTACCATCAGTTCTTCGCCGTCCGCAAGGCCGCGGCAAAAGCGGTCGAGACCCACCGCGCCGGGACTGACCGGCGACTCGGCGTCATCTGGCACACCACGGGCTCGGGCAAGTCGCTGTCCATGGGTTTCCTCGTCGGCCTGCTGCGCCGTCGTCCGGAGCTGGAGAACCCGTCGTTCGTCATCCAGGTGGATCGCACCGACCTCGACGATCAGCTCTTTGATCAGTTCGTCGCCGTGCGCTCGCTCGTGGGCGAAGTCAAGCACGCCGACAGCGTAGAGCAGTTGCGCGACCTGCTCGCCACCAGCGGCGGCGAGGTGATGGACGACTAAGAAACAGAGGGCCGTCGCTCGAATCGCGTCGCTCTAGTCGGCCTCATCCACTTCTTCCGCGTGGCCGAAGAGCGCCTTTTTATGTCGTCAGCATTGACCAACAGCAGTGGCGTAGCGTACTGTCATGCACGCGCAAGGGGCGCATCCAGTCTGCGGAAAGGGCCGTGCCCACCCACACAAATCGACTCTGAAGGTACGAACCTTCTTTCAGCCTGAGCAGTGCGGACTCCAGGCATGCAATGAAAGGAGATTCGTATGTTTCCCAATCCTGTGAAGCAATAGAGGCCGCGCACTGAACTCTCACAGCAGATCAAGAGATCGAGAGATCCTTCGGTTGTTCAGAAACAATCTCCTACGAACACTTTCGTATTGACAGCTACGAAGGATGTCGTACATAATCCGGCGCGTGAAAGCCCCGCGCCGCAAGCCGACCGACGCCGAGCTCGCCATCCTGCGCGTGCTGTGGACGCGGGGGCCCAGCACCGTCCGCCAGATCGCGGCGGTGATGGGACGCGAGAGCGGCTACACCACCTTCCTCAAGCTGCTGCAAATCATGACCGAGAAGCGTCTCGTCGTCCGCGACGAGTCGGCGCGAACTCACGTCTACGAAGCCGCGTATACCCAGGATCAGACCCAGCGGCAGCTCGTCACGGATCTGCTCGAGCGGGCGTTCGACGGGTCCGCGGCGCAGCTGGTCCTCCAGGCGCTCGCGGCGGCGCGGTCTTCGCCCGAGGAGCTCGCGGAAATCCGGAAATTGCTTCGAGGAGCGGGTGACTCCGTCAAGAACGACGACATCGACGCCAGAAAAACGGGAGGATCTCGATGACTCCGTTCCTCCAGATCGGCGGGTGGGTGCTGATTCATTTCGTCTGGCAGGGCGCGGTGATCGCGCTCGCTGCCGCTGCGGCGCTGCGCGTCACGGAGCGACGCTCGGCAAACGTCCGCTACGCGATCGCGTGTGCCGGCCTCGCCGCGATGCTCGCGGCGCCGGGCATCACGGCGCGCGCGCTGGGGTCCGACGCCGCGTTGGTTGCCGCGGGCGCCCTCTCGATCGACGACGCCCGCCTGACGGCTCGCGCGACATCGGATGGGGCGATGTCAGCCGGACGTCACGCGAGGCTTCAGCCGAGCCGGATCGAGCGCCGCGCGACCGTCCAGTCGAGGGGCCGCTTCCCTTTGAGCAGCTTCAACGCTGAACAGCTCGATCGGTTTATTGCCGGCATCACCATCACGTGGCTGCTGGGTGTGGCCATCCTCCTCGGCCGCATGGCCGGCGGGCTGTGGCACGTTCGACGACTGCACCAGATGGCCCTGGCGACCTTATCCTCGCCCTGGCAGACCGCGTGCCGCCGCCTCGCGTACCGGCTCGGGTTGCCCGCGGCTGCCCATGTCGTCGAATCCGCCCTGGTGGACGTGCCGACCGTTGTCGGTTGGCTCCGACCGGCGATTCTGCTGCCGATCGCCGCGCTCGCCTCGCTCACCTCGGCACAGGTCGAAGCGATCCTCGCGCACGAGCTCGCCCACATCCGCCGGCACGACTACGCCGTGAACGTGCTGCAGACGATCGCGGAGACGTTGCTCTTCTACCATCCCGGCGTGTGGTGGCTTTCGAGGCGGATCCGAACAGAGCGCGAGCACTGTTGCGACGACGTCGCCGTTGCGTTGTGCGGCGATCCGGTGGCCTACGCGCAGGCGCTTGCCGAGCTCGAGAGCTGCCGCACGCTGTCGACGACGATGGCGATGGCCGCGTCCGGCGGGTCGCTGCTCGATCGCGTCCGCCGTATTCTTCGCGTCCACATTTCCGACGAGCCACGATCGCCGAGCTGGGCGGTGACGCTGGCGCTCACGCTCGTGTTCACCGCCGGAGCCGGGAGCCTCCGGCATCTGCCGTGGATGGTGACGCGCGGAGACGCGCGCGCCGCGCCGACGATCGAGCGGCCTGCCGACGGGCGGCAGCCGTCGCGCAGCACATCGACACCGGCTGGCTCCGGAGGAGTGTCCGGCGGCGTGAGCGGCGGCATCAAGGGCGGCGTGCCGGGAGGAGTCCAGCGAGGAGTGCCGGACGGCATCGCTGGTGGGGTCACGATCGACGTCGCCCGCGACGATCGCCAGGTGCCGGAACCGCCTGCGCCACCGGTGCTACCTGCACCACCAGTGCCGCCCGCGCCACCAGCACCGCCCGCGTCGCCGGCATGGTTGGCGCCACGTGCACAGCCAGCGCCACCTGCTCCACCGGCGCCACCAATGCCGCCCGCGCCGCCCGCACCACCCGCTCCTCCGGCTGCCCCCGTGCCGCCCGCGCCACCGGCTCCGCCCGCGCCTCCGGCCGGCGATCACTTCTCGCTGTCGAATCACGACCGTGACTGGCACATGCAGTGGTCGAGCAATGGCCGGCGAATGGACGTGAAGCTCAGGGGCCGCGTCACCTTCACCGACGATCTCACCGACGTGCTGAAGCTCGACGAGGATGGCTACCTGACGGTTCGCGACTGGTCGTCGCTCGTGCCGCACACCGTCGAGATCAAATCCGTCAACGGGTCGATCACGCACGCGTACTTCGTCGCCGGGCTGTCGCACCCGTGGGACGACGAGGCGCGGCGTCAGCTCGCGACCGACCTGCCGCTGCTCGTGCGCCGCTCGGGCCTCGGGGCCGAGCAGCGGACGAAATGGATTCTCGAGAGGAAGGGCGTGGGCGGCGTGCTCGACGAAATCGATGCGCTCGAAGGCGACTACGTGCGCCGCCTGTACTTTCAGGCGCTCGTGAAAAACGCGCCGCTCGACGCCGCGGCGGTGCTGCCGGTGCTCGCGAAGGTCAACGAGCGCCTGAGGTCGGATTACGATCGCCGCGAGACGCTCAGGACGATTGCCGATCGCGTCAAGCTCGACGACCGCGCCGCCGGCGCGTACGTGCAGGCGATCGGCGCGATGAAGTCGGACTACGACCGGCGTCAGGCCCTGTCGGCGCTGTTCGCGATGCGGCCGCTGCCGGCCGGCGTCGCCGATCTCGCGCTCAAATCAACGGCGGACATGCGATCGGATTACGACCGCCGGGAAGTGATGCGCGCGGCGCTCGTCCACGGGGCGTCGGTGGGCAAGAGCGACGCGCTGTTTCCTGCGATTGCGCAGATGAAGTCTTCGTACGACAAGCGCGAAGTCCTGCTGGAGCTGATTCGCACGAAACCGGTCGGCGCCGACGCGAAGAAAGGCCTGCTGACGGCAGCAACCGGTCTTGGCTCGGACTACGACCGCCGCGTCGTGCTCGACGCCTTCGTAAAGGCCTTTGGCGTCGATCGAGCCGTTGCCGAGCCGTTCTTCGCCGCGGTCAAGGCTATGAAGTCGGACTACGACCGCGCGGAGGTGCTGCTCGCGCTGACCCGCACGAATGCGCTCGACGCGTCGATCCGCCAGGCATATGTGGACGCCGCCGAAGGCATCAAGTCGACCTACGATCAGAATCGGGTGCTCGCGGCGCTGGTGCGGGCCGAACGCAGGTAAAACGATCAACGCAAAGACCGCAAAGAACGCAAGGAGGATGTTTTCGCGGGCTTAGTACAGCATTTCGTAATTACGCCGACGGATTGATTTGGACAAGCCACCGAGACACTGAGACACAGAGGCGCTCGACGCGGTCGGCCTGCACCGCAGGCCGAGCCGTGAGGCGCGCAAACCGCAAACGAACGACCGGGCCACTGTCCAATGGTCGTTCGTTTGCGGTTGGCACGCCTCGCCCGCCGCTCGGCGGCGCCGCGTCGAGCGCGCTACGCGAAGCGTGTTCTTCTCTGTGTCTTTGTGTTCTCCGTGGCCAAGTATGTCTCCGACTCGACGCGCGGCGGCGGAACGTTCACAATGGGGTCGTGCCAGCCATAGGCCGCCTCCGATATCTCGAGGCGACGCCGTCTGCCGGCGAACGGCCGCGCGGCGTCCTCGTGCTTCTTCACGCCTTTCCCCTCAACGCGCGCATGTGGGAGGGCCAGCTCGCGCTTGCCGAGGGCGCGTGGCGCGTGATCGCGCCGCAGCTTCGCGGCTTCGACGGCGCCACCGGCGACCCACCGGCCGCGTCCATGGACGACTACGCGGGCGACGTCATCGATCTGCTCGACGCGCTCCACATCCAGGAAGCCGTCATCGGCGGCCTGTCGATGGGCGGTTACGTCGCCTTCGCCATCCTTCGTCACGCCGCACGCTATTTTCAGGGGCTGATTCTCGCCGACACGCGGTCGCAGGCCGATACGCCCGAGGGTGTCGAAGGTCGCACGCGGATGCTGCGGCTCGTCCAGGACAAGGGACCGTCCGCGTCCGCCGAAGAGATGCTGCCGAAGCTGCTGGGCGAAACGACGCGGACCAAGCGGCCGGACGTCGTGGAACGGGTGCGCTCGCTCGTCCTGTCGAGCTCGGCGGACGCCATCGGCGGCGCCATCCGTGCCCTGATGACTCGCCCTGACTCGACACCGCTCCTCTCGTCCGTGCGCGTTCCGACGCTCATCCTCGTCGGCGCGGAGGATACGGTGACGCCGCCGGCTGCGGCGGACGAGATGCATCGAGGCATTCCCGGTTCGGATCTGATCGTCATTCCTGAAGCCGGACACCTGACCAATCTCGAGCAGCCGGTTCTGTTCAACCGTGCGCTCGCGGGCTTCCTTTCGCATCGGGTATAGTCGACCAACGATGGCGCTCAACCTCAACGTTCAACGCAAGGCGTGCGAAGCCCGCATGGTTCGACAAGCTCACCATCGGCGCTCATCCCGAGCCTGTCGAGGGATGCGGCCTTTGCGTTCCCTGGTCGTCGTCCTTGCGTGTGTCCTCTGTGCGAGGCCCGGCGCGCAGGAATCGCTCACGGACGCGGCGCGCCGCAAGACGTTCGATCAGATCCTCGATCTCTACGTGCGCGGCGGAGACGTCTACTACCGTGCGATCAAAGCTGAGCGTGCAAAGCTCGACGGCTACGTCAACCTGCTCGCGACCACGTCGGTCGCCACGCTCTCGCGCGGCGAGCAGCTCGCGTTCTGGCTGAACGCGTACAACGCGCTCGTGTTGCGAACGGTCGTCGATCACTATCCAATCCAGGGGCGGTCGACCGACTATCCTCCGAAGAGCATTCGACAGATTCCCGGCGCGTTCGAGCGGCTGACGCATCGTGTCGCCGGGCGGGCGCTCACGCTCGATCAGATCGAGCAGACGGTGCTGTCGGAGTTCCACGATCCGCGCGTCTATTTTGCCCTCGGACGCGGGGCCATTGGCAGCGGACGGCTGCGCAGTGAGGCCTTTGTGGCAGGGAGGCTCGAGGAGCAGCTCGCGGAAGTCGCCGGTGAGTGCGTCACCCGCGCGCAATGCATCCAGATCGAGCGCGATGCCGGCAAGGTCAAAATCAGCTCGATCTTCTCGTGGCGCGAGAAGGAGTTCGTGGCCGCCTACGCGGACGCCGCGCCGCCGGCGTTCGCCACTCGCGGCCCGATCGAGCGCGCCGTGCTGACGTTCGTCGAGCCGAAGCTGCTGCCTGCGGAAAAGGAGTTCATCGCCAAGAACACCTTCCAGGTCGTCTACACGCCGTTCGACTGGACGTTGAACGACCTCACCGGGCGGGGAGGACGATGACATTGCAGAATCGCAGGATGGCTCTCTCCTTCACTTCCTGCAATTCTGCAATCCCGCCATCCTGCAATTCATGGATCTAGGTCTGGCCGGCAAGATTGCCATCGTCACCGGGTCCACCAGGGGCCTCGGGTTCGCCACGGCACGATCGCTTCTCGAGGAGGGGTGCAACGTCACGATCTGCGCGCGCGGCGAGGAGGGGCTGGCCGAGGCGATGGGCGAACTGCGCCGGCTGCCGGGAGGCGACGAGCGCGTGCTGGCCGTTCAGGCCGATCTGGCAACCGAAAAAGGCGTTGCGGACGTGGTGCTCCGCACCGTCGACACCTTTGGCGGTCTCGACATCCTCGTGAACAACATCGGACTTGGCAGAGGCTCGGACATCGTCGGCACAAACGACGCCGAGTGGCACGAAGCCTTCGATCAGACATTGTTTCCGGCCATCCGCGCCTCGCGCATGGCCGTGCCGCACCTGCGGCGTCGCGGTGGCGGCTCGATCGTGGTGATTGCGTCGATCTGGGGCCGCGAGTCAGGCGGCCGGATGACGTACAACGCCGTGAAAGCCGCGGAAATCAGCCTCGCCAAGGCCATGGCCCGGCAACTGGCGAAGGACAACATCCGCGTCAACAGCATCGCTCCCGGGTCGATTCGGTTTCCGGGAGGGTCGTGGGATCGGCGGGTTCAGGAGGATCCCGACGGGATGGCGGAACTCGTGCGGCGCGAGCTGCCGTTCGGGCGATTCGGCCGCCCTGAAGAGGTTGGAGCGGTCGTCGCGTTCCTGGTGTCCGCGCGAGCGAGCTGGATCAGCGGGGCATGTGTGCCCGTTGACGGCTGCCAGTCACGCTCCCTGATCTGATCGCGGGCTCGCCTTCGCTCCCGTCGGAGTCCGTTCGAAGCTGCCTTCCGCCTGAGAATCGCGTGCCTGACACGACGCTGGAAATCTTTCGGGCGGCTGAATCGCCGGGGAATCGCGCGCGAACAGCCAATCCTTCTGGATTCTCGTGTTCGCCGGTATCCGGCTCGCCATCGGGCGTGTGGAGGAAGAATCCCCGGTGCCGCAGCCGCGGCTCTCTTACATTCATCTTCAAAGCTCCTCTGTGAGCTTATCGGCCGCTCGAAAAAGAATAACAGAGTAACAGTGCGTACTCCGTCAGTCAACGAAATCCGGGACGATCGCACGTAAAAAGTGTGGTGGTAGGCGCCGCTCTGTCGGTGACCGTCGCACGTAGGACGCCGCTTCAGCGGTGCCGATTCCGGCGAGTGCCGGTCGCACGCAGGGCGCCGCTTCAGCCGTGCCGATTCCGACGAGCGAATGCGAAGCGGTGAACGGGAATGCCGGCGAGGATCAGCGCGAAGGTGATGAGGGTCGGGATCGGCTCGTTGATGAGCGCGTTCGCCACGAACGCCGCCACCGAAAGGATGAAGATCGCCGGCACGACCGGATAGCCGATCGCCTTGTAGGGGCGCGGCATGTCGGGCCGCGACCGCCGGAGACGGTAGATGGCCGCGATGCCGAGCGCATAAAACGGCCAGATGGCCAGGACGAACGTTTCGGTGAGCGCCTCGAAGCTCCGGCTCATCACGAGCGCGATCCCGAGCAGCGCCGCCAGCAGAATGGCGACGTACGGCGTCTTGAACCGCGGATGGACCTTCGCGATGGAATCGAAAAACAGCCCGTCGTCGGCCATGGCGAAGAAGACGCGCGGCGAGGCCAGCATGCTGCCGTTCAGCGAGCTGAACGACGAAATCATCACGAACACCGAGACCAGCACGACGCCGGTCTGGGAGAACAGCGCCATCATCGTGTCGGCGGCGACCAGCGGCGTCCGCGGGTCGGCGATCCCGGCGATCGGGATGACGTAGAGATAGGCGATGTTGGTCAGGACATAGATCGCCATGAGCGCGAGCGTGCCCAGAATGATCGCTCGAGGCAGGTTCCGCTGTGGATCCCTGACCTCGCCGGCGGCAAACGAGAGGTCGCCCCAGCCGTCGTAGGCCCAGAGTACGCTGACCAGCGCGAGGCCCATCGCGCCGATTCCAATCGGCCCTGATGCCGGCGCCGTCAAATGCGACACGCTCGCGCCATGGCCGCCGCCGAGGGCGAACGAGGCGCCGGCCAGGAGGACCAGCGCCGAGAATTTCGCCAGCGTCGAGACCCCGACAATCACCGCTCCGACATCGGCGCCGACAATGTTGGCGCACGCGGCGAAGGCTATCGCTGAGGCAGACAGGCTGCGCGCCGCCACGTAATGTTCCACCGGATCGACGCCGATGCTGCGGAGCAGGTACTCGCCGAACACGACGGCAATTCCGCCGAGTGCGGAGGCGCGAATCAACACCAGCTCCGACCATCCGAAGACAAAGGCTTCGCGGCGGCCCCATCCCTCGCGGAGATACGCGTAGAAGCCACCGGTCTCCGGCAGCGCGGCGGCAAGCTCGGCAAGTGACAGCGCGCCGCACAGGGTGATGAGACCGCCGACGATCCAGAGCCCGAGCATCAGCGCCGGGCTGGGAACCTTCTGCGCGATCCCCGCCGGCGATCGGAAGATGCCCGAGCCGATCGTGATGCCGATTACGAGCGCGACGGAGCTCCAAAGGCCAAGCGTGCGTGGAAGTCTGCCCGTGGCCGTGGTGGTTTGAGCCATCGGCGGGGAAGACTAACACCTTGAATGGCCAACGGCTAACGGCGGGACAGGCGTCGACGCGGGAGCCTTCACTACCTGGCCTCCGCCCTTCAGCGCATTTGCCATTTGTTCGCCCCGCTGGTACGATGCGCGCGATGCAGCCCGCGCCCCGATCCCGTCCTGACGGCGCGCTCGATGCCGCGCTGGAGCGAATCGGCGGGAGCGATAACAACCGCCCCGACACGCCGGACCTGCACGTCACCGCTGTTCGCCAGCTGCCCGCCGTGGCGGCCGAGCTCGCGCCGTTTCCCGCCGCGCTCGATGACCGCCTGACGCGGGCGCTTCAATCGCGCGGCATCGATCGGCTCTACACGCATCAGGCCGACGCCATCAATCACGCCCTCGCCGGCCGGCACGTCGTCGTCGTCACGCCGACGGCGTCGGGCAAGACGCTGTGCTACAACGCGCCGGTTCTGAATGCGATTCTTCGGGATCCGTCCGGTCGCGCGCTGTATCTTTTCCCGACGAAAGCGCTCGCGCAGGATCAGCTCGCCGAGCTGCAAGTGATGTTCGCGCGCGCATCTCGTGCTCAGCAATCCGGACATGGTGCATTCAGGCATCCTGCCGCATCATCCGCGTTGGGCCAGACTGTTCGAGAACCTGCGCTACGTGATCATCGACGAGCTGCACGCGTACCGCGGCGTGTTCGGCAGTCATCTGTGCAACGTGCTGCGGCGGCTTCGACGCATCTGCCGGCACTACGGCTCGAATCCGCTCTTCCTGTGCTCCTCGGCGACGATCGCGAACCCCCGTGAGCTGGCCGAGCGTTTGACGGAGCAGGAGTTCGAGATCGTGAACAGGAGCGGTGCGCCGCGCGGCGAGAAGTTCTTCGTGTTCGTGAACCCGCCGGTCGTCAGTCAGGAGCTGGGGATCAGGCGTTCGTATCTGGCCGAAACGCGGCGCATCGCGTCGGAGTTCCTCAAACGCAACCTGCAGCTCATCGTCTTCGCGCAGAGCCGCCTCTCAACGGAAATCCTGACGACGTACTTGAAGGCCGATTTCGAGGGGATTCCTGGAGCGCCCGGGCGGATTCGCGGGTACCGGGGGGGTTACCTGCCGAACCGGCGGCGCGAGATCGAGAAAGGCCTGCGTGACGGGGCTGTGCGGGCCGTGGTATCGACCAACGCGCTCGAGCTCGGCATCGATATCGGCGCGCTCGACGTGTCGGTGATGGCGGGTTATCCCGGGACGATCGCGGCGACGTGGCAGCGCGCGGGGCGCGCGGGACGGCGAACCAGCCGGTCGGCGGCGGTCATGGTCGCGAGCAGTGCGCCACTCGACCAGTTCGTCGTGCGCAACCCGTCGTATTTCTTCGATGCTTCACCGGAGCGCGCGCTGATCGATCCCGACAACCTGCACATCCTCGTCGATCACATCAAGTGCGGGGCGTTCGAGCTGCCGTTCAGCGCGACGGAAGCATTCGGCCGTCACGACGTGCAGGAGATTCTGGGAGTACTCTCCGAGCAGGGCTTCGTCCACCAGGCCGGAGAAGGCGCGCCGTGGACGTGGACGAACGAGTCGTACCCGGCCGACGCGGTCAGCCTGCGGTCGGTGTCGTCGGACAACTTCGTGATCGTCGATACGACCGGGGAAGCGCGCGTGATTGGCGAGACCGATTTCACGAGCGGGCCAGCCACGCTGCACCCGAGAGCGATCTATATCGTCGAAGCGAAGCTCTATCAGGTGGAGCGGCTCGACTTCGAGGGACGCAAGGCGTTCGTCCGGGAGATCGACTGCGACTATTACACTACGGCCATCACCTACACGAAGGTGACGCCGATTGACACGTTCGCGGAAAAAGGGCCGTACCCCTCTTGCGCTTCGCACGGGGAAGTTCATGTCGTCTCCCGCGTGGTCGGCTTCAAAAAGATCAAGTTCTACACGAACGAGAACGTCGGATCGGGTGAGCTCGATCTGCCAGAGCAGCAGATGCACACGACGTCGTACTGCCTGACGATCCTGCCGGAAGTGATGCGACTGCTGCCGTACGCGCCGGACGAACGCCGCGACGGCATCGTGGGCCTTGCGTTCGCACTGCGGCAGGTCGCGCAGCTCCTGCTGATGTGCGACGGCCACGACATCGGCATCTCGATCGACAGCGGGGACGGCGAGGGGCTCGCCAGCGCGGCAGCGAGCCCGCAGAAGATCTTCGTGTACGACAATTATCCCGGCGGCATCGGCTTCAGCGCGCCGTTGTACCAGATGCACCGCGAGCTCCTGACGAGCACGAGGAGGCTGATTGCCGACTGCCCCTGTGAGAACGGCTGCCCGGGGTGCGTCGGTCCCGTCGGCAACACCGGCCCGATGGCGAAAGCCGCCGCGCTCTGCATTCTTGATGTGGTGCTCGAAGACGCGGCGACTGAACGCTCCACGACGGAGGTCCAGGCGTTTTGAGCGCGTTGGCAGATCGCATTCGCGGGATCGTGGCGCCCGGAGCCCCTGTTCCAATAGAACCCGGCCTGCGAGACCTGCCCGCCCCACCGGCCTGTCCCGACCTCGTCGCCGCGCTCGGTGGTCTCTGGCGCGGCGGGTGTTTCGTCGTCGAACGGCGATCGGATCCGGCGGTGCGCCACGGATACGAGGCGGTCGGCACGCTGGCGGAGCGTCTGGAGGAGGCCTCCGGCGACGCCGTCCTGTATAGCAGCGGTGCTCCGGCGCGCGCACCGTTCGTGTTTTTCGACCTCGAGACGACGGGGCTGAGCGGCGGCGCGGGGACACAGGCGTTCCTCGTCGGCTGCGCGCGTTTCGAGGCCGACGGGTCGTTCGTCACGCGCCAGTTCCTGCTTACGCGGTATACGGACGAGCGGCCGCTGCTCGAGACGGTATCCGCCGAGCTGGCGCGCGCGGGCGCGCTTGTCAGCTTCAATGGCAAATCATTCGATGCGCCGCTCCTCGAAACGCGCTGTCTGTTTCACCGGCTGGACTGGATCGGCGGGCGGCTGCCCCACGTGGACGTTCTCCATGCGGCACGGCGATTCTGGAAGCCGCGCGAGGGCAGACGTGATGGGTTGCGCTGCGACCGCGCGGCCCGACGCCCCGAGCCGTCCGTGGCGCAGGCCTTCAGGCCTGCCAGAACCGGCGACTCGGTCTGTTCGTTGATCGCCCTGGAGCGGCAGGTTGTCGGCGCACGGCGCGTCGGCGACGTCGCGGGGTTCGCAATCCCAGCGCGCTACTTCCAGTTCATCCGTACCGGCGATGCGCGTCCGCTCGTCGCGGTGATCGAGCACAACCGACTCGATCTGCTGACGCTGGCAGCGCTGACCGCGCGGCTGCTGCACCTGGCGCGGAACGGCCCGGACGACGCTCGCGACGCGCGCGAAGCGCTCGCGCTCGGCAACCTGTACGCGCGCGCCGGGCTCGATACGCGTGCGCGCGATGCGTTCCGCTGCGCCGTGGACATGACAGATCGCTCGACGGCGAACGGCTCGATGGCGACTCTCGAGATCGACAGCCTGCGCTCGCTGGCGGTAGCGCTGCGCAGGGCGCGGCAGTACGGAGACGCGGCGGTCTGCTGGCGGAGGCTGCTGGACGTCCCCGGTTGCCCACGGCCCATCGCGCGGGAGGCCACCGAAGCGCTCGCCATTCATCACGAGCATCGGGAGCGTGATCTGGCTGCGGCGAAAGCGTTCGCCTTACGGAGTCTTGAGAATGAGTCGCAACCGGCATGGAGGGACGCTGCGCAGCATCGATTGGCGCGGCTTGAAAGGAAGATGGCCATTCGAAGTCTGAAGTTCGAAGTCTGAAGGCAGACTTCAGACTTCAGACTTCAGACTTTGGAGCTTCTAGCGCGTAACCGCCGCCGGTGCTTCTTTCTTCGACTTCGCGGCTGCGGCCTTCTTGCGGCTCTCGGACGTCTGCGCGCCGTACTTCTTCGTGAACCGCTCGACGCGGCCCTCAGTGTCGAGCAGCTTCTGCTTGCCCGTGAAGAACGGGTGGCAGCTCGAGCAGATTTCGAGGTGCAGCTCGTGCTTGGTCGACCGCGTCTTCCACGTCGCCCCGCACGCGCAGTGGGCCACGACGTCGTGATACTTGGGATGAATGCCGTCCTTCACAGCGTGCTCCTTGGTCCTTCGGG
>QHWJ01000063.1 GCA_003222535.1 Acidobacteriota bacterium | reverse complement strand
GGTGATGGCGCTGCGGTTCGGGATGACCCGGTTCCCCGATAACAACACGGTCACGGCCGATTTCAACCCGTCGACGCTGGGGTTCTCGCCGGCGTTCATCAACCAGATTACCGTTCAGAAGTTCCCGTATGTCCGCATACGTGGCTACGACAACGAGAACCGGACGCTGGGCGCGATCGACCCGACTCAGATCAACTGGAAGTCGACGAGCGCCAACGGCACCTTCTCGAAGTTCGTGGGCACGCACACGTTCAAGGCGGGCGCCGACTTCCGGAAGATTGGCGTCGACACGACCATTCCAGGCAACGGTGCGGGGTCCTTCGACTTCGAGAAGGACACCACCTCCTCCGATGGCCTCACCACGAGCAACCCCCTCAACGGCAATTCGTTCGCGTCGTTCCTGCTGGGTTTCCCGTCGGGCAATATTTCGGCCCGGCCGAGTCAGATCACGCTGTCCACGCCGCTGAACATCTTCACCTACTATTACGGCGGCTATGCCCAGGACGACTGGCGCGTCACTTCGAAGTTCACGCTCAACTACGGCCTCCGCATCGAGCACGAGACCGGTGTGGGCGAACAGAACAACAACTTCACGGTCGGCTTCGATCAGGGCGCGACCAACTCGCTCTCGACCATCGCGATTCCGGGGGACGCCGTGGCCGGAACCGCCGCCCGGACGGTGAAGGGCGGCCTGATGTACGCGGGCGTCAACGGGAACCCCACGACGCAGGGCAATCCGCCCAAGGCCAAGTATTCGCCGCGCGTGGGTGCGGTCTATTCAATCGACACGCAGACCGTCCTGCGCGGCGGCTACGGCCTGTACTGGTCGCCATGGAACTACGCGACGCCGAGCCCCACATCCAGCAACTACGGCCAGGTCGGGTACACGCAGAACACCGTGCTGGCGCAGACCGCGCCCGTTCCCACCATCACCCTCACCAATCCGTTCCCGACCGGGCTGGTGCAGCCGCTGGCGAACAGCCTGGGCACGTTGACCGGCGTGGGCACCAACATCGCCTACATCGACCAGAACAGCACGGCGCCTCGCGTTCAACAGTACTCGGTCGACTTACAGCGTGAGCTGCCGGGCAACCAGGCGATTACGATCAGCTACATCGGCGCTCGAGGCGATCACCTGGGTCTTGGCGGGACGAGCGACACCGGCGTCAACATCAACCAACTGGATCCGAAGTACCTGGCGCTCGGGTCGGCTCTGAATGCGCAGGTCCCGAACCCCTTCTTTGGCAACCCGCTCTTTGCCGGTACTGCTCTCGGATCGGGGGCGACCACGACGCGGGCCCAGTTGCTGCGCCCCTTCCCGCAGTTCCTCAACGTCGTTGCGAATCACGTGACCGAGGGCAAGAATCGGTACAACGCCGGCGTGATCGAGTGGAGCAAGCGGCCCACCGGCGGCTGGGGCGGTCGGGTCAGCTACACCTACAGCGTGCTGAAGGACAACCAGATGGGGGAAAGCAACTTCTACTCGGGTCCAAACGCCAACGTCAACCCCATCAACAGCTACAACTACATTTCCAGTATGCCGTCGTGCACGACGACGAACTACGCCGCGTGCTACAACCCGGACGCCGAATACGGCTACGGCCTCCTCGATGTGCCGCACCGTGTGATCATCGCGCCGATCGTCGAGCTGCCGTTCGGCCGCGGCAAGAAGTACGGCGCCAACAGCAGTGCAGCGGAATGGCTCGCCGGCGGCTGGGTACTTTCGGCCCAGATCAATGTCCAGAGTGGCTTCCCAATCATGGTCACGCAGACGGACAACATCGGCCTGTTCGGCAATGTGCAGCGCCCGAACATTGTGCCAGGCGCCGACCTGAGCACGCCGGGCAGCTTCGAGGATCGGCTGGCCTCGGCCGACCATCCGACGGCCACCTGGTGGAACACAGCGGCCTTCGCGGCGGCGCCGAGTTTCACCTTCGGGAACGCGCCCAGGACGATCACTGATCTGCGCACGCCGGTGCAGGCCAACGTCGACGGTGTCTTCATCAAGAACCTGCGGTTCGGTACAAAGACCGCGCAGATCAAGATCGAGATGCTCAACCTGCTCAATCGCGTCAACGTCCGGGCGAACAGGTCCTCGATCAGCAACTCGAATTTCGGGCAGATCGGCGTGCAGGCCGGGTTCATGCGGATCACCCAGGTCATGTTCCGCTATTCGTTCTAGGCAGGAGCGCACGGAGACAGCGGAGCACACGGAGCAGATCAGCCACGGGGACACAGAGACACAGAGTAAGATTTTTCTCTGTGTCTCAGAGCCTCCGTGGTTTTTGTTTTTCAGAACGACGACGGTTGAACCGAGAACTCGCGGAACTCGCAGAGAATGATGGCTCTTTGCGGCTTCTGCGGGTTCTGCGTTGTTCGTCGTGGGTGTTGGCCGCCGGGATCTCGCTCGCGGCCCAGACCCCGTCCCTCGGCCGCATCTCGTTTCCCACATCTGGTTCCGCGCAGGCGCAGGCGCCGTTCATACGCGGCGTGCTCCTGCTTCACAGCTTCGAGTACGACGACGCGATTGAAGCCTTCCGCGAGGCACAGCGCATCGATCCCGGGTTCGCGATGGCGTACTGGGGCGAGGCGCTGTCGTACAACCAGCCGCTCTGGCGGCACGAGGAGCTCGCGCGCGCGCGCGCCGCGCTCGCGAAGCTCGGGCCGACCGCCGCCGCGAGAGGCGCCAGAGCGCCGACCGTCCGCGAGAAGGCGTATCTCGACGCCGTGGAGCGGCTGTTTGGTGACGGCGCGAAGGCCGCACGCGACCGTGCGTACGCCGAGCGCATGGGGCAGCTCGCTCAGGCAAATCCGGCCGACGACGAGGCAGCCGTCTTCCACGCGCTCGCGCTCCTGGCGACAATTCCAGAAAACGAGCGAAACGCGGCCGTGTCGCTTCAGGCGGGCGCGATCGCCACGGGCATCCTGAAACGGAATCCGCAGCATCCGGGCGCTGCTCACTACGCGCTGCACGCGTTCGACGACGGCGAGCACGCGGCGATGGGACTGGACGCCGCGCGCACGTACGCGCGGATCGCCCCCGCGTCGAGCCACGCGCGGCACATGCCGTCGCACATCTTTCTGCCGCTCGGCATGTGGGACGAAGCGGTCGCGTCGGACGAATCATCGTTTGCCGCTTCGGTCGATCGTGTAAAGCGGCAGGGCCTGTCGATGGCGCAGGCCGACTTTCACAGCCTCAGCTGGCTGCACTACGAGTACCTGCAGCAGGGAAGGTTCGCGAAGGCTCGCGATGCGATGCAGACGGTCGAGCGCGCCATCGCCGCATCTGCCCCAGGCACCGCTAAAGCGGTGCCCTACGGTGCGGCGCCCTACAGTGCCGCGCCCTACAGTGCCGCGCCCTACGACCCGTCCCGACCTGTCCCACGCACGCTTACCGCCCAACCTACCCCTCCCACCTCACCTGCCTTACGCGCCCCACCCGCCTCACACGACCACGTCGAGAGCGAGATCGGGCGGGGGTTCGGACCGGTGTCGCTGAAAAGCGAGCTGGCGTCGATGAGGGCACGCCTCGTGATCGAGAGTGGCGCCTGGGGCGCAATGAAGGGGGTGGGCAGCTTCGACAACATCGACGAGCTCTTTGCGCTCGGCATGGCGAGCGTAAGACTGCGCGACGCCCGCCGTGCCGAGGCGGCGCTCGAACACCTCGGGACGGCTTCGAAGACGGTGCCCGATCGCGACGCCCGCGAGATAGCGCAGATCATGGGCGCGGAGCTGGACGGCCTGCTGAGACTCTCACGCGGCGACCGCGCCGGCGCGCTCGCGGCGCTCGCGCGCGCAACGGCGCTCGAAGCGAAGCGGCCCAGGCCGGTCGCGCGGCCGTACCCGATCAAGCCGGCGGCGGAGCTCTATGCGGAAACCCTTCTCGGCGCCGGTGATCCGGCCGCTGCCGTGGTGCAGTTTCAGGCAGCGCTCATGCGGACCCCGCGAAGGGCCGCGTCGCTCCTCGGCCTCGCGCGTGCCGCACAAAAGACGGGTCACCGCGCCGAATCGGCAGAGGCGGCGAAGGATTTTCTCGCAGCATGGCATCTTGCAGACACGGACCGCCCCGAGCTCGCCGAGGCGCGGGCGCTGGCTCGCTGAGAAGTACGAACCGGGACCACGAAGGCACGAAACTCACGAAGAAACACGAAGAAGATCAGGTCTTCTTCGTGCTCTTCGTCGCCTTCGTGTTTTCGTGGTGATGCTCTCGGGCCAAACTTATACTTCGTCTAGCGTCAGTGAGTCGTCGTCCGCGTCGGCCACACGGTGCCCTGGTTCGGTTTCGTCACCGTCGCGAGGCCCTTGTACACAAACTTCTGCAACCGCTGACCTCGGTACGTCTCGGTCGTGTAGACGTTGCCCTTCGAGTCGGTGGCGATGCTGTGCACCGCATAGAACTGTCCAGGCTGCCGGCCGCCGTCGCCGAAGCTGGTCAGCTCGGTGAGCGACTGCCGATCGAAGACGTGAATCTTCTCGTTTGCGCCGTCCGACAGGTAGAAGTACTTCTGCGCCGCATCCTTCGAGAAAGCGATGTCCCACACCGATCCGTCGCCGCGCGTGTTCTTCGCGACCTGGGTCTCCTTCACGAACTTGCCGTCCTTCGTGAAAACCTGGATGCGGTCGTTCGGACGATCGCACACGTACACGAACCCGTCCTTCGACGGTTCCGCGCAGTGCACCGGATTCCGGAACTGCTTGGCGAGCGGCGCGTCCGGATTGTAGTTGCCCAGCGGCGTGTCGTCCGGCTTGTTTCCGTACGCGCCCCAGTACCGCTTGATCTTGCCGGTGTCCATGTCGATCACGGCGACGCGGTGGTTCCCGTAGCCGTCCGCGACGTACGCCTCGTTGGCGCCTTCGTCGAGCGAGATCTTCGCGACCTTGTTGAACGCCCACATATCGTTGCTGCCCGCGCTGGCGTACGCGAATCCGAACTGCTTCAGGAACTTGCCATCTCTCGTGAACTTCAAGATGTGTCCGTCGTTGCCGCCGTTGCCGCCGATGAACAGGTTGCCCTTGCTGTCAGGCGTGATGCCGTGGTTCGACTCGGGCCACTCGTAGCCCGGGCCGGGACCGCCCCACGCTTTGACCAGATTGCCTTCCTGATCGAACTCGAGCACGGGCGGCGCGGGTATACAGCACTCGGAGGCCGGCGGGTTCGCGGCCGCGTAGATCTCCTTCGGCTCGAGCGATCCGGCGCCGCGATGAATGATGTAGACGTGGTCCTGGGTGTCGACGCCGACGCCGATGATGTTCCCGAAGACCCAGTGGTTCGGCACCGGCTTCGGCCACATCGGGTCGACTTCGAACCTGGGCGCCTGCACGGATCCCTTGGCCTGCGCGGCCGCCGTCTCTTCGAGCAGGTGCTGCGCCACGCCGAGCCCGGCGAGCACCGCGATGAGGCTCGCTCCGACAAGAAGATTACGCGTTCGTTTCATACTCCCCCTCAATTCGAGCTGGTTCGCGTCGGCCAGACCACGCCCTGGTTTTCTTTCGTCACCGGACCGAGACCCTTGTAACTGAACTTCTGCACGCGTTTGCCCTCGTAGGTTTCCGTGGTGTAAATGTTGCCCTTCGAGTCGACGGCGATGCTGTGCGCCCCGAAGAACGCACCCGGCTGGCGTCCGCCGTCGCCGAAGCTCGTGAGGAGCTGCAGCGGCTGGCGTTCGATGATGTAGATCTTTTGGTTGCGGCCGTCCACCAGGTAGAGATATTTCTGCTGCGGATCTTTCGAGAAGGCAATGTCCCAGACCGAGCCGTCCGCCAGCGACCGTTTCGCGATGAACTGCTCCTTCACGAACTTGCCCTCAGGCGTGAAGACCTGGATGCGATCGTTCACACGGTCGCAGACGTAGACGAGGCGATCGACCGACATCTCGGCGCAGTGCACCGGGTTGCGGAACTGCTGCGCCGGCGGCGCGTCGGGATTGTAGCGGCCGAGGTTCGTGTCGTCGGGCTTGTTTCCGTATGCGCCCCAGATGCGTTTGAACTGACCGCTGTCGGCGTCGATGACCGCGACGCGATGGTTCCGGTAGCCATCAGAGATGTACGCTTCGTTCGCGGTTTTGTCGACGAAGATCTTCGCGACCTGGCCGAATGCCCACGTGTCGTTGCTGCCGGCGCTGCCCCACTCCATCCCGAACTGCTTGATGAATTTTCCGTCCTGCGTGAACTTCAACACCTGGCCATCGTCGGCGCCGTTGCCGCCGATCCAGACGTTGCCCTTGTAGTCGATGGTGATGCCGTGGTTCGACTGGGGCCACTCGAAGCCCTGGCCCGGACCGCCCCAGTGGCGGAGCAGGTTGCCGGCCTGATCGAACTCGAGCACCGGCGGCGCGCCCTTGCAGCACTCGCCGGTCGGTGGATCGAGCTCCGCGCCCCGTTCGTTGTTGTTGAGCGTGGCCGAGCTGCGGTGGATGATCCAGACGTGATCCTGCGCGTCGACCGAGACGCCGATGGTCGCGCCCAGCAGCCAGTGGTTCGGCAGCGGCTTGGGCCACATCGGATCGACCTCGAATCGCGGAGCCTGAACGGCCGCCTTGGCCTGGGCGGCGACGGTCCGATCCAGTGCGTACTGCCCGGCGCCGAGTGCGGCGAGGAGCGTAACGAGCCCCGCTCCAATCAAGAAATGATGCTTCGGCTGCATACTCCCCCCTTTGCGGGCGCCAGTATACTACCTGGCGTGGGAAAAACACGCCATGGCTTATGGCTTAGGGCTGATGGCAAATGGCTGATGGATCGGCCATTTTCCATAGCCATCAGCCATCAGCCATCAGCCATGACGCTGTGCGCGGTCCTGGCCGCGCTACTCCTTGTGCTGGGGAGCGCGGCGCCTGCCGCACACGATATTCCGAACGACGTCACCGTCCAGGCCTTCGTCAAGCCTGAACGGCAGGGCCTCCGGCTGCTGATCCGCGTCCCGCTCATCGCGATGCGCGACATGGACTACCCGCGTCGCGGCGCGGCGAGCTCAGGCCTGCTGGACGTTGCGCGGGGAGACGCGACGCTGCGCGATGCCGCCACGTTATGGGTGGCCGACGAGATCGAGCTGTTCGAGGACGATGTCCGGCTGCCGTACCCGCGCGTCGCGGAGGTGCGCGCCTCGCTGCAGTCGGACCGCTCGTTCGCGTCGTACGAAGAGGCGCTGGCGCACGTCACCGGGCCGCGGTTGCCGGACGACACCGAGTTCCTCTGGAGTCAGGGGATGCTCGACATGCTGTTCGAGTACCCGATTCACTCCGAGGGATCCAGGTTCTCGATACGGCCGAAGCTCGCGCGTCTCGGCATTCGGACGCTCACGGTGCTCCGGTTCCTCCCGCCCGGAGGGGCCGTGCGCGCCTTCGAGTTCGATGGCGATCCGGGGCTGGTGCGGCTCGATCCACGATGGCACCAGGCCGCACTGCAGTTCGTGAAGCTCGGCTTCTTTCACATCCTCGACGGGACCGATCACCTGCTGTTTCTCGGCTGCCTCGTCATTCCGTTCCGCCGGATTCGATCGCTGGTCGCCGTGGTGACGGCATTCACCGTGGCGCATTCGATCACGCTCATCGCGTCGGCCTACGACCTTGCCCCGGATGCGTTGTGGTTTCCGCCGCTCATCGAGACGCTGATCGCGACCTCGATCGTCTACATGGCGGTGGAGAACATCGTCTTCGCCAGCAAAGGGACGCAAAGCACCGAGAGCGCGCATCCCTCGACAGGCCCGGGACGAGCGCTCATGGCGAGCTTGTCGAGCCCCGCGGGCCTCGCGGGCCTGGCGTTGAAACGTCGCTGGCTCGTGACGTTCGGCTTCGGCCTCGTGCACGGATTCGGATTTTCTTTCGCGCTGCGGCGGACGCTGCAGTTCGCCGGCTCCCACCTGCTGACGTCGCTGCTGTCGTTCAACATCGGCGTCGAGCTCGGCCAGCTCCTCGTCCTCGTGCTGCTGATTCCCGCGCTGGATCTCCTGTTCCGCTTCGCCGTAGCGGAGCGCATGGGGACGATCCTCCTGTCGGCGCTCGTGTCCCATACCGCCTGGCACTGGCTGACCGAGCGGGCGGACGTGCTCCGCCGGTTCCGGTTCGAGTGGCCGCTCGTCGACGCCGCGTTCCTGGCGGGCGCGATGCGCTGGATGATGCTGCTCGTCGTGGCCGCGGCACTGTACTGGCTGGTCTTCGGCGTGTTGCGGGCCGGCAAACGGCCCGGAGACGTTCACGACACCGCATAGTGCCACAGATCAATTGGCGACTTGGTGAATTGGTGAATTGGTGAATTGGTGACTTCACGAATGAATCACCAACTCACCAACTCGCCAATTCACTAATTCTTTCGTGGCATCTCGATCTTCGAGACCGTGATCGCGCTGCCCTTCATTTCGCCCGTGAGCCTCACGGTGTGTCCCGCGTGGGTTGCCAGATCTTTGTTGTCCTGATTGGCGATCTGGGTCACCTTGCCCTCGACGACGAGCACGTACTTCGACCCGCCCCTCACGCATGCCTGCGTGCATTCGCGGTCGGGCATCTTTCCCTGGCCCTCGGCAGCCTCCTCGTGCTTCGCGCCGCAGGCGCTGTCGCTGATTTGTCCGGCCCAGGTCTGTTCGGCGGCGAAGGGGGTTGAGGAGGCGAGAAGGACGGCGACGGCAAAGAGGAGCAGCTTCGTCATGGCAGCTCATGATAGCAGGGAAGACGCGAGCTGCGGATGCCGAATGCTGCGGCGCGCTGGCGAACTGAGTGCCCAGCGGCTCGCCTGAAAGGCTCGCCCTCCAGTGGCTTCGTGGAGCGCGAGACTTTCAGCCGAGCGGCGCTGAACCGTGCTCGGGCTAGTGTCCCGTAACAGTGATTCGTCACATAATTCCCGGGCGGGGCATCCCGGCTGGCTGCGTTGCTCGTCGCTTACATACTCCCGGTATGCGCGCTCCTCGCGCCTTGCCATCCGGGCGCCGCGCTCCGGGACTTATGCAACGAATCACTATTACGGGACACTAGGCTTCGGACTCGGTGAGCGACAGAATCGGCATGCGACCGGTCAGCACACTGAGCGATCGGCGCGATGTCTCCACGAGGATGATGATAGCCAGCACCAGCATGAAGGCCGTGCAGGTCGTGAAGACGTAGCCCTGCAGATGTACGGAGGCATCGGGCCCGACCGCCATCGGCCAGTAGTTGTCCCTGATGTTCAGGACGCCGGCGGTCAGCGTCGTGATCGAGAGGAAGCACAGAGGCAGGAACACAATCCACACGTATTTCTGCCGTCCGATGTTGATCACGAGCGTCGTGGCCACGGCCAGCGCGACGACCGCGAGCAGTTGATTCGCGACCCCGAACAACGGCCACACGCTGCCGACGTTGCCGGTCCAGATGAAGTACGCCCACGCGACCACGATGACCATCGTCGAGCCAAGCGTCCCCGGGAACCAGTCGGTGCGCGCGAGCGGTTTCCACACGCGTCCGCCGAACTCCTGCAGCAGGAAGCGGCCGATCCGCGTGCCCGAGTCGATCGTCGTGAGGATGAACACCGCCTCGAACATGATGGCGAAGTGGTACCAGTACGCCATCAGATTGCGCATGCCCGGAAGCCCGCTGAAGATCTGCGCCATCCCCACCGCCAGGGAAACGGCGCCGCCAGGCCGGCCGGTGACGATTTCCCCGACCTGGCGCTGCAGGTCGGGCAGGTTGACGACCGTCAAGCCGAGCGTCTTGAACACCTCGGGCGTGGTGTTGATGGCGTAATAGTCGCTCGGGTTGAGCGCCGTGGCGGTGATGATTGCGACGACGCCGACGATGCCCTCGACCAGCATGGCGCCGTACCCGATCGGCCGGATGTCGCTTTCCTTGTCGACCATTTTCGAGGTGGTGCCCGTCGACACCAGCCCGTGAAAGCCGGAGATCGCGCCGCAGGCAATCGTGATGAAGACAAACGGGAAGACGGCGCCCGGAATGACAGGCCCTCCGCCGGAGATGAACGACGAGAACGCCGGTGCCTTCAACTCCGGGTTCAGAATCATCACGCCCACGACGAGGAACGCGATGGTGCCGATTTTCATGAACGTGCTGAGATACGCGCGCGGCGTCAGCAGCATCCAGACCGGCATGGTCGCCGCGGCGATCGTATAGAGGGCCATCGCCATCGTCACCTGATGATGCGACAGGACGAACCAATGGCCGATGGCCGATTCGGCGACGTTCCTTCCGAAGACGACGGCGAGAAACATCACTGTGACGCCGACGATCGTCGCTTCCTTGGTTGCGCCCGGGCGCCACCGGAACATGTAGAAGCCCATCAGGAGCGCCAGCGGGATCGTGATGAAGATGGTGAACGTGGCCCAGGCGCTGTCGGCCAGCGCGTTCACCACCGCGAGGCCCAGGCCGGCCATCGCGATGATCAGGATGAACAGGACCGCGATGCCCGCGGTGACGCCCGCAACCGGACTGACTTCGGTGCGCGCGATGTCTGCGAGGGAGCGTCCGTTCCGACGCACCGACGCCCAGAGCCAGAACGAGTCGTGGACCGCGCCGGCCAGACAGACACCGCCCACGAGCCAGATCAGACCGGGCGCGTAGCCGAACTGCGCGGCGAGGACCGGACCGACCAGGGGACCCGCGCCGGCAATGGCCGCGAAATGGTGGCCGAAGAGGACCCATCGGGTGGTCGGAAAAAAGTTGGCGCCATCGCTCTTGGCATGCGCCGGCGTGACCCGAGTGTCGTCGAGGGCCCAAAGCTTCGCGGCAATGAACGCGCTGTAGTAGCGGTACGCGATGACGAGAATGCAGAGGACGGGGACGATGATGTACAGGGCGCGCATGGACGGATTCTAACAGGTGCTGCGAGCTGTAAAGAACGAATTAGTGGCCGACCGGTCGCACTATACTCGGAGTCGTGTCTCCGGTCCGCCGGCTTCTGGACTACGTCGTCCGCTATCGCCGCAAGTTCGTGCTCGGCCTCGCCTGCGTCGTCATCACGAGGGCCGTGGCGCTCGCCGGGCCGACGGTTCTGGGCTACGCCATCGACGATCTGACCCGCACCGTCACCCGCTTCAAGCTGGCCGGTTACGGTGCCGCGCTGCTCGGGATCGGCCTGGCGGGCGGCGTGTTCATGTTTCTGCAGCGGCGGATCCTGATCGGCGCGTCCCGCGACATCGAGTACGACATGCGGAACGACTTCTTCGCGCATCTGGAGAAGCTCCCGCTGGCGTACTTCCAGGCGCACCGCACGGGCGACCTCATGTCGCGCGCGACCAACGACCTCAACGCCGTGCGCATGATGATCGGCCCGTCGATCATGTATGCGGCGAACACCTTCCTGACGTTCGTCGTGGCGCTGACCGTGATGATGTCGATCGACGCGCGCCTCACGGTCTGGTCGCTCATCCCGCTGCCGTTCGTCTCCATTTCGGTGAAGTTCTTCGGCAGCGCGATCCACAAGCGCTTCGAGCAGATTCAGGCGCAACTGTCCGAGGTGAGCGCCGTCGCGCAGGAAGCGTTGTCGGGTGTCCGCGTCGTGCGCGCGTACCGGCAGGAGGACTCCGAGCTCGAGCGGTTCCGAAGGGTGAACGAGGAGTATCTGCGGCGAACGAGGCGCCTGATCGTGCTGCAGGGATTCTTCTTCCCGAGCATGGGCTTCTTTCTCGGGCTCGGCGCGCTCGTCGTCGTGTGGCTGGGGAGCCGCGAGGTGATCCAGGGGCGGATCACCGTCGGCCAGTTTGTCGCGTTCAACTCGTACCTGACGATGTTGAGCTGGCCGATGATCGCGTTCGGCTGGGTCACGAATATGCTGCAACGCGGTATGGCGTCGTGGAAGCGGATGCTCGAGATCCTCGAAACCGACCCTGCGATCAAAGACGTGGGAACGCAAAGCACGCGTCCTTCGACAAGCTCAGGACGAGCGCTCGTGGTGAGCCCGTCGAACCATGCGGGCTCCGCGGGCTTGGCGCTCAATCGTCGTGGCATTCGCGGCGAGATCGAGTTCCGCAACCTCGTGTTCTCCTTCGGAGAGACACCGGTCCTCGAACACATCTCGTTGACCATTGGGGCCGGGTGTACAGCCGCGCTCGTCGGCGTCACCGGCTCCGGCAAATCGACGCTGATCTCGCTGCTGGCGCGGCTGCACGACCCGCCTCGCGGCACCGTGTTCATCGACGGCGTCGATGTCCACGACATCCCGCTCGGCGTCCTGCGGCGCGCGATCGGATTCGTCCCCCAGGAGCCGTTTCTCTTCTCCGACACGCTCGCGGACAACGTGGCGTTCGGGCTGGATGCGCAACTGGGCGACGATGGAACGCAAAGGCCGCAAAGCTCGCCAGGCCAAACAGCCTCTGCAGAACGCAGGGCGACCCTTTCAGGGTCGCCGGAGGCCGGCCTGAAAAGCCGGCGCGACGACGCCGAGCGGACCGAGCGCATCCGTGCCTCCGCCGCCGTCGCGCGGCTGGACAAGGACGTGGCCGACTTCCCGAAGGGCTACGAGACCATGGTGGGGGAGCGCGGCATCACCCTGTCGGGCGGCCAGAAACAGCGCACCGCGCTGGCGCGCGCCATCGTCATCGACCCGCGCATACTGGTCCTGGACGACGCGCTATCGGCCGTGGACACGTACACCGAGGAAGAGATCCTGTCGCGGCTGCGCGGCGTCATGCGCGAGCGCACGTCAATCATCGTTTCGCACCGGATTTCCACGGTGCGCCACGCCGACGTCATCTTCGTGCTCGACGGCGGCCGCATCGCCGAACGCGGGACTCACGACGAGTTGATCCGCCACAACGGCCTGTACGCCGAGTTGCATCAGAAGCAGCTGCTCGAAGAAGAGCTCGCCGCGTCCTGATATTGCGGATTGCGGATTGCGGATTGCGGAATAATGCGGAATGCGGATTGTTGCGGATTGGGCTTCCGCAATCCGCCGGCCGAGATCCGCAATTCTCATTCGTCCCGGCGCGCCACCAGCGGATCCACGCGCGTGGCCCGGAGCGCAGGCACCGCGCACGCGGCGAGCGCGATGACGGCGAGCGTCGCCGTCGCCACCGCGTACGCCGCCGGGTCGACAGGCGTCACGCCGAAGAGCAGCGATTGCATCAGCCTGGTGACCGTTACCGCCCCCGCCAGGCCGAGTACGGCGCCGATCCCCACCGGACGCATCCCCTGCCCGACGACCATGCGGAACAGCGCCTCCGGTTTGGCGCCGAGTGCGAGCCTGATCCCCAGCTCGCGAGACCGCTGCGACACGAAGTAGGCCGGCACTCCGTAGATGCCGAGCGCTGCGACCAGCAGTGCCACACCAGCGAACAAGGAAAGCAGCGTCGTCCGGAAGCGATGGTCGCCCATCGACTCGTCCACGACCGCCCGCATCGTGGCGCCCGACGTCAACGCGAGGTCGCGGTCGACGGCCTTGATTTCTGTGAAGAGGTTGCCGGTGACGCCGAGTGCTTTCAGCCCTGGGGTTCTCCCGGCCCGGTCAGGAACAC
>QHWJ01000062.1 GCA_003222535.1 Acidobacteriota bacterium | reverse complement strand
AGAATCTGATTGAACGGAAGCGGGCGCGAGATCTCTCTCGATGTCGTAGATCGCCAGCACAATCACGCGTGCTCGTGGATCGCAGTGACGTTGGGCAATCAGATCCTCGCGCGGCCGAACGGCGAGCCTTCCTATCAAACAATGCACCGATGGGTACGGTGTGGTGTGAACGGTTCACTATCATGAACGACTCGAGCAACGAGAATACATCGCCGTTCTCCGTTCCATGACCCGAACCACCGAGGACACTGAGCACACCGAGATCGGTCTTTCTCGTCGATCTCGGTGGCCTCGGTGCCTCAGCGGTTGAAAATGGCGAAGCTTCGTTCGCGTTGACCTACTGCTTGCCCCAGTTCTGTTGCTCTTCGATCATCAGCGTGGCCTTGCCGATTCCCGCTTGCGTGCTCGCGTTGGCGTAGCCGTCCAGCGTGGAGCTCGGGCAGGCAATGACGACTCCGTTGGCGCGGCATTCGATCAGCGCCTGTGCCTTGACCACCACCGAGTGAACAATGGGGGACAGCGGACCCAGAAAGAAGGTGAAGGACTGAGCCGATTTCGTCGCCTGGAACAGCTCCAGCGTGAGGTCGCCGTCCACCGTGCACGTCGTGCCCGGAACGGCGCACGTGAGATTGAGCGTCAAGCCGGTCGCCTGAAGACGGTCGTTGAAGACAACCTCGCCCGGGTCCATCGCGACGCCGTCCACTTCGATCCATGCCTTGATCGCGGCGCGAGAGCTGCTCGAGCTCTTCCCGGAGTTGACGATCGCCGTGGTGAGGTTGTAGGTCGACAAAAGCGATTCCATCGACAGGGTGGCCGACACCGCGCCGCCATTCGACGTCTTCACAGCCGCCGGAACCGAAACCAGGACGATCGGAGCGCTGTATCCTGCGCCGCTCACTGGGGCGAAGGTGACACCAGCCGTCTCCTTCGCGAAGAAGGCCTTGTTCGACGCAGTACTCTGGGCGAACGCCCCCGAAGCCATCAGGACGGTCACACCGGTGACAGCGATGACTCGGGCTTTCCTGCTCTGCAACGAAGAGACAACCGTTGTGCAAATGTTCTTCACGAGTTTCTCCTGTGGAACTGAATCCAGATTAATGATTGTGCGCGCAACCTTCATGTTCATGCGATCGGCTGCGGCACGCTTCGCAGTCGGTGGTCAAAGTCTGGCTGCATTCGGGACCCATTCGACGGGTGATGCATCCCCGCCCGACCCCAACGCCCTACCCCAAGGCGGCTGCCACGTCGGGGACCTCGGCGCCGGCTGCGTTGCTCCGCGCTCATATACTCGCAGTAACTCGCAGTGTTCTCGGTCGTCTCGCTTTGCCGGTCTCGATGCGCGCCAGCCTTTCACCACGCGTCGGTAGTAGGCAAGGAAGGTTCCATGCGCCAAGTCCAATGAAAGCGGCGAATTGTTTTTGCAGTGTCACCGCGCCAGCCACCGAAACGTGCGCGACGTACGACTTGTGGTACTAATCGCTGGCCTCAGTTGGGCGCACGACGCCTTTCAAACACCACCACATAAGAATCTCGATAGAGACATACTTAGCGAATAACCACCGCGTGTCGGCCGCAATGCGAGCGGTCTTACACACCGAGAGTCAGCGCGTCAGTGAGTATGGTTTGTGAGAGTTGATCTAAAACCGGTAAGACTCTATTGCGAAGCCATCACTGAGCCCATCAAACTGAGACCGTGGATCGCGAACCATGACTCAGTTCTTAGTTAGGCGATTGAGATTGTGGATCGATCGGCGCGATCGATCGCCATCGCGACATCAACTCGCAAATCACCTGGCAGTCCGTGGTGCAAGTCCATCGTCGCACCGAGGGCGGTGATGCGCGGGATGCAGCGCCGCTCGAATGCAAATGGAGTTACACCACGGGCTGCTAGCGTGATCGATATGCGTTGATGACATGAGGCTTGGCCGCGCTGAAGATTCGAACAGCCTTATTCGGGACTCCAGAGACTTGCCATAAGGCAGCGTTTGTCACCCGCCTGGATTACATGACGCGCTCAGTGCCGAAGCCGCGCAATATATCATCGTCCGGCGGTACATTGAGGCGCCGATGTTGGTCTGGAGTTCTTCAAACGTTAGAATCATCTTTACCCGAATCCTTACTTTCACGTCGAACGAGAGGCCGCGACAGCGACGGGCTCGGCATCTCCATGGAAGAGAATGGATTCACCGACTCTGGAAGCCAGAGCGGCGACGGTCGAGCCAAAGCACCGTATGGATCCGCACGTTGGGGCGTGAACGGTTCACTGCCATGAACGGCTGGAGGTTGCTCCACGGAAACCGAACATCCTGGGGACCTGGCCGCGCCTGGCGTCTTGAAACTCCCGAGCCGTACCTTGCAGCCGCCGCCCGTCCTGTTACACGTCAAGTCACGCAGTTACACACATCGGCGTCGTCATTTTGATCGCGTCGCTCCTTGGGTTACGGTTTCGGCGAGTTGATGTTACGAAGCCAGACTACTGTTCGCGGATGTCGCGGACATCGAGCGAGAAGGCTTCAGAGTCGGTGCTCAGTGGTGAGCATCTACGGAGGCTGCAACGATCAAGCCAGAAGACGCGTGCAGCCTCTATTGAATGAAAGCGCCGGTGAGATCTCTTCGTCGGTGTCGCCGGTCGTCAGTACAGTACGAAAGCTTCTTTTGATAGAGCGGTGCGCCTGCACACGGTGGTCATGATCATGTCACTGGTACATCTTGTTCTTGACGGGAGCCCCCTTGCGGAATTCGTGGGACATCCTGTAAAAGCCCGCGGTCGTCAGAGTGACGGTGATCTCCTGATCTCCGGTATTCTCCCAGAACCATCCGTGAATGCCCGAGAATGGGGCGGTCATCGTTCCGGATGCCTGGCTGCTGTCCCGCCCTTTCTCGTAGCTCTGTGCGTAGCCACGAGGCGCACCGTCCGGCTCCGCATGCAGCTCGTAGCTCACGGGGGCCGTCGCGTTCCAGGAGTAGAGCAGCGCTTCGCCCTTGTCGAGCCGATACTTGTATTCCATCCCCTCGTGGGCCGCGACCCTGAAGGTGACGGTTTCCTCTTTGAACGCGCGTTCCTGAGGCACGATGATCGGCTGACCGGCCGATCCCCCGGACGCCGCCGCGATCAAGGCCCGCACCTGCTGCCCGGTCACTCCGAGCTCGACGAGCCCGAGCCGGGCACCCGTCCCGAGCGGATCGACTCCATATTCCGCAGGGAGGACGAACATCACGAGAATCAGCCCGGCTCCGAGCAACGCGGCGCCCGCGGCAACGGCAATGCGTTGCCTGATCTCTGTCGTCCCCGCCTCGACCTGTGTGCTCACGTCATGATGCCGAGAGGAAATAGCCGGACAGCTGGTAGCCGACCAGCAGGAAGCCACACGCCATCACCAGGGCGTTGGTCGCAAACGCGTGACGAAGGAAGCCGTGACACGTCCGCCAGTATGTCAAGCCGATGAGAATGGCCGTCAGCGCCAGCGCCTGCCCGATCTCCACGCCAACGTTGAAGCTGACGATGTTTGCGACGAGGCCGTTGGTGGCGAGCGCGAAGTCCTGCAGCTTCGTGGCGAGGCCGAAGCCATGGAACAGGCCGAAGATCAGCACCGCCAGGCGCGTATCGGGCTGAAAGCCGAAATAGCGCCGGAACCCGTCCATGTTCTCGAACGCCTTGTACACCACCGAGAAACCGATGATCGCGTCGATGAGGTATGGATTGGCACGCACTCCTCCGAGCACGCCCGCCAGCAACGTCACGCTGTGCCCGATGGTGAACAGGCTGACGTACTGAACAACGTCCTTCAGCTTGTAGAGGAAGAAGATCACGCCCACGAGAAAGAGCAGGTGGTCGTATCCGGTCACCATGTGTTTGGCACCCAGATACATGAGTGGACCAATGGCCCGGCCTTGCAGCCCCTGAAGGAACACGGCGTCCTTGCCCGACACTCCATGCGCGTCCAGTCCCACGGAGAAGACGGCGAGCAGCAGCGCCGCCAGCGCCGTCTGTATCGCCAGCTGCCTATTGCCGCTTGTATTTTTCATGACACTTGTCGCACGTCTCATTGATCGCGCCGCCGGCCGACAGAATCCCGTCGGTGCTCTTGCCCCGGGCGGCCTCGAGTGCCAGCTTCGAGGCGCCGACGAGCTCCCGCGCCATCATCGTCCAGTCTCCATTGTCCACGGCGCGGCCGCCCACCAGCAGGAGGTTGCCGCTTTCCGCGAGCGCGGCGGCGCTGTTCCCCACCGCGGCCCACTCCTTGTCGGTTCTCGGGGCTGTCTCTTCCATGCCCTTCGCCGTGACAGTCGTCCCGACCGCCCCGTAGATGACCGCGGAGGCCGGCTCCGTGATGCCGTTCATGATCTGCTTGATGCTGGCAACCGGTGTGATGGCCGTGACTTCAGCGCGCGGAGCCAGCCGCGCGGCGCGTCCGCCGGCTACGACGAACGCGATGCCGCTGATAAACAGCCCGACGCTCACCACGAACAGCCAATGCACGGTTCGCATGTTCCTGCATCCAGTTCCAGATTGTCAGTGGAAAAAGGTCTCCCGGACATTCATGTCGCTCAATGAGTCTGTACACACATTTTTGTCTGAAACAACAAGTCGATCGGCGACACGCCTTGCTGGCGTGCAGCGACTGACGGCTTCGCGGCGTGCCGGCGGCGAACGCGCGCGACGTGAAACCGACAAAAACGTCGCCAACTAACGTGACGCCGCCATTTTCGTCGCCATTTTCGGCGCCGTACCTGAAGGTGCAGACAGAACGTAACGCGCTGAGTGGTTTCGTTTTAGCCGGCAGCTCCGCGGCAGCCGCCGGCCGTCCACAACGGCGTCGGGCTTGCATCCGCGCTCCGCAACCCCGAGTTCTGCACATGCCGGAAAGGACGACTGCGCCCCGTGCTCAATGGGATGTCCACCTCGCCAGGGGTCCATCGCGCCGCGGGCCTCAGAGGTTCTCGAATGCCCTCGCCCTGCGCGCGCGAGACGAAAGGACCGACTGTGCCCAACCCATGGCTCTGTAACGAGCCCGCTGCCGGGAGTCCCTGGTGGAAGTCCGCCGTTGTCGCGAGTGCAGGCGGGCTTTCACACCGGGCTGCCGGTCCACGACGCTGGACCTTTGCGCTCCTGGCGTGTGTCGTGTCGTGGGCCGTGGCGCCGGTTCTTGCGCAAGATGCCCCGCTGCCCCCCGTGACGGTGGGGGCAGGCGTACAAACCAGCTTCATCCACGACGCGCCGGACGGCGCGGATGCCACCGACGCGTTCGCCCTGAACAGCGTCCGTCTGTACGTCAACGGATCGCCCGCCCGCAAGATCAAGTTCATGTTCAACACCGAGTACGACGGCGCCGGCAATCACGTCACGGTGCTCGACGCCGCCGCGCAGTTCGAGATATCGGACCGGCTGAATTTCTGGGTCGGACGCATGCTGCCGCCGAGCGATCGGGCGGATCTCTACGGGCCGTACTACGCGCACCATTGGGCCACCTTCACCGACGGCGTGCAGGACGGCTACCCGTTCATCTCCGCGGGGCGCGACAACGGCGCGCTCTACTGGGGCCAGTTCGGGAAGGTGAAGCTGCAGGCGGGCGCATACGACGGCGCGTCGGCGACCGGCAAGAGCAAGTTGATCGGCGCCGGCCGCGTCCAGGTCGATTTCTGGGATCCGGAGCCTGGCTATTACCTGAACGGCACGTTCTACGGCCAGAAGAACATCCTCGCCCTCGCCGCCGCCGGCCAGGTGCAGGATGGCAACGAGGCGTACAACGGCGACTTCCTGCTCGAGAAGAAGCTTGGCGGCGGCGGCGCGTTTTCGGTCGAAGCGGAACTGGCGAAGTACGACCGGCTGGGCGGTTACAGCGCGCGATACGGCACCGATCAGGGCGGCTATGTTCTCGCCAGTTATCTGTTTCCACCGGCAGCCGGGATGACCGGCCGGGTGGAGCTCCTCGGCAAGTTCGCGAAGGCGGGCTTTCGAAACGGCCTCACCGCGATCGACCGCGACTACGACCAGAAAACCACCGAGGTGAATCTCAACTACGTGATCAGGGATTTCAACGCGCGCGTGATGCTCTTCTACCTGCAAAAGAACTTCTCCGCCGTGCAGCGCAACGACAAGCAGGTCGGCGTCGGGTTTCAGGTGCAGATGTGATCCATCAAGGAGGTCGATCATGAATCGTACGCAGAGATTCCTCACCCTCTGGCCCCTCGCGGCCGTTCTGGCCGTCCCCGGTGCCGCGCTCGCCCAGGAGACGATCAAGATCGGCGTCCTGCATTCGTTGTCGGGCACGATGGCGATCAGCGAAACGACGCTGAAGGACACGATCATGATGCTCGTCGATCAGCAGAACAGGAAAGGCGGCCTGCTCGGCAGGAAGCTCGAAGCCGTGGTGGTCGATCCCGCGTCGAACTGGCCGCTCTTCGCCGAAAAGGCGCGCCAGCTCCTCGAAAAGGACAAGGTCGCCGTCGTCTTCGGCTGCTGGACGTCCGTGTCGCGCAAGTCCGTGCTGCCGGTATTCGAGAAGGACAACGGTCTGCTCTTTTATCCGGTGCAGTACGAGGGCGAGGAGTCGTCGAAGAACGTGATCTACACCGGCGCGGCGCCCAATCAGCAGGCGATCCCGGCGGTGGACTACCTGATGAAAGACGTCGGGGTGAAGCGCTGGGTGCTCGAAGGCACCGACTACGTCTATCCGCGCACGACGAACAAGATTCTCGAGGCGTACCTGAAGGCCAGGGGAGTCAAGGCCGAGGACATCTCGATCAACTACACGCCGTTCGGCCACGCCGACTGGCAGGCGCGAGTCGCCGCGATCAAGAAGTTCGGCTCGGCGGGCAGGAAGACCGCCGTGGTCTCCACGATCAACGGCGACGCGAACGTCCCGTTCTACAAGGAGCTCGGGAACCAGAAAGTCTCCGCGGAAGACATTCCGGTCGTCGCATTCTCGGTCGGTGAGGAGGAGCTCTCAGGCGTCGACACCAGGCCGCTCGTCGGTCATCTGGCCGCCTGGAACTACTTCGAGAGCATCAACACGCCCGCAAACAAGGCGTTCATCGACCAGTGGCATGCCTACATCAAGAAACCAAAGCGGACCACCAACGATCCGATGGAAGCGCACTACATCGGGTTCAATCTCTGGGTGAAGGCGGTCGAGAAAGCGCACTCGACTGACGTGGAGAAGGTGCTCGCCGCGCTGCCGGGGCTGGAAGTCCCGAATCTCACCGGCGGCGTCGCGAAGCTCCTGCCCAATCACCACATCACCAAGCCGGTCTATCTTGGCGAGGTGCGCGCGGACGGGCAATTCGACGTCGTGTGGAAGACCAACGGTACGATGCCGGGCGATGCCTGGTCGGATTACCTGCCTGGCAGCAAGGATATCGAGGCGGACTGGGTGACGCTCAAGTGCGGCAACTACAACACCAAGACCAAGGTGTGCTCGGGACAGAGCTACAAGTAGAGCGGAGGCGGCTCCTCGATCGGACCGAGCGGTCCGGTCGAAGAGCACGGCCGAACGGGGCGCTGTGGCTGCCGTCGCTGCTGCTCGCCTTGGTTGTGTTCGCGCCGCATGCGCTCGCGCAGTCGCGGGACGAGGAGTTTCTCGCCGTGCTCGGGGAGCTGGGCGACGCCAGCTTCCTCGACAAGGAACACATCGTCGAGCGTCTGAGCCGGAGCGGTCATCCGAGCACGCGAGCGGTGCTCACCGCCTTCCTCGAGGATCGCCTCTACGTTCGCGCGAAGGACCGAAAGATCGTCATCGTCAAATCGATGGACGATGGCGTGGCGCCCTTCGACCTGGTCGATCCGGTATCGCTGCAGGATGCCGGCTCCGGCGCGCGCGACGAGGTCACCAGGATCGGCACGAACAACCGCTTGAGAAAGCTGCTGAAAACGACGGTTGCGCGCTTTGATCTCTCGAGTCCGGACCCTGCCGTGAAGCTGGCGGCCGTTCAGGAGATGCTGCGCGACCTCGATCAGGCGAGCATCGCGCTGCTCGGCGGGCGGGCCGGCGTCGAAACGGATGCGGCGGTCAAGGAAGAGATAGAGACCGGGCTTGCGCTCGCCGCGCTCGACGGCGGCGATCCCCGGGCGCGCCTGGATGCCGTCGCGACGCTCGCCCGCAGGCTCAGGCCGCAGGTGCGGAACCGCCTTGCCGGCGTGCTCGAAAAAGGGGCGGACGGCAATTTCGTCGAGCCTGACGAGAAGGTCAGGCAGGCCGCCGCCGCGGCCGTGCGCCGGATCGATCGCTCGCGCGCGCTCTATGCAGGCGTCGAGACACTGTTCTTCGGCCTGAGCGTTGGATCGGTGCTCGTGCTGGTCGCCATCGGCCTGGCGATTACCTTCGGCGTGATGGGCGTCATCAACATGGCCCACGGCGAGCTGATGATGCTGGGCGCGTACACCACCTACGTCGTGCAGCTCGCCATGCCGCGCCATATCGGCCTGTCGATTCTGGTCGCCATCCCTGCCGCGTTCCTCGTTGCCGGTCTCGCGGGGGTGATCGTCGAGCGCACCATTATCCGTTTCCTCTACGGCAGACCGCTCGAGACGCTGCTCGCCACCTTCGGCGTGAGTCTCGTGTTGCAGCAGTCGGTGCGTTCCCTCTTTTCGGCGAACAACCGGTCGGTCGAGACGCCGCCCTGGATGAGCGGCACGCTGCAACTCAACGATGCCCTGGCGATTACGTTCAACCGCCTTTACATCGTGATCTTCACGCTCATCGTCTTCGCGATCCTCCTCGTCGTTTTGAAGCGAACGCGGCTTGGGCTCGACATCCGGGCGGTCTCTCAGAACAGGGCGATGGCGCAGGCGATGGGCATTCGCACCGGCTGGGTGGACGCCATGACCTTCGGCCTGGGGTCGGGCATTGCCGGTATCGCCGGGGTGGCGCTCAGTCAGTTTACGAACGTCGGCCCCAATCTCGGCCAGGCGTATATCATCGACTCGTTCATGGTGGTCGTGTTCGGCGGCGTCGGGAATCTCTGGGGCACGCTCGTCGGCGGCATGTCCATGGGGGTCGTCAACCAGTTGCTCGAGCCCTACGCGGGCGCGGTGCTCGCGAAGATCTTCGTGCTCGTCGCCTTGATCCTGTTCATCCAACGGTGGCCTCGCGGCCTGTTTCCCCAGACCGGACGCGCGGCGGAGAGCCAGTAGCCTTGTGCGCGCGAGGCGCCTATACACGCTCGTGGTGAGCCCTTCGACTCACCGCTCATCCTGAGCTTGTCGAAGGATGAGCGTCTCGCTCAGGACAGGCCTGATGAACCACGAGCCATCTCGGCGGCTCGTCCTTCGACAAGCTCAGGACGAGCGACGTTAAGACGCGTCATGCTGACGAGAGTTGTGCGCGTCGGCCGGCGACTGTGGACCGCGTGGGACGCGGACCGCGGGGGTACGGTCCTCCTCGTCCTGCTCGCCGGCGTCGCGATTGCCGTCCCGGCGCTCAATCAGCTGGCCCCCGCGTCCTCGGCGCTGCATCTCTCGACGTACTCGCTCAGCCTCATCGGCAAGTACCTGTGCTATGCGATGCTGGCTCTTGCCCTCGATCTCGTCTGGGGATATGGCGGGATCCTGAGCCTCGGTCACGCCGCGTTCTTCGCCCTGGGCGGCTACGCCATGGGCATGTATCTCATGCGCCAGATCGGCTCCCGCGGCGTGTATGGCGACCCGATCCTGCCCGACTTCATGGTGTTCCTCAACTGGCAGAAGCTGCCGTGGTTCTGGGTCGGGTTCAACCACTTCTGGTTCGCGCTGCTCGTGATCGCGGCCCTGCCCGCCCTGCTCGCGCTGCTGTTTGGCTGGTTCGCGTTTCGCTCGCGCGTGACCGGCGTCTATTTCTCGATCATGACGCAGGCGCTGAGCTACGCGCTCATGCTGGCATTCTTCCGCAACGATATGGGCTTCGGCGGCAACAACGGCTTCACCGACTTCAAGGACATCCTGGGCTTCGACCTGCACGAGGACGGCACGCGCGTCATGCTCGTCGTGGTCACCGCCGCGGCGCTGGCCGCAAGCTATCTCGCGTGCCGCGCGATCGTCGGGTCGCGCGCGGGGCGCCTGTTCCGCGCGATCCGCGATGCCGAAAGCCGCGCGCGGTTTCTCGGGTACCGCGTCGAGTCGTACAAGCTCTGGGTCTTCGTGTTCTCCGCCGTCCTCGCCGGTATTGCCGGCGCGCTCTACGTGCCGCAGGTGGGGATCATCAATCCGGGCGAGTTCGCGCCCATCAACTCGATTGAGGCGGTCATCTGGGTGGCGGTGGGAGGCCGCGGCACGCTGTTCGGGGCGGCGGCGGGCGCCGTGCTGGTCAACTACGCCAAGACGTACTTCACGGGTGCGTTACCGGAGCTGTGGCTCTACGCGCTCGGTGCCCTGTTCGTGCTGGTGACCCTGTTCCTGCCGCGGGGCCTCGTCGGCCTCGGCGCGAGCCGCCGGCGCGCGGTCCAGGCTGGCGCCGCGGCGCCCGTCATCTGGGCGCTCGGGTCGCACGTCGGCGTGTCGCTCGGGAGCAAGCTGAAATGATCCGGCCGCCGGACCTGCCGTCACCAGGCAAGATCCTCACACTCGACGACGTGACGGTCAGCTTCGACGGCTTCAAGGCGCTCGACGGCCTCACGCTCTCAGTGGACCGGGGAGAGCTGCGGTGCATCATCGGCCCCAACGGCGCCGGCAAGACGACGATGATGGACGTCGTGACCGGCAAGACGCGTCCGGATCACGGCTCGGCGTGGTTCGCGGAGGATGTCGACCTGCTGGCGCTGTCGGAGCCGGAGATCGCGCAGGCGGGCATCGGGCGCAAGTTCCAGAAGCCCACGGTGTTCGAGAGCCTGACGGTGTTCGAGAACCTGGAGCTCGCCATCTGGGGCGACAAGTCGTTCTGGAAGGATCTCGTCGCCCGGCTGACGCGCGCCGAGCGCCGGCACATCGACGACATCCTCGACGTCACCGGCCTCACGACGGAGCGCGCCGCGCTGGCGGGCACGCTCTCGCATGGACAGAAGCAATGGCTCGAGATCGGCATGCTGCTCATGCAGGAGCCGGAGCTGCTGCTCGTCGACGAGCCGGTCGCCGGCATGACGCCGGACGAGACCCATCGGACGGCGGAGCTCCTGCTCTCGCTCGCGGCCGAGCACTCGCTGATCGTCGTGGAGCACGACATGGATTTCGTGCGGTCGATCGCCAGGCGGGTGACGGTGCTGCACGAGGGACGGGTGCTGGCCGACGGCGACATGGGCCGGGTGCAGAACGATCCGCTTGTCGTCGAAGTGTATCTGGGAGCATGAGCGCGCTCGCGGTCACGCGTCTCAATCAGTCCTACGGCGGCAGCCACACGCTGTGGGATGTCGACCTCCTCGTCCCGCCAGGATCGAGGACGTGCCTGATGGGCCGCAACGGCATGGGCAAGACGACGCTCCTGAAGTGCATCATGGGGCTGCTGCCGGCGACCTCCGGCAGGATCGAGTTCACGGGCGCCGATCTCGCCGGCCGGCCGGTGGAGAGCCGCGCGCGCCTCGGCATCGGCTACGTGCCGCAGGGGCGCGACATCTTTTCGCACCTGACCGTCGAGGAGAATCTGCGCCTCGGGCTCGGCGTCCGCAGCCACGGGCCGCGCTCGATCCCGGCGCACGTCTACGATCTGTTTCCCGTGCTGAAGCAGATGCGGACCCGCCGCGGAGGCGATCTCTCGGGCGGCCAGCAGCAGCAGCTCGCGATTGCGCGTGCGCTGGTGCTCGAGCCATCGCTGTTGATTCTCGACGAGCCCACCGAAGGGATTCAGCCCAACCTCGTGCAGCAGATCGGCGACACCCTGCTCGCGCTCAATCGCGAAACGGGCGTCACCGTGCTGCTGGTCGAACAGCAGCTGCATTTCGCGCGTCGTGTCGCGAGCGACTTCTGGATCCTCGAAAAAGGGCGGTGCGTGGCGGGCGGTCCGATCGACGCGCTCACCGACGAACTGGTCCGCAAGCATCTCAGCGTGTGAGACCAAGGCTCAAGGCAACAAGAGATGATGGGCCGCGCGCGAACCCAGATCCCCGACAAACGCGCTCGACGATGCGCCCACGCAAGTCGCCTACACCAACCAACGTCGAGCTACGCGCTCAAGCTCTGGGATACTCACGGGATCTCCGAGCTGGCCAAGCGAGTAAGCAGCCCAGTACCTAAGCTCAGCCGATTCGCTCGACAAGGTAGTGATTAGGTCTGGCACAGCCTCGTGGGCCTGCATTACACCCAACGCCTCAGTTGCGTGCGCCCTTACATTGACTGCAAGATCCGGATTCATGGCGGCGGCACGTAACGAAGATATGGCAGCACTCTTGTCCAAATTAGGCTTTCAAAAACATAGGGGCTGAGCCGTGCCGTAGGATGATGGCGGAGCGACCAACTTCACCATCGCCGACGGAGGCCAACCCCTATGCCGAGATTCTGTTCGATCTTCAGCCAATTGCTCCAGTTGTTTCCGCGCGTCGAGTTTCAGAAGGCCGTGACGGCGCGGAAGGCCGAGCGCCATGCGCGCGGGTTCACCTGTTGGGGCCAGTTCGTGGCGATGCTGTTCTGCCAGTTGGGCCGGGCACACTCGTTGCGCGAGATCTGCGGCGGGCTGGCCAGTTGCGAGGGCAGGTTGGCCCACCTGGGCATCGAGGCGCCGAGTCGCGCGACCCTGGCGTACGCGAACGCGCACCGCCCCTGGGAGCTGTTCCAGGATGTGTTTCAGGGACTGCTGGCCCAGTGTCGTCAGGTCGCCGGCGGCCATCGGTTCCGCTTCAAGAATAAGCTGCTCTCGCTGGATGCCACCGTCATCGATCTGTGCGCGGAGATGTTTCCGTGGGCGACCTTTCGCCGCACCAAGGGCGCGGTGAAGTTGCATTTCACGCTGGACCACGACGGCTGTTTGCCGACCTGGATGCTGATCACCGAAGGGGCGCGGCACGAAATCACCGTCGCGCGGCAGCAAACCTTCCAGGCCGGCACGATCCTGGTCTTCGATCGCGGCTACGCCGATTTCGGCTGGTTCGCGGCACTCGACACCGCGGGCGTATTCTTCGTGACGCGCCTGAAGGACACGGTCGCCTATGAGGTCGTGAAGCGGCAGCCCGTTCCCGACCGCGGCCACGTCCGGGCCGATGAGTGGATTGCGCTGACGGGGCAGCACGCCAGCCACAAGTATCGGGAAGGGCTGCGCCGGGTCGAAGTGTGGGTGCCTGAGGAGGAGCGGACGCTCGTGTTCCTGACCAATCATCTCGGGTTCGGGCCGACGACCGTCGCCCGTATTTACAAGGACCGCTGGCAGATCGAATTGCTGTTCAAGGCCCTGAAGCAGCATCTCCGCGTGAAGACATTCGTGGGCAC
>QHWJ01000311.1 GCA_003222535.1 Acidobacteriota bacterium | reverse complement strand
AACGCTGACGTCGTCGCGAAAATGGCCGCCGTCTTCGACTCGTACTGGGCCAGCGGCGATTTCATTCCGTTCGATCGCGACCAGTTCCGGCAGCGCACTGAGCTAACCGAGCCGGAACAAACGTGAGCTTTCGGCAGTCGTGGACATGTCCTCGGCGGCGCGCCGCCGCAGGGACGCCGCTCCCGTCAATGGTCACCAGTGGAGCGCGACGTTCAGGTCAGATAATGGTTACGGAGGCGCGTCGGCGGCGATCGAGGCTGAGGCGTCGATGTGCGCCAGCATCTCGCGGTAGTTCCAGGGCATCCAGGCCGCGGGCGTCTGGGTCAGTTCGGCGGCGTGGCGCTGCAAGGTGGTCAAGTAATGAAAGGCATTGGCGCCAGCCAAATCAGCCGTGTGAATCAGCGACATGTAAATGTCGCCGACCAGCGCTCCGGTCGTCGTCTTGAAAAAGAGTGCGTTTTTCCTATGTAAAATCGCCTTCTTCAGGGCGCGCTCACAAATGTTGTTGTCAAGCGGTGCGCCGGGGACGCGGAGAAACAGCGTCAAGCGATCCCAGTGCTTCAGGAAGTAGCTGATCGCCTGCCCCAGTCCCGAGTTCGGCTCGATGCGGTGTTCGTTGAGTTGTGTCACCAACCACATGTTGAGCTCGGCGAGGCGGGGCGCGCTGTCGGCTTGATGCCGCTGGAGTCGGGCCTCCGGGGAGAGGCCCTGGGCGTGAGCCTGCGCGTCGACCTGGTACACGGCCCCCAGCGTCTCGAGCACGTACCGACATTCGGCTGGAAATGCCGGCGTCACGTTCACAAATCGGCGGCGGGCATGGGCAAGACAATAGCCGACGATCGTCTCGAACGCGGGCGGGAAGGTGGGCAGATTCCGCGCCAGCGCGTCACACATCTGAATCGGCGGCGGCAGCGTGGCCGCGCGGTACGCGAGCACCGTGGCCAGGTTTTCGCCGGCATGCTTGCCGCCGGTGAAGTAGAGCGCGATCTGCCGGCCGTCGATCGTCGACACGATGCCTGACGTGAAAACGCCGGTGCGATCGTCTACTCGTTCACGGCGCAGCGCCAGCACGCGGACGCTGGTGTCATCGTTATAGACCACCTCGCCTTGCGCCGCGTGGCGCAGCAGCTCGTGAAAGGCGGGCTGAATGACGGTCGCCACCTCGTGGACGATTTCCCACTGTGTCGCCTCAGGCAGCGGAATCTCCACGCGCTGTTGCAGACCGGCGAGGCGCGCGAACGGCACGCCGGCGCCGTACTTGAGCACGGCGATCATGCTGGCCGCGGTCGCATCGTATTTCTCGGGTCCGACCTCGGACGGCGCCTCGGCCGTGAAGATCTCACCACAGAGATTGCAGCGCAGCTTCTCGAGTTCGTAGACGGTCGCGCCGATCGGCGCTTGCCCGATGAGGCGCACGAGCCGCGCGGGCGGCTGGTGGCCGTAGATTTTGCCCTTGAGGCAGCCCGGGCAATGGTCGCCCGCCTTCACGTGCCGATGCGCGACCACCACGCGGTGCGCGCCGGTGAACGCGTCAGCGCCGTGACGACCATGCCCCGGTCGCCGATCGCCGGGAGTGGGCTCGGACCGATCTGCCGACGGGGGCTCGGTCTCGCCTGGGATGCCGGCGCGTACCAGCACCGTGCGAGTTTTCTCGGTCGTCCCCTGCTGGGCGAGCAATAAGCGGCGCAGGTCCGCCACGGTCGTGCCGTGGCTGGCGAGCAGTTCGGCGACGTGTCCCAACGTGTGCACGACCGCTTTGAGCGTCTCGTATTCCGACTCGCTCAACGCACCCTGGCGCGCGCGTTCGACCAGTTGCTCCAGATCTTCCATGCGGACGTCAAGCGTCTCGAGTGTGAGCGTCATTGTGTCACGCCCAACTGCGCGCGAAAATCCGGCCGCAGCGGGTAGCCGAGCACGTCCTTGATCGGGCGGGTCGGTCGCTTCGTCGGGGCGCGGTGCCCACGCCCGGTCGTCCGGCCGAGCGTGATCCAGTTGGCGGCGCGGTAACACGTCCCGCGAAAGCGCAGCGGATCGATGAAGGTTTCGAGCCAGTAGATCGGATGGGCGTAGATCTGCTGCCAGTCGCGCGACAGCCGCGCCGCCATCCGCCCGAGGACATGCGACGCCAAGTGCGGGACGCGCACCCACGGCAGGATCAGAAACCGGGGATTGTAGGCGAGCAGTCGAATGTGCCGTCGGCGCGCCGCGGCGCTCCAGCCAATGAACCGATCACGCGGCCCGAGTACGCCCGGCGCCGATCCCCAGGCCACGCAGGCCACCGGGCGATCGCCCGCCACCACCAGATATTTCAGGTGTTCGCCGACGGGTTGCTGATAGCCGAGATAGTGATGCTGCGCGAGCAGGCTGTTGAAGAGGCGTTCATCCGGCGTGCGGCGCACCTGATGAAACGTGAGCGGCCCCAGTGCCCGCAACGTCGTCTCGATCGGGGTCGTGTCAATCAGGACCGGCACGGCACTCGTCCGTGGTCGCCAGGCTTTGCTGGTGGTCCACTGCGGCGGCGGCAACACCAGGTGGCCGCCGCGATGCAGCCACAAGAGCAGGCCACGGCAGATCACATCGCAGGGCGTGCCGTTGGGTTGCGTCCAGTGCCACGCGACGCACACTGCCACCGACAACGCCCGTCGGCTCATGGCCGGGTTCGCAGCGATGAGCGCGCGCAAGGTGGCGAGGTCGGTCGGCGTGATGGTCCGGCCGCGGTACTGAAGGACCTCCACACCCCGACACCGTAACAAATCTCGGCGTAGAACGCAAGGGCCTCTGCTACCCGGTCCGTAGGCGGCGCCACACCGGGGCCGCATCGCGGGCCGCCGGATCACCGCCGACGATCAGTCGCTGCAGTTGATGCGCCTCGAGCGTCGCCGCGGCCGTCGCACTCGTGGGCCACCAGCGAAAACGTCCCCGCGAGAGCCGTTTCTGCGCTAACCAAAAGCCCTGCGAGTCGTAAACCAAGCACTTAATCGCGGTCCCTCGTCGATTGCGAAACACGAAGAGCGTGCCGCCGAAGGGATCGACCTCGAGGACTTCGCGGCAGATCCGGGCCAGGCCATCGATCCCTTTGCGAAAATCCTGGGCCTCGACGGCGACCAGGATCCGCATCTGCGGCGTGATCTGGATCATGCGTCGATGCCCGCGATGGCCCGACTGAGCCGCGCGAGATCCGGCAGGCCAACTCCGGGCATGCGAATCCGCACCGTGGTCCGCAGCCCCTCGACTTCGATCACACACTGGTCGTCGGCGGTCGGATTCATCGGCCTGAGCTCGACGAATCCTGACCCCATCCGGGCACTGGTCGTCCCCTCTGCCGCTTCCAGATGCTGTTTCAGTCCGGCATAGTGAATCGGCAGCGCGCGGGCAGTCTGATAGAGACCTCGCTGCCGCGCCAACGCTACGGCGTCTGTCCAGATGCTGTTCGGAATCGGTGCGCGGGGATGGGGGCGCGTGCGGCGCCAGCGCTCCAGACGTCGACGAACTCGTTCGAGGGCGAGAGGACGCCGGACCTTCGTGGGTTTCATCAGTCCATCCTCCGTCGGAATCGTGAGGGGACTGACAGTACTAAACTCGGT
>QHWJ01000310.1 GCA_003222535.1 Acidobacteriota bacterium | reverse complement strand
TTCCGCCTGCTCAACGTCGAGACGGGCATCGATCCGGCGAACGTCCTGACGATGGGGCTGCCCGTCACGCCGCAACGGTTTCCCGATTCGTCGCGATTGAACTTGTATCTCCGGGAGATCCGGGCGGCTGTCGACGCCGTGCCGGGCGTACGCGAGAGCGCCTGGAGCTGTGCGCCTCCGATGCAGGGCGCCTGCTACGGCATGCCGATGCAGGTGGCGAGCCACACGATCGTGGATCGCGCCAATCGATCGGGAGGGTTTTTCAAGATCGTGAGCCCGTCGTACTTTTCGGCGTTGAAGCTCAAGATCGTGCGGGGCCGGGCGCTCTCCGATCGCGACACCAGGAACGCGCCGCCCGTTCTGGTGATCAACGAGCGCCTGGCCAGGCGCGAGTTCGAGAATCAGGATCCGATCGGCGAGCGGCTGTTGATTCAGGAGATCGTTCCCGGCAAGACCGAGCTCGGACCGGAGATTCCCTGGCAGGTCGTCGGCGTCGTCCGCGACGAGAAGGTCAACGGCATCGCCGACGATCGGAGCACCGGCGTGTACGTGTCGAACGAGCAGAGCCCTGTGTACTTCCAGACGCTGAACGTGCGCACCAGCGCCGATCCGCTCGCGCTCCAGAAGTCCATTGCCGCGGCGATTCACGGGGTCAACAAGGATCAGGCCCTCACCGATATCCGGACCGTGGATCAAATCAAGGAGCGGTCGATGGCGAACAACCGTCTGCAGGCGGCCCTGCTGGGCGTCTTCGCGACCGTCGCGCTGCTGCTTGCGGGAATCGGCCTGTACGGCGTGATCTCCTACTCGGTTGCGCAGCGCACGCAGGAGATCGGGATTCGCGCGGCGCTCGGCGCGACGGAGGCCAGGCTGCTGCAACTGGTGTTGAATCGCGCGTCCGTCCTGACGGTCCTCGGGCTCGTCATGGGGATTCTCGGTTCGCTGGGGCTGACCCGGTTGATGGCGTCACTGTTGTACGGTGTGGGTGCCCGGGACCCTGCGACCATGCTGCTCGTCGGCACCCTGCTGGCGCTGGTTGCCGTGATTGCGTGTTACGTGCCTGCTCGCCGGGCGACGAAGATCGACCCGCTGCTGGCAGTTCGGTACGAGTGATTAACACCTGCTGTTGTTCCGTTTAGTCTCCAGGTTCCGCCTCCGAACACCCGTTTGACGCCGCGCCCGGGAGTGCCATGCTGAGTTCGGATTCTGCGGCACAGCCAGCCGCCGTTCGGACGCAGCCCGGGCGGCTGGACTCGTGGAAGCAGATTGCTGCTTACCTCAGGCGAGATATCCGCACCGTGCAGCGATGGGAGAAGCTGGAGGGGCTCCCCGTCCATCGACACCAGCATCAGAAGCGCGGATCCGCGTTCGCATGATCGCGGTTTCACCTCTCGTTACTTCTTCACAAATTTCTGGAGGCATCCTCCGGAGCGGCTCGCCTCGCAGCCGCCCGTGAGGCCGCCGAAGATGTTGCCCAGTTCGTCCGCGGCGAGCCCCTCCGGGCGCGTCCCTTCGATGAAGTAGCTCAACGAGCCATCCTTTGCGCTGCCGATACGGATACCGTTCTTCCAACCCGGGTTGCGCAGCGCGTTACCGCCTCCCTCCGGCGCATCGGGAGGGCCGCCGATCGGATTTCCGGATTCTGAATCCGACACGATCAACGTGTCGTCCTTGAGGATGGCCACTCCGCTCGGCCGGCCGAAATGACGCCACTCGTCCACGAACTTCATGTCCTTGTCGAAGACCTGGACTCTATTGTTCGATCGGTCGGCAACGAACAAGCGGCCCTGCGAATCGAACGCGAGCGCGTGCGGCCCCATGAACTCACCCGGCTTGGATCCATGTCGCCCCCACCCGGCGACGAACTTTCCATCTTTGGTGACGCGGATAATGCGGTCGCCGTCCTGTTGCGCCGTGCTCGGACGCGGCCAGTGCCCGTCCGCAATGAAAATGTCGCCGTTTGACGCGATCGCGCAGGCCGTCGGTCCGACCAGCGTGTCCGTCCCCGCTTTCGAGACGCCGGCTTTGCCGAGCGTCAACAACACCTTTCCCTCCGGAGTGAACTTGAACATCTGAAATCCACGGCCGGCGGTCGACGGATTGTCCGCAAACGGTCCGCTGTCGCCGGCCCAGAAATTGCCGTCGCGGTCGCGGCAGAACCCGTGCGCCTGGACGAACATTCCGTCTGCGAAGCTCTTCACGATCTCGCCCGCCGCGTTGAAGTGGATGATGGGCGGCTCGGAGCGATGATGGATCCAGGTGCCGCCGGCGCCGTCCGGGATGATCCCGATCGCGGCGCCGGGCTTGACGTTCCCGAGGTGCGGCCAGTTCTCGATCATTCGATACGGGTTCTTCATGGCGTTGATGCCCGGGAACGGTACCGGTGTGCTCCCGCGACCCTGGCCGTCTTGTGCCGAAGGGACGGCGTACACGATCAACGCGCTGGCGATCGCCAGGACGATTCTGGCCCTCATTCGACTCGAAGATACCATCTCAGTCGCTCCTTCGTTCACTTCTTTGCAACAGCGAGAGCCCGACGCGGCAATTCCCCACACGATCGGCTGCATGTCATTCCTCCAGGAATTGCGCCGCCGGACGAGCTGACGCGGCCCGGCGGCGGAGCGTCACCGCGACGGCGGTGGAGCGATGCCCAGGATCTTCGCCTGGTTGACTTTCAACATGATGTCGAGCTCATGTTCGGTGAAGCCGTTCTTCCGTAATGTTCTGGCGACGTTCGCCAGAGCATCCGGCTGAAATGGTGAGCCGAGCTGACCCGTATCGCTGGTGAGAACGGAGTGCTCCACGCCGGCGGCCCGGATGCCACTCACATACCGTTTGACCATTTCGGGCGCGGCCGTCGGGAGTCCGAATTGAGACGTGAATTCCGCGTAGACTTCCGGGCCGAGGCTGACGGCTTCTTTGATCTGCTCGTCGGTCATCTCCACGACATCAAGGAGCGGATGCGTGACAATGATGTGCTTCACCCCGGCCGAGACCGCCGCCTTGATCATCATGAGATCTTCCTCGGGCGAGTTATGGCCTGTCGCGAGAATCAGATCGCCATTGCTGTCGCGCGTCTTGTTCGACGCGATGACGTGGATCGCCTCTTTCACCTCGGGCAGAAGCTCCCCATTGGCGCACGGCTTGGGAAAGTTCGCCCAGAACAGCCCGCCGTTGCCGCACTTCGCCACCGACACGAAGGGCACGCCGAAGTACTTCGACAACATAGCGGCTCGCTGGTCGTAGTTCCTCACCCGGTGCGAGCTGTTCTCAGAGTCCCAGCTCGGCATCCAGACGACCCGGCCCCAGCCACCCTTGATCTCGGTCATGTGGATGATCGCCCACGGATTCACCTTCGCGCCCGTCGTGAAATTCGAGCCAATGCCGCCGAAAAACTCGAAATCCGGGTACATCTTGCGCATGTAGTACGCGAGCCCGGCACTCTGGTCCAGATGCTCCTTGATCACGAATCCGCGCATGCCGGCAGCTTTCGCCCGTTTGTACAGGTCCATCGCATCGTCGGATCGAGCGGCCTGGCCGTAGCTCGGTCCATTGCTGTCGGGATCCTGATGGGCATGAAGGTCGATCGCGCCCTTGAGCGCCGGATCATCGGGCACTGGATCAGACAGCGAATAGGTTCCTCGTCCGCCCCCGCGTCCCTGGGTGCTTCCGGCACCCTGGCCGGCACCGGCTCCGCCGCTCGGCCCGATCACGCTGACGAGCCCGAAGGCGATGGTCGCGGCGACGACGGGAAGAACCGGCACTTT
>QHWJ01000309.1 GCA_003222535.1 Acidobacteriota bacterium | reverse complement strand
AACTCCAATTCCGGCGCGGACTTGGAGCGGCAACTAGCAGCAGAATTCGACGACGACGTCGCAGCCCCCCTCCTCGGATGGCCTCGAGGGTCGGCAAACGTGAACGGGGTCGCCGCCGAAGAGTCGACGGAAGCGTGGCGGTCAACCGGGCCATCTGCGCGAGGGATTGGAATTTGGAATTCGTAAAGTTCAAGTCCCAAATTCCAAATCCAAATTACGAATTTGTCCTTGCTCGCGCGTCCCATCCGTATTAAGCTTCGCGCGCTCCCAAACGAGCGCTCGTTGATGTTTTGATCCGGCAGAGCTGTCTGCCACGATCGTTTCTGTCGGCAACGGCGCGTCCTTCGGAGGTCGGGTGAGTGATATCACCGGGCTGCTCACCGCGGCGAATCGCGGCGACGAGAGCGCGCGCGGCCAGCTCTTCGCCGAGTTCTACCCTGAGCTGCGCCGCCTGGCTCATGCCCGGATGCATGGGAGCCGCTCCGCTACGCTGCTCAGCACCACCGTCCTTGTCCACGAATCCTACGTCCGGTTTCTGAAGAGCGCGCGGATCCAGATCAGCGACCGCTCGCATTTCATGGCTTACTCGGCCCGCGTGATGCGGTCGGTTATCGTGGACCGCTTGCGCGAACCGTGCGCTCGGTGGCGCGATGCCATGGGGCCGCTCGACCTCGATGCCGTCGATCCCAGTTCCGGCGAAACTGAGATCCTCCGCGTCCACGAGGCGATCGATCATCTGGCGACCATAAGCGAGCGCCTCGCCAGCATCGTGGAAATGCGGTACTTCGCGGGGCTGACCGAGCCTGAAATTGGAGAGGCCCTCGGGATCACCGAGCGCACCGTGCGGCGGGACTGGCAGAAAGCGCGTCTGATCCTCGCGGCCGATCTGACACGATGAGGATCGCTCCCGGCGTCTGGCCCGCCCTGTCCGCTCTGCTGGACGAATACCTCGATCAGCCGGACGCAGCCCGAGCAGCGTGGCTCGCGAACCTAGGGCCCGAATACGCAGACATTCTTCCAACGCTGCGCGAAGTCGTGAGCAAAGGAACCGCGCGAGGCGACGCGTTTCTGGACACTCTGCCGGCCGTTACCCTGAGCGATGGGGTCACCGGTTATGCGCCGCTGGCGCTCGGGTCGGTGGTCGGGCCTTACCGCCTGATCCGCGAACTGGGCCGCGGCGGCATGAGCCTCGTCTGGCTGGCCGAACGCGCCGACGGTCTGCTCAAACGGAAGGTGGCGCTGAAGCTTCCGATTGTCCTGCTGCACAACGACACGCTGGCTGAACGTTTCGCTCGCGAACGCGACATTCTGGCGGGGCTCACACATCCGCAGATTGCCCGGCTGTACGACGCCGGGACCACGGCGTCGGGTGAGTCATATCTCGCCCTCGAGTATGTCGAAGGCGAGCCGATCACCACGCACTGCGACGGTCATGGGCTGAACCTGAAGGCGCGGCTGGAATTGTTTCTGGAGGTCCTGCGCGCGGTCGAGTACGCACACAACCATGGAGTCGTGCATCGTGACCTGAAGCCGTCGAATATTCTGGTGACCAGCGAGGGCGAGCTCCGTCTGCTGGATTTCGGCATCGCCAAGCTGCTGGTGAAAGGCGAGGCGGAGGCAACCGAGCTGACGCGAGCCGGCGGTCGCGCGCTCACGCCGGAATACGCGAGCCCCGAGCAGCTTGCCGGGCGCCCTGTCACCAAGGCCAGCGATGTGTTCTCGCTCGGCGTCGTCCTGTTCGAACTGCTGACGGGCGAGAATCCCAGGAAGCACGCCCGCGACGCCGATCCGGTCCGCCCGAGCCAGGCGGTCGCAAGAAATGAGGAAACAGGGCACCAGACTAACGCGCAGGCGCGCGGCCTGGACCGGAAACGACTCGCCGCCGGGTTGAAGGGGGATCTCGACACCATCGTGCTGCGCGCGCTTCGCGACGCGCCGGCGGAGCGCTATCCCACTCCCGGAGAGCTCGCGCGGGACATCGAGCGGTATCTCGATGGGGAGCCGATTCTGGCGAGGCCGCGCGCCCCGTGGTACCGCGCGCGCAAATTCGTGCGGCGGAAATGGGCGGCCGTTGCCGCGGCGGCCGGCGTGACTCTCGCGCTGGGCCTCGCTCTGAGTCTGGCTCTCTGGGAGTCGGAGCGCGCTCGGCGTGCGGAGACGATGGCCGCCGCGCGCGCGGGCCAGCCATCATTGGCCGCGCAGGCCGAGCTGCTGCTCGTGCTGCCGTTCGAGAATCAGAGCGGCGATCCGGACCAGGATTCCTCGAGCGACGGCTTGACGGAGGAGACCATCGCGCAGCTACGCCGGCTGGATCCGCAGCACCTGGGCGTGATGGCGCGCACCACGACGATGCACTACAAAGGAACGCGGCTGCCGGTGGAACGGATCGCGCGCGACCTGGGCGTGCAATACATCGTCGACGGGAGTCTGCAGCGCCGGGACGACCGGGTGCTGGTGGCGGGCCGGCTGATCCGCATCCAGGATCGGCGCGAAATATGGGCTGAGCGCTTCGATCGCCCAGCGGCCGAGCGGCTCGTGCTCGAAAGCGAAGCCGCCGGAGCCATCGCTCGCGGCGTCGGCGCGGCGCTCAACCTCGAGCGACCGCTCGCCGCTAGCGCCACCGCCGTGGATCCGCGCGCGCATGCGGAGTACGTGCGCGGCCGATACTACTGGAACAAGCGGGCGGGCGACGACTATCGGCGCGCCCTCGAACATTTCCAGCGAGCGCTCGACATCGATCCGGCCTATGCGCGCGCGTATTCAGGCCTGGCCGATTCTTACCTTCTGCCGACAGACGATGTGGGTCGCGATCCAAGCGAAACCTTGGCCAAGGCTGCCGCTGCTGCGCGGAAGGCGTTGGACATCGATCCCGCGCTGGTGGAGGCCCACACGTCGCTCGCGCTGACGCTGATGAAGCAATGGCACTGGGCGGAGTCCGAGCGCGAGTACCGGCGCGCCATCGACCTGGATCCCAACTACGCCACGGCTCACCACTGGTACGCGGAATATCTGACTGCGGAGGGTAGGTTTGACGAGGCGCTGGCGGAGATCGGCCTCGCCGGTAAGCTCGACCCCTTGTCCCCGGCCATCGCCACCGATCACGGCAAGATTCTGCACTACGCCCGCCGCCAGACGGAAGCGATCAAGCAACTGACGAGGGTGCTGCAGGATGACCCCGCGTTCGCGGAGGCGCACCACTTTCTGGCGCGGGCGTACGCGGCGGCAGGCCGGTACGACGAGGCATTGGCGGCCATCGACCGTTATAGCGACAACAAGACCCAAATCCCCCTGGTATTCATGGTCCGCGGTTATGTCCTGGCGCGAATGGGCCGTCGCGCGGAGGCGCTCCAGACGGCGGCCGACATGCGCCGCCGGGGCTGGGGGGAGCCATACATGATCGACCTCGGTCTTGGGGATAATGACCGAGCCTTGGCAAGGCTCGAGGCAAGCATCGAGATCCGGGGGCCCACGTCGACGCCCCTGAAAGTGGAC
>QHWJ01000308.1 GCA_003222535.1 Acidobacteriota bacterium | reverse complement strand
CTTTTGACCTTCCCCTGCCGCAAGATGATCTGATGGCGATCCGAAGTCGGGGTCCTTGACGCGTACAACGGTTTGAAAGCAGAGACCGCTGAGCACGCAGAGATGCGCGCGCGACAGCGGCCGGCTGAGCCGGCCGCAACGAAACGTAAAGCGGCTCGCAAACGCAAACACAGTGTGGCGGAGTGGTTTGTGTTTGCGAGTCGCTTTTCGTTTCGTGGCCCGCAAAGCGGGCTGTCGCGCGCTCAGTCTTTTTCGTGTCTTTCGTGTCTTTCGTGCCTTTCGTGTCTTTCCTGGTTTACGCTCTTGTCTGCGAGCTCTGCGCTCTCTGCGGTTGAACGTGGGCACGAATGCGGCGTGATACTCGCGTCAGCGGCGTTTCATCGTGATCAGGATCTTTGCCAGCGCGTCGGCGTCGGGGGGCAGCGGTTTCTCGCCCGGGGGAAGCTTGTTCGACTGCAGGATGAATGCGACGATGTCGGCGTAACTCTGACGGGGCAGGCTGTTGGGACGATCGGAGGGCATCAGCTTCCGGATCTGCTCGAACAGCTCGGCGACACTCGAATCGCTCCACTGAAACGAAAACTCTTCTTCGATGAGGCTCGGCGCCGTGCCGTCGCCGCGCAGGTCGCCGGCGTGGCACGACGCGCACGACTGGCCGTACAAGGTCTTGCCGCGATCGGCCTGTTCCGTCGTGTACACGCCGTCCCAGACGGTGGTGCTCACGCGTGTTCTGGCCGCGTCCTGATCTCGGGCGCGGCCGGTCGAGCCCGCCGCGACCGCAGTGCATGTGAGGCAGGCCACGGTGGCACGGACGAGCAGCGGAGTGAAGCGAGCCTGTCTCCTCACCGTGCCTGAGATCCGCTCTTCGGGGCCTCGCCCGGCAGCGCGAACACGTGCAACGAATTACCGCCGAGCGGCCGTCGAATATCCGGACGCAGTTCCGGAGCGATCAAGGTGGACCAGCTGCCGCCGCCAATCCCCGCCGGCATCGCCACGTACTGTTTCCCTCTCACGGCATACGTGATCGGAAATCCCTGAGCGGTGGTCGGCAGACGTGTCTGCCACAGGACCTTCCCCGTGGCGGCGTCGTACGCATACATGTGACGATCCCAGTCGCCGGCGAACGCCAGGCCACCGGCCGTCGTGAGCGCCGCGGTATTCATCGGCGAGGCGTATCGCTGACGCCAGATGATCCGCCCCGAGGCGACGTCCATGGCCAGGAACTCGCCGAGGTAGCTGTCGGCGGCGGGGTGCATGTAATTCCTGCGCCTCACCGATCCGCTGCCGCCTCGCCCGACGACCCGTTCGGCCGGTCCCGGACCAAACGTCGCGTGCTCGCAGTTCAGGTTCAGCGGCACATACATCGCGTTGGTCTGTGGACTGTACGCCATCGCGCGCCAGCTCTTGAACCCTGCAGTGCTGGGACACATGTCGAGTTGCACGCCGACCTGCGGGATCATCCCGGGATTATAGGTGACCTTCCCCGACTGCCCGTTCACTTCGAGAATGTTCTGATAACCGAGATCGTACGAGTGAACGAACTTCCCCGTTACGCGATTGATCTGCCAGAGAATGCCGAGCTTGCCCATCGTGAACAGGGACTTGACGCCTCCGACATCGATCAGGATGCGTTCGAAGGTCTCGTCCATGTCCTGCGTCTCGCCCGGAATGTGCTGGTAGTACCATTTCATCTGGCCCGTGTCCGGATCGAGCGCGAGGGTCGAGCTCGTATAGAGCGCCGCGCCGTCGGTGCCACGGACGACCCGGGCCCACGGCTTGGCCTGCGCTGTCCCCCAGTACACGAGATTGGTTTCGGGATCGTAGCTGCCCGACATCCACATGTCGCCGCCCGCCCGGAACTTCAGCGGCAGGTCGCCCCAGGTGTCGCCGCCCGGCTCGCCCGGACGCGCGATGCTCGAGGTGCGCCAGATCTCTTTCCCCGTGTTCGCGTCGAGCCCGGCGATGAAGCAGACGTCTTCCTTGTAACGGCTGCATCCCGTGATCCCGGCGATGACTTTTCCGCGAACGACGATGGGACCGGCCGTGTATTGATAGCCCAGATTCGGATCGGCCATCCTGGTGTCCCACACGACCTTCCCGGTCTTCGCGTTCACGGCAACGATGTGCGCGTCATTGGTCGTCCCGAAAATCCTGTCGCCGAACAGCGCGATGTTTCTTTGAATCCCGCGTCCTTCGTCTCCTCCCCCGCCGCCGGCGGGCGCTGCGACAGGACGCTGCGATTGCCGGGGGATGCTCGTCTGTTCCCCACTGTTTGGATTCGGGCTTCTTGCCGGCCGGGCCGCCTCCATCCCGGGACGATACTCCCAGATGAGGTCGCCTGTGGCGGCATCCAGCGCCTGAATGACGCCGCGCGGATTGGGCAAGTACATGATGCCGTCGTGCACGATCGGCACCGCCTCATTCGCACCCGTATCGTCCATCGCCCAGGACCATGCGAGCTGCATCTGCTGGACGTTCTCCTTGTTGATCTCGGTTAGCGTGCTGTAGCCCCAGTTGTTATCGGTACGCCTCCAGTTCAGCCAGTCGCCTGGCGGAGGGTTCCGGAGCATTTGCTCCGTGACCGGTGTGAACGTGGCGAGCTCGGTGGGGTGAAGGTCTTTCACCTGCGCCACGAGCGCGAGGGTCGCGGCCAGTACCAGCGCCCCGGAGATCGATAGCGCGACACGCCTTCTCATCGTCTGCTCCTTCGCTTGGCAGGCCGGAGCAAAAGGATCTGCGGCCTGAGAGATTGGCCACGGAGAGACACAGAGACACAGAGATATTTTGAACAGGAGATCAAGAGATCAGGAGTTGCCCTGTTCTTCAAGAGAGAACCTCCTGGCAGCCGCAACCCGTGCGTCACCACTTCACCTGCAGCCCGAGCCTGAGAATGCGAGGCGGCAGGATGGTGGAGGGTTGAGAGTAGGACGAGGTCCCGAAGCTCAACGAACGGAAGTTGTACGCCGCAAGGCTGTTGAGCGCGTTGAACAGCGTGAGCTCCGGCTGGATGCGCGCGCCCTTGCCGACGTTGAACCACTTGCCCACGTTGAAATCGAGCTGCTGGATGCGATCCGAGGTTTCCGTGCCAGGCGGAACGAGGGGCACTGCGAATTGCGCGACGGTCAAGCCCGGATCCACGAGCGCGCCCGGAGTGCATGGGCCGAGGCAGTTGGCGGCGTACCTCGTCGACGGTGTAATCAACCAGGACGTCCCTCCGGGAACCGTCGTCGGCGTCGCGGTCCCGCCGGTTCCAGACAGAATGTATCTGTAGCTCTGAAACGACGCGCCCACCGAGATGCCAAACGGCAACGGGACCGACCCGGCCAGCTTGATGTTCGTCAGCCACGGCACGCTGCTCGACGTCTGATCGCAGTAGAGCAGGTTGTTCGGGTTGGTCGGGTCGTCGCAGGCGATCTGGCGCGTCCGATCCCTCGACACGCCGCCGAACAACGCGGCGCGTCCGGGAAGCCTGGCGTTGAAGGCGAACTCCAGCGCGTTGTTCGACTTCTCGCCGTTCGGCGCGTTTGTCAGCACGTTCAGCACTCTGGTTCGGGCGGCGTTGCTGACGTTGTAGATGGTGATCACGCTGCCGTCCTTCGGACTCACGACCTGCACCGGCGTGTAATCGCTTGTGCTTTGCGCGGCGTTATAGGTCATGGGAAGGTCGTAGAGATCGGTGTGGAAATAGTTGAACGCCACCGACACGCGCGGGAACAGTTCATGCTGGAGGCCCACGCCGTAGTGAATGCTGTATCCCCGCTTGCGATTCGGATCGAGGACGGATGTGCCG
>QHWJ01000307.1 GCA_003222535.1 Acidobacteriota bacterium | reverse complement strand
CGTATATTGCGGACGTCGGCAACGCCCAGGAGGTCACGTTCACGACGGCTGGCGGCCTGGGCGAATCGGAGACCGCCGGCCTGGTGATGAGCGTCGTGCCCAAGACGGGCGGCAACAGGAAATCGGGCGCGCTCTTCATGAGCTTCACGGGCAAGAAGTTGTCCGGCGACAATTTCAACGACGCGCTAAGGGCTGCCGGGCTCACGGCCCCGACGCCGCTCTCGAACGTGTACGACTTGAACGGGTCGTTCGGCGGTCCGATCAAGCGGGACAAAGTCTGGTACTTCCTGAACGCACGCACGCAGGGCAGTACAAAAATCATCGCGAACGTGTACTACAACCAGAACGCGGGCGACCAGACCAAGTGGCTGTACTCGCCCGATCTGAGCCGTCCGGCTTACAACGATCGGACGTCGGAGAACGCCAGTGCACGCATCACGTGGCAGATCAGCACGCGCAATAAGGTGGTCGTTTTCTGGGACGAGCAGGCAAACTGCCGCACGTGCACGGGTCTCACGACGGGTATCACCGATCCGCCGCGCGTCGCGCCGGAAGCCCGCGGCGTGAGCCAGACGAAACCGCTCCGCGTAACGCAAGTGACCTGGTCGTCGCCCCTGACGAACAAGTTGCTGCTCGATGCCGGCTGGGGCGGGATCTATTACGCGTGGGGCAATTTCGAGCGTACTCCAAATCCTACGCACGATCTGATCAATGTCGTCGAACAATGTGCCACGGGCTGCCCGGCGAACGGCGGGATCCCAGGTCTGGTGTACCGATCGCAGGACTGGGGCCAGAACTACGCCGGCTCGTACAGTTGGCGCGCGTCCGCGTCGTATGTGACCGGACGGCAGAGCCTCAAGGTCGGATACCAGGGCACCTACTTGAGCGACATTCGGACGTGGTACACGAACAGCCAGGATCTCGCGTATCAATTCAACAACGGCGTCCCGAACCGGCTCACTGAATCGATATCGCCATGGGTGAACGATGGGCTGGGGGCGTGGCACGCGGTCTTCGTGCAGGACCAGTACACCTCGGGACGCGTCACTCTTCAAGGAGCGCTCCGGTTCGACCATTCCGCCAGTTGGTACCCTCAGCAGCAGGAAGGGCCGTCCCGATTCCTGCCGACGGCCCTCGTCATTCCCGAGACGCCGGGCGTCGATGCCTACAAGGACATCACGCCGAGAATGGGTCTGGCATACGACGTGTTCGGCAACGGCCGGACGGCTTTCAAGTTCAACGCCGGCAAGTACCTCGAAGGCATGGGCATTTCCAACAACTGGGCAAACGCGAATCCGACATTACGGATGCCCTGCACGGTTGGTCCATTTGCGCCGTGCGGTGTCACACGGGCGTGGACGGATGCCAACAACAACTTGAAGCCCGACTGCGATCTGCTCGACGGTGCCGCCCAGGATCTTCGGAGCAGCGGCGGCGATGTTTGCGGGCCGATCTCGAATGCGGCCTTCGGAACGACGACATTGACCAACACTTTCGATCCGGCGTTGCTGACCGGCTGGGGCGTCCGCGCGTCGGACTGGACGCTCGGCGCCGCCGTCCAGCAGCAGATTCTGCCTCGAGCGTCAATCGAAGTCGCCTATACGCGGCGCTGGTTCAATGAGTTCACCGTGTATGACAACCAGCTCGCCGCCGCCTCCGACTTTGCGGAGTACAGCATCACCGCGCCATCCGATCCGCGACTGCCGAGCGGAGGCGGTTACCCGGTATCGGGCCTCTACGACATTGCGCCCAGCCTCTTCGGGCGCGTCAGTAATCTGGTCACGGCGGCGAAGAAGTACGGCAAGTGGAGTGACAACTTCAACGGCGTCGACGTCACGCTGAACGTGCGGACTGGAGCCGGCTGGACGTTCCAGGGCGGCACCAGCACGGGCCAGACCGCCGCGGACAACTGCGAGGCGAGAAACAACCTGCCGGAACTCGGCCTCAGCCCCGCCGTCAACCTTGCGCAAGGACTCCCCGGTCTCACGACCTCTCCCGTCAGTCCGACGAATCCGTATTGCCACGTCGACTACGGCTGGTTGACGCAATTACGGGCGCTCTCGTCCTACATCATTCCGAAAATCGACGTACAGCTCAGCGGCGTCTTGCAGAGCAAGCCCGGGGCGCTCCTTGCGGCGAACTACGCTGTTCCAAGCCAGGTCATCACTCAGATTCTGGGGCGCGCCCCTGCCGGCAACCCGGCCAACGTCACGATCAACATCCTTGCGCCCGGCCAGAAGTATGGAGATCGCATCAACCAGCTCGACTTCCGCGCTGCGAAAATCCTGCATTTCGGGCGCACGCGTACGATGGTCGGAATCGATCTCTACAATGCCCTCAACTCCAGCGCGGTGCTCACATACAACAACACCTTCGTCCCGGGCGGAACCTGGCTGCAGCCGCAGACCGTTCTCACGGCTCGACTGATCAAGTTCTCGGCGGAGATCACGTTCTGACGTTGACAATCGGCGGGTGGCGTTCGTCGCCGGAACGCGGTCACAGGTTCCGGTCGCCTGAAAGCTAACGTCGCAGGACGAGATTGCCCGCGCCAAGATCGGCGCGGAGGGTATGCTTGCCCGGGCCTGACCAGGTGAAATGCGGCATCAGGCCTGACTTCGATCCGCCGAATGCGCTGGCCTGAATGTCGCCGGCCTTCAGCGTCGCGTCGACGCTCGCATAGTCATCAGGGTTTCCCACGGCGATCGTGATGTTCCCGGCGTAGCTGTCGAGATTCTTGTTGCCGGCGATGTCCCCGATCGTCAGGTCGCCGGCCTTCAAGTGGATGACGAGATCCGCCGCCTTGGGCACGTCGATCGTCGCGTTGAAATTAGTCGGCGTGTTCGTCGCCTCGACGCGCGCGTTCGTCCCATCCGCGGTGACGGTGACGGCGGCGTCCCCGATGTGCTCGTCCGTGACGATGCGCACGCGATTGTCCGCGGACGGACGAACCTCGTAGCGTCCGCCGTCCAACTGCATCTCGACTCGGCCGCCTGCGGCAAACGGCTTCTCGGCGGTGAGCGGGGTGCCGGTCCTGGTCGAGCGCGTGTCCATCGCGCGGCACGCAAACGCGGAGAACGAGGCGGCGACAACGATCGCGAAAGCGGCGTAGGTTCTCATGGTCGTCCTTCGTATGCTGAGGTTGGCTTGCCAGCCGAAGCTCGCGGAGGAGCGCGTAGAGAACCGCGCGCGAAGGCTGGAGCGGGCTACGGGGATCGAACCCTTTCGGCGCGATTTTACATGGCGCGCGACTCTTGGTGCCGGTTTCACGAGTGGCGTTCCGCTTACCGGTTGTCTCTCGGATGCACCAGAGGCGCTCATTCCGATCGCAGCGCAACCGTCGGCCGGACGCGCGTCGCACGCCACGCCGGAACGTAGCACGCCGCCATCGTCGCGGCGGCCAGGACGACAACCGCAACGCTCAGCACCAGAGGATCGAACGGGCTCACGCGATACAGCATCCCGCTCGCGAGTTCGCCAATGCCCGCCGCGAGCAGCACGCCGACGCCGAGACCGACTGCCGCGGTCCGCGCACCCTCGATCAGAACGAGCCGCGCCACGTCGCCGCGCGTCGCGCCGAGCGCGATGCGGATGCCGATCTCCCGCGTGCGCCGTGCAACGTCGTATGCCTTCAGACCGTACACACCAATCGTTGCGAGCAGGAGCGCGAGCGCACCGAAC
>QHWJ01000061.1 GCA_003222535.1 Acidobacteriota bacterium | reverse complement strand
GAGCCCCGAAGCCGTAGACCGCCTGCTCGGCCGCCGTACGTTGGGCCGCTCCTATCCCAGCCTCGATGCGCTCGCGGCGGATCTGTCTCCATCAGGGCGGGCCTCTCTGCTCGCACGCTACGCCGACCTCGCGCGCTCGACCACCCTCGGCGCCCCGCAGCTCGTGGTGACGGCGCAGGGTTGGGTCGAGGGTCAATTGCCGCGGGCGACGATCGAGGTGGTCGTGGTGCCACTGCCGGAGCGGTTGGCAGTGGTGAGGAGGAGGATGTGATGAGCCTCCACACGCTGAGGCGTGCGCTCGGCAAGGCGCTGCGCTTCAGCGCAGTGTCGGCCGAGCCCATGCTTTCAGCATGGGGACGGTGGCGGCCGGCGCTTGGTATCTCCGTCTCCTCCTCAGCCGTCCGCGCCGTCCTGGTCGAGCGGGGCAGGATCCGCTGGGCTGGGCAGGCAGACTACGCCACGGTCGAGGACCTCGCCGAGGTCATCGCGCGGCTCGCCGGCGAGGCCGAGCGCCCGGTGTCGCGGGCGCGGATCGTCTTGGAGCGGGACGTGCTCCAGCTCAGGAGCGTCACCCCGGCGCCGCCGCTTAAGGGCAAGGCGGTGCCGGGCTGGGTCGCTCTCGAGGCCGAGAGGCTGTTTCGCAAGAACGGCTCCCCACTCGTGACCGACGGCGTGATCGTGCCGCTGGGGAAGGACGCTGCAGCACTGTGGGCCGCCGCCGCACCGGAGCCGGTGGTGCGGGCGGTGCTCGACGGTTGCGCGCAGGCGGGACTGACGGTCGCGTCGCTTGGTCCCGCATCCGAGGTGTTGGCGCACGCCTTCGTGTCGATCCGCGACGGCCCACTCGTCATCCCGAGCGGCAAGTCGGCAGAGGCGATTGATATAGGCCCCTCGGGTGCGTGGCGGAGCCGGCTCGTACCGACAACCGACAGCCGAGAACCGCAATCACTCATTCCGGCCCTCCGCTCCCTCGGCGAATCCTTTGCGCCAGCCTTCGCCGCAGCGGTGGCCCTGCCGAGGATTCAGCTACTTCCTGCGGATACTCGCGCCGCGCGCGAGCGGATTGCCAGACGAAGGCTGCTGCGGGCCCTGTCCGTCACGATAGGTCTTTGGGTGGCAGCCGGGACGGTATATGCTGGACGCCTCGGCTTGACGATCTCCCGCTCGACCCATCTGCTCGACGCCTCTCGGTCTTCAGTCGACAGCGTCCTTTCCTTACGGCGGGACCTCGACGCCGCGGTGGCCACCCTCGCGACCATCGCCGGCGCCGAGCGAGATCGTTCCCGCCACCTCGGCCTGCTCGCCGCGCTCACCCGCGCGCTCGACGACTCGACGCACCTGGTCGCCCTGCGCATCGGTAACGACCACACGGTGCGGTTGGTGGGTTACGCGCCGCGAGCCGCGAAGGTGTTGGCGGAGCTCGAGAAGGTGGCGGCGCTGCGCGACACGCGATTCGAGGGGCCGGTGACGCGGGAAGGCCGGCAAGGGGGCAGTGGAGAGTGGGATCGGTTTGCCATCGTCGCCCGGTTGGAGAGAGTGCCATGACTTTGCGCGACAAGCGGGCTCTAGCCATGGGCGGCGCACTGGTGCTGGTCGCCGTGCTGGTCTTGGAGGTGTTTCCGTGGGTGGTGCGCTCAGTTGTGGCGCTCCGATCGCGGGCGCTCGCCCAGGCAGCCACCCTGGCACGGGCTGAGGATGTCCTCGTGCGCGAGCCCGAGGTGCGGGACTCCCTCACCCAGGTGTTGAGCCGGGTCGTCGCGCTGGCGCCCAAAGTCGTGGACGGCAAGACCGGCGCCGAGGCACAGGCGAGCCTGTCGGGCCTGGTGTCGCTGGTCGCCAATCGCCAACAGCTCAAAGTCGTGCGGCTCGATCCCCTCCCGGACTCCACAGCGGGGGCCTTCACACGCGTGGCGATGCACGCCGAGCTGGAAGGGGATGTGGCCGGCCTCACACTTTTCCTGAAGGCCGTAGAGACGGGAGACCCGCTGCTCACCGTCACGGCGTTGTCGGTGATGGCACCGGATCCCAACGCGCGGACTGAGGCGCTGCGGATGGAGCTTGACTTGGCGGGCTATTACCTGGCGCGAGGCGCGCGATGAAAGGCGTGGGGGCGTGGGGGGCGGGGGCGCTCGGGCTCGTCGGCGTGGTCGCTCTTGGGACGGCGAGTCTCGCACCAGTTGGCGATGACGGTGACCGGTCGACGGTTGCCGGTTATCGGTCGTCGGTTACCACACCGGCGCAACCGTATCCAGCGGAGTCACTCGGCACGGTTGTCATCTCGCGCGACGTGTTCAGGGTTACCCGTCGTGCTGCGGACGTCGCCTACGATCCCGTGCGCCTGGCGCAGGTTGCCCTCCAGCCTCCAGCGCCCAAGCCCGTGCTCGTGCTGACCGGGATCGTGTGGGGCGCCGAGCCGCAGGCGGTGGTCGAAGGATGGCCGGGCGTGGAGGGCCCGCGCGTCGTACGCGCCGGCGATGTCGTGAGCGGGCTCAAGGTCAAGCGGATCGACGGGACGCGGGTGACGGTGGTCGGGATGGATACCACGTGGGTGCTGCAAGTGAGGGAGCCATGGAAAAACTGAAACCCGTCGGATTGTCGGACGGTCGGACAGTCGGACTGTGGCTGGCCCTTGTGGCACTTGCTGCGCCGCTGCAGGCACAAGACACGGCGGCTGTCCGGATCGCAAACGACAGTGTCACGGTTCGGTTCGTCGAGACCGATCTGCGCGCGGTGATCCAGGCCCTCGGCCGTTATCTGCCGAAGCCCGTGCTGGTGGGCAACGTCCAGCCGGTGCGCGTCTCGCTGGAGACCCCAGGCCCCGTTGATCGCAAGACACTCGTCTCGCTCCTCAAGGGTCTTGTCGAATCACAGAGTCTCGACTTCACCGAAGACTCCTCGTTCTTTCGCGTTGGGCCGCGAGCACCTGACCGCCCGACCGCCGGACCGCCCGGGGGTGGGGGACCGGGGGGACAGGGGACCGCCGCAGTTCAGTTGTTCGTCGTTCGGTTGAAGCACGCCCGAGCTTCCGACGTCGCCGCCACGCTGAACCAGCTGTTCGGCGCCGGCGGAGAGTTCTCGGGTCGAGCGGGGCTCTCGACAGGCACGCTGTCCGACGAGCTGCGCCGCAACCAGGTGCCTCCGCAGCCCACGGGCGCCCAGCCCCCGCCCTCACCGTCCGTCAGTCCGACCGTCCGACGGTCTGCCTTGTCCGGTCCCGTCATCATCGTGCCCGATGAGCTGACGAACTCTTTGCTCATCCGGGCCGCGAAGGACGATTACGACGTGCTCGTGCAGGCGGTAGGCGAGCTGGACATCCGGCCGCTCCAGGTCTTGATCGAAGTGCTCATCGTCGAGGCGCGGCGCGACCGCACCTTCTCGATCGGCTCGAGTTTGTTCGTGCCACCGCAGCGGGTGGATCACGGCGACGGCACGGCGTCCGTCAACGTCACGGGCGGCAGCCTCGGCGATTTCGTCTTGAAGCTCCTGAGCCTCGGCCACGCGGATGTGGATGCGACGATCACCGCGGCCGAGAGCCGCGGTGACGTGAAGATCCTGTCGCGTCCCGTGCTGCTCGCGTCGAATAACACCGAAGCTCGATTGCTCGTGGGGTCGCAGCGGCCGTTCGTCCAGGTGAGCCGCAGCCTCCCCACGGAGACGCCCACACGCGACCAAGTGGTGCAGTACCGGGATGTGGGCACGCGGCTCACGGTGCGGCCCACGATCAACCAGGACGGGTACGTGTCGTTGCTCATTCAGCAGGAGGTGAACCAGGCGACGAGCGAGGTCGCGTTCGACGCTCCCGTGATCTCGACGCGCGAAGCGGCGACGCAGGTGCTGGTCAAGGACGGCCAGACGATCGTGATCGGCGGCTTGAAGGACGAGCAGCGGGATGTGACTCAGGGTGGGGTCCCGATCCTTTCCGGGATCCCGCTGATCGGGGGGCTGTTCGGCAGCGCCAGGAGGCAGAAGACGCAGACGGAGCTGTATCTGTTCCTGACGCCCAGGATTCTCAAGACCGATGCGGATGCGGACAGTGTGACGGCGCCGCGGCTGCCGAAGGGGGTGGAGCGGTGAGCGCCCAACCAGAGTTAAGCCCGATCGTCGGCGCCTCGGTCGCGATGCGCCGCGCGCGGGAGCTGGTCGAACGCTACGCGCCCACCGCGCTGCCGATTCTCCTGGTCGGGGCGACCGGGACCGGCAAGGAGCTGCTGGCGCACCACATCCACCGGCGTAGTGGTCGTGTCGGGCGGTTTGTACCGGTGAACTGCGGTGCGCTGCCACGCGAAATGGTGGAGGGGCTGCTATTCGGCTTCGAGCGCGGCGCGTTCTCAGGAGCGGTGAAGCTTCACCGCGGGCACTTTGAGCGCGCGGATGGCGGGACAGTGTTTCTCGACGAGTTGCTGGCGCTGCCGCTGGAGAGTCAGGTCAAGCTGCTACGAGCGCTCGACGCCGGGGAGATCACGCGGTTGGGGGGAGAGACCGAGCGGTGCGTAGACGCACGGGTCGTGGCGGCGGTGCAGGAAGACGTGGGCGACCGGATCACCGGGGGCGATTTCCGGGAGGACTTTTATCAGCGCCTCGCGGGGGTGCGGATCGAGCTACCCCCCCTGGCCGATCGGCCGGAGGACATACCGCTTCTGGCCATCCATTTCGCCGCGTGCCGAGGGCAGGTGCTCGAGCCGGCAGCGCTACGGGAAGTCAGACGGTACGAGTGGCCGGGGAACGCCCGGGAGCTGTTACTGGCGATGGAGCGGGCGGGGTGTCTCGTCGATGATGGAACCGTGTCGAGGGCCGCCGTGCTGGAGGCGATCGCGCTCGGCGGATCGGACCCGCGCCACCATCGCACGCCGGTGCGGTGCAGTGATGAAGACCAGCGGATACTCGATGCCTGTGTGGCTACACGGTGGGACCTTGGGAGCGCAGCACGGACCCTCGGCATCCACTTGGCGACCGTATACCGCCGGCTCCGCGCGATGGGCGTGTCCCCGCGCGAAGCGCGGGTGCAGGGACTGTTAGGGAATGCGAATTCGCAGGTTCGTCGCGCGAATTCGCGCGCAAATCAATCGATGGGGATCGGTAACTAGGGTCACAACAAGGGGGGGGCGTCCGGCACGCGACGTGCTATCAAGCATGGCCGAAACCTCCACGTGAGCTCGGTTCAATGATCGCCCCACGATTGTGGCCCTCCGTTCTCCTGGCTGTGGCTTTGTTTCCCGGGACTACGCCACCCAGGCTGCGAACCCGAATCGCTTCGCACCGCATCTCACTGCCCGGCACCAGCGCCAAGACCTGCCCCAAACTTCCCCAGGGGCCAAGCGGCGCTGAGCCTGATGTTCTGAGCGAGGCTGGTCCGCCCACTTACGTAGACTACGCCGTATCGGTCACACCAGACGGCAGCCCCGTCACCTGGAGCGCATACACCAACGGGCACACCTCCACGTTTACGGTCACCAACACCGGCCTTTGCGGGGACACCTATACCTTCGCGAAGTCCGCGTGGGGGCCGATTTCTGGAGTCAGTCTCAACAAGACCAGCTTTACCTTGCAGCCGGGGACCAACACGACGGTCGTTGCGACATACAACGTTGGTCCCCCGGGCACTGGTGTCCTTACACTAACCGCGACGGGCGTCAACGGTCTCGAGTCCGACAACGGCACCTTCAATGTAACAGTCCCGCTATTGAACGGGCCGGTGATTTCGCTTGCGGCGCACAACGGTGCATACCGGGATGTGTCCAAGTGCGTCGCGGCGTGTTTCGACGCCGTGGCGAGCTATGCGACGCCACCGTACTTCAGCTTGGATGTGCCACGAAGCATACAACTCATCTACACCAGCGCTCAAGCGAAGCCCATGGGACTCGTGCAGGTTGACGCGACCGATACGACCTCAGTCTCACCGGTCAAGATGTCCCTGCTGTTGCGACGGCCCGACGGGACCTTCGTGAATTTGTGCGCAGCTATCGCGCGGACAACTCCTTTCGGGAGAATCTGGCGCCGGTGCGTGTGCTCATCAGCAATGAACAGAACAGTCCGTTCGGCGCTGGCTGGTCGATTGCGGGACTACAAAGACTCTTCTTTCAATCCGACAGCTCCATCGCAATCACCGAAGGGAATGGCTCCGTGGCTTACTTCGGCTCCGCGGCGTCCTGCCAGAGCAGCTGTTCCTATCCGTCATCCGCCAGCGACTTCTCGACTCTCACGAGCCGTGGCTCGTGGCCGGATAACGTCAAGTTCGATCGCCGGTATCCTGATGGAACGACATACTCTTTCTTCACGGATGGCCGGCTCGCGTACGTGAAGGATCGCTTCGGCAACACCATTACCTACTCGTACAATGGCGCGAATCTCTTGACGGCAATCGTCGATCCCGCCGGTAAGGCGGATTCGCTTGGCTACTCGGGGAGCAACAAGCTGCTTTGGATCAAAGATCCTGGTGGCCGGCTGGACTCCGTAACGATCGACGCTTCCTCAAACTTGACAAGGATCCGGGACTACGCGGGAGGGCTTCCCTTCCAAGGCAGTTATGATGGCAATCACCGTCTTCTGGGCTGGTCGGATCGGCGAGGGGGCGCATGGGGTGTGTCCTATGACTTCTCCGGCAAGGTCGCGTCCGATACAGCGCCGCAGGTTACCGCGAGTGGACAGCAGCTGCGCCCGACCCGTTTGTATACATCGATCGAGAAGGGAATCTTGGTCGATCCGGCGTCAGGGTACGGGACCTCTGGGAACCCGGCACCGCATATCAATACGTCGGCGCTACGCGCCACCGTCACAAATCCCAGAGGTTACACGACCGCGTACGCCCTCGATCGGTACGGGGCTCCGACACGTATCGAGGAACCGTTGGGCCGCACGACAGCCTTCCAGCGGGACACGAGTGCCCACGTGACTCGCGACAGTTTGCCCTCCGGCCAGGTCATCAAATACACGTGGAGCGGCCCGAACCTGACGCAACGGTGGGATAGCGCCACGGGTCGGACCATCAACTACTTGTACGAGATGACCTATAACCGGGACACCCTTGTCTACGGCGACGTGGATACCGTCCGCAACCGTTGGCACGGTGGTCATCTCGATAGCACCCTGGTTACGGGGTGGGGGGCGTGGCAAACCTATACTTACTCCCCGTCTGGGCGCCTCCTCACCCGCACCGATCCGGGAGCCCACGGCGCCATCTACCACTATCAGGCGACGGGATTTCAGAACCTGGATACGGTGACCTCGACTGCCGGCGGTTACACAATCGGGAAGGTGACCCGCCAGTACGATGGCCACGGCCAGCCACTCACGGCCGTCAATGAGGTGGGAAGTACAACCACGCTGGTATACGATTCGACTGGCCGCGTTTTCAAGACGATAGGCCCCCTCTCCGACACGACCATCCAAACTTTCGACTCGCTGTATCCGATCCAGGTCCGCGATGCGAAGGGTCAGCTCTACAGGTCGTGGGTGAACGCCCTCGGCTGGGCCGATTCGATTGCGGATCCGGGGGGGCATGTCGATCACTATGGGTATGACGCGAACGGGAATCTCACCAGCTGGACGACCCGGCTCGGGCAGAGTATCCAGTTCACCTATGACTCACTCGATGTCGCACGCTTGGTGATCGTCGGCAACGATACGACCAAGCTCTATACGGACCCGGCCGGGCGTTACGCGGCCGTTTCTAACCGCGAGAGTACCGATACGCTGCGCTTCGACGTTGCCGGCCGGCCTCTGGTCGCGATCACCTGCCGTGTCCTTGCCGCCGGCAACGCCGCGCAATGCTTCAGAGACAGCTCGTCGTACCAAATCAGGGACCGGCGCACGGCCACGGTGGTAGCGGCGCCGGGCATCTGGGGCGGTTCACAGTTTTCGATACTGTACCATTACAACAATCGGTCGGTGCTGGATACGCTGACGAATTTTGCCGGTGAGAAGGCGACCTTTGCGTCAAACCCCGAGCTCATGCCGGCGGGGACGACGCTCCTGGGTCTGAACAACCTCAGCATTGCATTCGAGTACGTATGGAATCACCGGAGTGATGAGATTCAGCTGAGCGACTCAACGCTGAATGCGGCGCTGCGCATGGGATACTATTTCGGCCTCTCGGGCAGTACGGATGAGAGGTACCACGGGCCCGCCGGCTCTCCGGACACCAGCAGGAGTTTCGAGTATGACAATGCCGGGGAACTCACCTCGTATATCGACACGCTTCATAGCTGGGGCCAGCAGACCTCAGGGTGCAATAACAACCTTCGTGGGGATGAGTGCTCCTCCCACTTCGACACCCCGACTTTGCTCCGCTGGGTCAGTTACACCTACGACCGCGTCGGCAACCGGCAAGATCCCGTAGCGCCGGCGGGAGGGCTTGACGTTGGGAACCGGTTGCGCCGCTGGCAGCAATACCGCATGGACTACGACGTGGCGGGAAATCTCATTCTGAAGCGCACGGTGAGCGCTACCGACACGACGGTCGTTTTGCGGAGAGACTCGCTGTTCTGGAGCGCTCTGGGAAGGCTCGATAGCGTCCGTACGCGAGACAGCGTTGGCGCCTTGACCAAGGTCGCCTTCGGTTACGACGGGTTGGGGCGAAGAGTTCGGAAATCGAGCGCCTCCGGAACAAGCCGCTTTCTCTGGGATGGTGATGCGCTTTTGATGGAGCTCGACACGCTGGGGAATCGGGTGGCCGAGTACACCTACAACCCGGCGGTCGACGCTCCACAGAGCGTGGTGCGCCACGATCTCGGGGATGCGATCTACTACTATCTGCAAGGGGTCGAGGGCAACATTCTGGCGCTCCTCCAGCGGAACGGGACGAGTGTCACGATCGCGAATCAGTACCGCGAGGGTCCGTTCGGTGATGAGAGGGTGGCTAACGGCACGGCTCCAAACGCCCTCCGTCACGCCGGCCGGGAGTATGACTCGGAGACGCAGTTCTACTACTTCCGTGCCAGGTACTACGACCCTGCCGTCGGTCGCTTTATTTCGGAGGATCCGTTAGGCCTGGGTGCTGGGATAAACCAATACGCTTACGCCGGGAACGATCCCGTGAATCGTGGGGATCCAAGCGGCCTGAGCGGCGGTTGCAGCTCAACTCCTAAACTGATGGCGTCCGCAGCGTCCTCCGCGAGCTGCTCGAGCGGTGGTGGTAGCTCGAACATGGACATTGCCGATGCGGTCGATGCATGGTTTTGGTCGAATTTCGGCTTTGGGCTCTCTGATGCGTTGGCCATGCCGGGTGACGATATCCTGTTCTTCATTAACCCTTACGGTTACGCGCAGTGGGAGGTCAAGGGTGGCGTAGCAGAATTCGCCGACGACTTCCAAGGAACCCAATTCGGTCGCGAACGGAAGTGGGTAATCCCAGGTTTGCAGAAGAGATGCCCTCTCGTTGCTGGTCGGAGTCTCGTTGAAGGACGCGTGAACGATGGAGGGGATTTCGTCTACGTCACTGGTCTGGTGCTCTTGCATCGGACCTCGGATCGCGGCAAACCCTATGTCCTTACGGGAAAGGGATACTATGCGGGGCGTATCTCGGTGTATGGTACGCCCTACTACCTGTTCAAGTTGTTCGGTATTGATATTCCGGGCAAACCTTATGGTGGCCCGGTGACAGGTACCTTAGACTGTGTGACTGGTGTGGCGGAACTCCAGGGTTTTAGTGTCAACTAACGCACAGGCGGTGGCCCAAGAGCATCATTATTCTCTTCCTTTGGGAATCGAGGCAGCCTGTTATGAGACAGATCGGAGGGATTCTTGTGGCGGTGCTTGGCATCAGCTGCGCCATATGGGAGGGAGGTTCAGGTAACATGCTTTCGTGGGACTCGCCTGAATTCCGCCAAGCAAGGATGGCACTCATAGTGCTGCGAGCAATTCGTGAGGACTCGTCGCCGCTGGGTGAGGGCTATATGTTCCATCCCTCTCGTCAGGTGCTTGTAGAGCATGATGCCGCGGCGTTCCTGGCGAATCAACTTAAACCTGTCCTATGCACGTCGTCCGCCATCGAGGGAAGTCTGTCTATAGACTGTCGCCACTTGGTGACAGATGATTCCGTGCGGCCTTGGGATGTACAAGGAGAACAAATGCTTCTTGAGTTAAGGGAGGCTCTGCGAGACCTGAATCCAGCGTCACAACCGATCACTGATAGTAGCCTCATCCTGGTAACCGGACCTAGAGAATCTGAGTTGTTTCCTCTCACGGACTTGGAAGCCTTTATTCGTGACTTCCGGATTCCCTTTTCGTTTTCGATTGTTCCCCCCCACATTGAGGGCCGCTCGAGGGGAGCGGTTGCAGTCTTCAGCATTGGGCCTACCGACATGATCGAGACGGGTTCGGGACCGAAGCCGTAGACAGAACGCGGTGATAGATACACCCGACAGTGATTTGTTGTCGGCCCGTGTTGCGCTTGTTGCGCTCCGGGCGGGACTCGCCGATCGAGAGAACGCTAAACCGAACGCGTTTGTTATCGAGCCCGATTCGATTGTCCTTAGTCAGGCCCAAGCGGGCTGAAGCTCTTGCGAGCCTGGAGAAGCCCATGGCATGCGAGGGCAGTGTTGCAAATGAGCTTCTAAGCGTTAGATGTAGCACCATCGTGCGGCCTGACCTTCTGGGTTTTCAAGAGGAAGACTCGAACGAGACGATCTCGGAGTTCCAGATTGCGGTTCGCGGTATGGACCAACTCAAGGACCCTGACCCAATCGTTGAACTTCGAGGGTACCATGAATCGTTGCTTGTTCCGTTTCACATCGTGGAGAGTTTCTTTCGAGACTATTGCCTGTCAAGCTATGGCGTGAGATTGGATCCCGTAGATGATAGTGCGCGATCACGTGGAGCCTCAGCAGTGTTGACATTTGGGCGTGGAGAATTCCGCATGGATGAACCAACGGATCACCTCCGATAGCAGAGCGGTCGAGATGTGGCTGTGCTCCCTGATGAAGGCGCGTTCGGATGAGGGACCCCGACCTTGCCGCGGCGGCTTTGACCGTAATGGCGCTTAAGGCATCGCTGCCCTAGGGTTCTGCACCACGATCGTCGAAGTGGGTCCTCCTTCCCGAGAATAGAATTGTCACTCCGGAAGACCTTGTTCGTATCTTGGCCCGAAAACCCAAGCCCCTTGACTGTGCGGCCCAGCCTGTTGCCGACGGTATCGGGGTCCTCTGCAAGTTTCCCGTTGATACGAACCAGGTCCGGTTCCATCGCCTAGCGGCCGACAACATTAGTAGGCAGGTCCAGGCTGTTCACACAGGCGCCATGAGCGACCTACGGGTGCTGGTGCAGGGACTTGATGAAATCGATGGTCATTCCATTTGAGGTTCATCAGGCGTGGCTGTCTGAATACTTTGTGCGCCGTTCTAGGTACCTACTCCGGTTCAACCCGCCGCCACCACAAGCCATCAGCGCGGGGGCAGAAATGCTGGTCACTCTAGGCCGCGCCGATGATGTCGATTAGCCTCTCGAAATCCACGACACGACTGGAACGTGAGACACAACCTTGAGCGGTTCCTCGGACGTTGATCGCTAGTGGGCGTCCCAACTCAACTGTTCAGGCTGACTGTTCCCTCATCCTCCAAATTCTCCAACTGGGTTCAACCAATTCCCTAGCCCGAATCGCTCCCGGGAAGCGCGCCGGGTCCGGCGTGAATGCCGGAAACACGGCGCTCAGGTCCTGGGCACCGAGGTGGCGCGCCAAGCTGCGGATCGGGCCCGACCCCCGGCAGCTCCGCCCCGATCGACCCGGCCACGTGGCCCAGCCGCGAGAACTGGATCCACTCACCCAGCCTCGACCATCGGGACCACCCGCCCCTAGGTTCTTGGCTACGCCGAGTCTCGGATTCAGAGGCCTCCGGGAGCGCGAATTCGCACCCTCGCCGCGCGAATTCGCGCGAAAATCAGTCGGCGCGAATCGGTAACTAGCGTCACTACAAGGCGGTGGGCGGGGCATGGGACCTGCCCTTACGGGACTCGGACCCTCATCCGGAGCCGCCCCGTGGTCGCTCGTCGTGGTTCTCTCGGCGCCTTGCTCGCCGTGGCCGCCGTTCTCGCATCGGCCGCTCCCTCGACCGACCAAATCAGTGTAACTCCGGACGCCGGCTCCCTCATAGTCCCTTTGAACTCCCTGGAAAAAACAGTCTCATTCACGCTGTACACTGGGGCTAGCACCCAGCAGACCTGGCATGTCTCGCCTGTCTGCTCCGGCGTTATCACAAATTGCTGGGCTCCTAACGGCTACGACGTCACGTTCATGCAGGCGACTGGCGTACCGATCAAGTTCTCCACACCCTTGGCAGGCTCTGGTACGATCACCTTGACCGCCTCCAGGCTCGGCGTCTCCGATTCCGGCTGGTACAACGTCACCGTGGACGGGACTCCTCCCGACATTCGGTTGCTCGCGCCCTCGGGCGACGTGGGAGTCGAGTACCCCACCATCCAGCTCGCTTGGTGCGACAACACCTCGCTGGATGCGGCGAGCCGCTGGATCAAGGTGAATGGCGTCGACAAGACGACGAGCTTCGATTATGTCGGCGGCGGTCCCCCGGACTGCGTGGTGAAGGCGACCTCCACCACCTCCAGCGTCTCGCTCGTGGTGGGGAGCAACACGGTCGCGGCGCACATCTGCGACGCTGCTTCGAACTGCACGTTCGCGAGCTTCTCGATCACGCGGGTGACCTACGGCGTGGCGGTGACGCCAGACGGCGCGACCACCCCGCAGCGCCCCGCCAATACCTCGGGCTACAGCGAGAATTTCACGGTGCAGAACACGGGGACCGGGCAGGACAATTACAGCCTCTCATGCGGCGGCTCGGCGAACGTGACGTGCACGGGGTTGACGATCGATGGCGTACCCGCGTCCAGTGTAAACTTGGTCGGCGGCGCCCTGAAAACGGTCGTGGCCTCGTACAATGTGGGCGCCGTGGGGACTGGGACGCTGAGTCTGACGGCGACGGGGACTTACGCCAGCGACGGAGGCAGCTTCACCGTCCCCGTGGTCACTCCGAGTGCTCAGCCGTCGATCGTGGATGTCAGCGCCGTGAACCCTGGCACCTTCGTTGGCCGCGACCTCTGCCTCACGATTGCGGCCGGCCCCGCTGCCGCTTCCGAATGCGGCGACCTCCGGATCGTCCACGCGCTTCCGCCGACCCGGACGATGAACAGGGCGCGGACGCCAACGCTCTTGTACAACAGCCAAACGGCGCACCCCTACCCCATCGTTGCGGCCAACGTGACCCTGCCGTCAGGAGCGACGGTCCCGGACAGTGTGACCGGGACCTTGACCATCGGCGGGGTGACGCGTGCCCGCGCGAAGTGGCTGGGCAACCAGTGGTCGCCCGGCCAGACTCGGCGCGTCGCGTTCGGCTTCGATGCATTGAACGACGCGACCGGCGTCTACTCCTACACCCTTGAGATCCGTAACTGGTATCCTGACCCCACTCCCAGCCAGCCAACGACGGTGAATGCGGAGGTCGTCATTGTAAACCGCAGCGGCAGCCCCTTCGGTGCGGGCTGGTGGCTTGCGGGCCTTGAAGAGTTCCGGTGGATCGCCGACGGGCGAAAGCTCGTGATCGGCGGCGACGGTACGATTCGTGTGTACTCCACGGTCGCAACGAATCTCTACACTGCCCCGAACCCCACGCGCCTCGATACGCTGGACGGCACGGGTGCCGACTACGTTCGCGTGGCGCCGCATGGTGTTGGCGTGCACTTCAGCGCAGCGACCGGGAAACACATCGCAACCGTCAACCGTCTCGGGCAGCGAACGGAGTTCCGCTACGACGACTGCGGTCGACTGAGCCGGATCATGTTGCCGCCCGACACGACGAGCCGCATGTACACCTTCACCTACACGTCCGCCACGGACTGCACGACCCCGCTGGCGAGCGTCACAGCCCCGCCTGCCGGCGTTCAGACCCGGGTCGCAACGGTCACGGTCGTCGGCGGCCAGGTCACCACGATTCGAGACCCCGACACGTTCAGCGTGGGCTTCGGCTACGACCCGGGCTTCACGAACCGGATCATCTCCCGGACTGACCAGCGGGGCAACACCACGTTCTACTCCTTCGATGCCGCGGGCAAACTCGCTACGGACAGCTTGCCGCTCGGGACGGGGCAGACCCCGATCGTGCAGCGCCTCCGAGCGGTCGAAGCCGTCGGCCTTACCACGGCCATCGACACGGCGGCGGCGTACACCCGCATGGACGGCCCACGCGTGGATGTGGCCGATACGAGTGCGCTCTGGCTGGACCGGTTCGGGGCGCCGCGGCGGATCGTGAACTCGCTGGGCTACGAGACCGTGATCAAGCGGGAGAACCCGATGTTCGCCGGGTTGGCAACCGAGGTGCGCAGCCCGGACGGATTCGTCACGCAGGCGAAATACGATCCTCGCGGCAACATCGACACGCTCATCGCGGTCAATCCGCTCGGTGACGGCCGGAACGCCGTCACCCGGTATCACTGGGACGCGAAGTGGGACTTCGTCGATTCCATCGTCACCCCGATGGGCGTCACAACGACGATGGGGTACGACGCGCAGAATGGAAGCCGTCTTTTCCAGCAGGTGGGAGCGGATGTGAACAGGCGAGTCTCATTCAACTACGGCAACGCGCAGAATCTACTCTCATCGGTGGTCGTGCAGTCTATCAAGGAAGACTCGGTCGTGTATGACGGTCAATGGAATGTGGCGGGCAGCCGGACGGCCAGAGGGTTCTGGACGAGCTACTACAAGGATGCCATCGGCCGTGATACCCTCCTCGTGACGCCCATCGACAGCACCGACAAGACCCGGGGCGGCGCCCAGGACATGACCATTCGCCAGCGGCAGCGGACGGTCTTCACGGTCATGGACCGCGATTCGATTATAGAGACCATCGCCCCGAACGGCGCAGAAGAAGTGCGAGTGGACAAGCGCTACGATGGCGCCGGCAACCTGCTTTCACTCGCCCGGGTCTCGATCCCTGACCCTGCTGCTATTGGCACGATCACGACCCAGTGGCGTTACGACGTCGCCAACCGCAGGGTGGCCGAGGTCGCTCCCGATGGCATGGTCGATAGTACCAATTATGATCCGGCAGGCAACGCCGTAAATGCTGTCACTCGTCGCAAGGATCCCACGAGTGGAACGCGCCTGACGATCAACCAGAGCTACGACGCGCTCAACCGGCTGACGACGCGTGTCCTACCTCAGATCACTTATCTGTCCCGACCGACGGCCTTCTACATCCAGCCCCCGCATAGCGTGTGGGACGCCTTGGACTACCCCGCGTACGCGATCCCAGCCGAAACGCACACGTTCACGTACGACCCCATGGGCCGGCTGCTGACAGCCGACAATGCCGATGCCAGAGTGAAGCGCACGTACTACCCCGGGGGCCTCCTGCAGACGGACAGCCTGCGGATCCAGACGGTAGCCCGCGACGATTGGAGCCGTCACATGTATGGGTTGCGGAACACGTACGATCTGGATGGTCGTCGGACGGTGCTCGCCGTACCGCACCAGCTCGGGATCGGTAACGATACGACGATCTCCTTTGCGTACGACGCGCAGCTCGGCGCGCTGCAGACCGTCACGGATCTACAGAGAACCTCATACGGCTTTGGATACAATTTCCACGGGGACCTCGGCTCGATCGCCGATCCGGGGTCGTACAGCGAGGCACTGGGATACGATGTGGACGGCCAGCTCGCGGCGGATACGATCCGGAACAACGGCTCTGCCAACTACCCGAGGATCCAGAGTGCTCCATTCGTCAGGGCGACGAGGTTTCTCTTCGACGCGAGGCACAAGCTCCAATTGAGCGGCGAGGCGATCCAGTTACGGGACAGCCTACGGCCGACCTACACAGGTCTCGGGAACCTCAAGAGCACGTACTGGACCGAGTGGGGGTGCAACGGCTGCCAAATAGCGCCAACGGATCGCCACGCAACCGTCGAATCCTACACATTGGATGCGTTTGGCAATCTGACCCAAAGCTTCGTCGGAGACACGATCAATGGAATCGTGTATTACCCCGACGGCGGCCAGTGGCATTATCAGAGCAGCACCACGTGCTGTGATACCTGGAGCTATCAGCCGGGCACAGGGCGAATGACGACGATGTCCGTGGCCCAGCAATACCCGCGCTCGTTCTACTATGATTCGGCGGGTAATCAAGAGTTCTCTTCGGCGATGGATCCCGACAACGTCGTTACCCACCCGGCTACGGAGCGGGCTTCGTTCTTCGCGGCGGACGGCAGCCTCCGTATGGTCGACGCCCGCGCGGCAAAAGTTCCGCACGTCTACATGTGAGATTGGCAGACGTATGTCGTGGAAGACTATCGCTACGATGCACTAGGACGCCGGGTCTGGGTGCGGGCGCGGAAGTGGTGTGACGACTATGGGAAGAGCCTGCCGGCCGCCACCGAGTGCCGCGTCGGCGTCCTGCGACGGATCATTTGGGACGGCGACCAGGAATTGGCCGAGATCCAGATGCCTTGGGCTCTCCAAGGCGTGTACATCGGTGGGTACGATACCACGCAGCAGGCGCAGTGGTGGGAAAACGACGTGAACCCTGTATCGCTCCCTCTCCTGAACGTGAACGGCTCGCTGGTCGGGGACCCCAATCCCTACTTCGGGCACGTCATCTATGCCGGTCGGCGAGGGGTCGATCAACCGATCGCGATCACGCGTGTGAACTACGTGATGGGCATGGATTGGTACTACGGGAACAACGGGTCGCAGTTCGACTATAACCCGCCTCGTGTGAAGGCACCGTTCACGATCGTGCCCTTCTGGAATGCGCGCGGCGATGCGCCTGTGGGTGTCTTCAGCACTGGAGACCAATTCTTGTGCGGTGTCCCCCACATCTATCCGGCCGGCTATGATACCGCATGTGTGGCGATTCGGTGGCCGTTCAATTGGTCATCGTCCGACCGCAATGGGGGACTGCCGCACGACTACTGGCATGGGACCCTGCTCGAGGGCAAGCGTGACGGGTCAGGTTTCCGGTATATGCGAAACCGTTACTACGATCCGTTGACGGGCCGGTTTACGCAGGAAGATCCCATGGGCCTCGGCGGGGGCCTCAACGCCTACGGGTTTGCGGCGGGCGATCCGATAAACTTCGGTGATCCATTCGGGCTGCAGCCCGAAACAAAGGAGGTATGCGAGAAGCATGGCTTAGAGGATTATGAGACCTACATAGTGATCGCCCGCCTTCCCGACGGCCAGGTACTTAAAATTCGTGAATTCCACGACTGTTCGCGCTGGAGGCGGGCTCACGAGCTCGAGGTGGCGATGACGTGTCGCTTCAACGATCCGATGAGCGGCATCTGTCTCGATCCCTTGCCGACGAAGGCGCCCCAGTGTGCGGTTGCCCACGTGGCTATTGGGGTCCATCTGATCATGGATGCGTTTGGTGTAAGCAAGGTCGGGGCGATTGTCAACGCGGGTGGCGGCCCCCTCAGAGTTGCTGGTAACTGGCTATGGGAGGGTCTCCAGCACTCCGGAGTGCATGGCTTGTTAGGCGCTGGAGAGGCGTTCGCCGAGGGAGAACGGGATCCCCAGCGACTCGGCGCACACGACGCCCTGGGTATGATGGAAAGCTTCGTCCCAGGCAGCGGCACTTTGGCCGCCGGTGCCGAAGCCAACAAGGTGTGCTCCGACATGGGTGATCCGATCAACCCGAAGTGAGCAGCCTAAGCGGCGGTGAAGGCCGCGGCCAAGCTGACGGAGACGATTCAAAGATTCCGGGTGAATAGTAATAGCTGACGTCTGATGTCTGACGCCAGACATCAGACGTCAGCCATTACCACCCCTTGAACAGCCCCGCATCGCCGAAATCCCACAGCAGAAACGCGATCAGCTTCGGTCTTCGCGGCTCCGGTCCCACCGCCGGCAGCTCCGCGCCGATCGATCCGGCCACGTGCCCGAGCCGCGAGAGCTGCATCCACAGCTGCGGATAGAACGACAGGGCGTGGTCGCCCTGGCGGGGCACGACCCACCCCGCTTCGACCATCGGGATGACGCGCCCAAAATCCTTCGCCACGCCGAGCCGGTACTCGAAGCCGGCGATGCCCGCCTGCTCTTCCCAGGTCCCGACGATCTGCCCCTGAACGGTCACCACCTCATGCGGGCTCCAGCCGAACGCGAGGAACGGTTCGACCTCCCAGCGGTCCTGTCGCCCGAGCCGCGGCGTGGCCTCGAGGCCGAGGGTGGTGATGGCGAGCGCCTGCGGGGAGTGCCAGAGGTCGAGCTTCCCCGCGAGGCTCGCCCCGTCGAAGCTGTTGGGCGCTCCGTCGAACGCGGTCCGCGCTTCGGCCTCGATCTGGAAGCGGGCGCCGAAGCGCCGCTCGAAGATGTAGTTCTGCTCGCGGTCGTGATTGACAAGCACAACCTCGTTTTCGGGGAACGCCTTCTCGACCAGGAAGCCGCGCGGAAAGTTCAGCTCTCCCGGCGGCCACGCCGCGCTGCCGCACAACGAGCGCACGTAGCGCACCACCCAGCGGATCTGCTCCGGCGTCGCGGCCTCGCCGAACGCCGGCATGTCGAGCGAGAGGCCATAGGCGGCGCCGCCCCGCGCGACGACGCCGCGCCAGCGTTCCGCAGGCTCAGGCGTGCTGGCCGCGCAGGTCGCGAGATCCGCGGGCGGAACCGTGGTGCGCACGCTCGCCGCCGGCGTGCCCTGGGCGTCCTGGCCGTGGCACGCCGCGCACCAGGCGTGATAGAGCTCGGCGCCGGAATCGGGGGACTGGAGGGCGAAGGCGGCAAGGATCGCGAACGGGCTCATGTGGTCGCTACAGCCCGGCCCGCTCTCGCAGCGTCCCCGCCCACTTGTTCGCCTCGCGCCGGATCTCTTCCACCTTCGCTGTCTTGAGCTTCCCGTCACGCACGACGATCCGGCCGTCCACGATCACGTGACGCACGTCGCTCGCCCGCGCCGCGTAGACGAGGCGCGAGATCAGGTCCGCCTCCTCCGGCACCACGTGCGGACCTGAGAGATCCAGCGCGACGAGATCTGCTTTCTTGCCCGGCTCGATCGAGCCGATCTCGGCCTCGAGGCCGAGTGCTTTCGCGCCGCCGAGCGTGGCGAGCTCGAGCACCTGGGCGGCGGGGAGCGCGTCGGAGCCGAGGCGTGGCTTCTGAATCAGCGCCGCGAGGCGCATCTCCTCGAACGCATCCAGCCGGTTGTTGCACGGCGCGCCGTCGGCGCCGAGGGCCACCCGGCAACCGGCGGCGAGCATCTCC
>QHWJ01000306.1 GCA_003222535.1 Acidobacteriota bacterium | reverse complement strand
ACGACAACGTCACCGACTGACCGCTCACAATTGAGGCCGCGCTCGCACTCAGCGTCGCCGTCGGCACCGGCGCCGGAGGCGGCGAAGATGTGACCGTCACGCTCACCGACTTGCTGATGCTGCCGCCCGCGCCGGTGGCCATCAGCGTGTAGGTCGTGTTGCTGGTCGGCGAGAACGCCTGCGAGCCGTTCACGGCGACCGCGCTGCCATTCAGCGTCGCGCTCGTCGCGTTGGTCGTCGTCCACGTCAACGTCAGTGACTGACCGCTCACAATTGAGGCGGCGCTCGCACTCAAGGTCGCCGTCGGCGCGGCCGGCGGTGGTGGCGGCGCGACAGGCGTCACCGTCACGACAACGGACGAAGTGCTGCTGCCGGCCGCGTTGGTCGCATTCAGCGTGTAGGTTGTCGTCGACGCCGGCGTAACCGACTGCGAGCCGTTCGTGCTCACCGCGCTCCCGTTGAGCGTGACGCTCGTCGCGTTGGTCGTCGTCCAGCTCAAGGTCGATGACTGACCGGCCGTAATCGATGTCGAGCTTGCCGTCAGGCTCGCGGACGGGACCGGCGCCGGCGCCGGCGTTCCATTGATCACGGTCACGGTGACCCTTGACGTCACGCTATGCGAGCTGTCCTTTGCGATCAGCACGTACTCGGTCGTGCTGGACGGCGAAACCTGCTTGTCTCCGTCAGACGAAACGGCGACACCGTTCAACGTCACCGATTTCGCGTCGTGTGTGGACCACGTCAGCTTCGAGGAGCCGCCCAGCGTGATCTGCGTAGGGTCCGCGCTCAGGCGTGCCCTCAGTTCGGATTCATCATCCCCATCTCGTTCGCCGCTATCGTCGAGCGCCACGTAACTCCCGCCGGGGGTCGCCGAGCTCGTCGTCACGCTCGGCGCACTGCTTGAGCTTGGAGCCGTAGGTCCCTTTCCGTTACATGCCGCCAGGAGGACGATCGATAAGAGCGCAATTGCAAGCTTGAAGTATTTCACTACGACCTCCAGAAAGTTTGAGCCGCGTCAGAATGTCCGCGTGGTTGTGCTTTGTGCACGAAGCGAGCCGCGAAGAACGTATTTGGCGGCAATGGCCGGAAACGCTGGCGAATTCGCGCGGCAAATCGATCAGGGTCGCGTGACGACGACGCTCTCGTACGTTCCCGCAATTGAACGAAAGAGTAAGTACAGTTTCGTTTGTGGGTGCAGAAAGCCCACGTTCGTAATTTTACGGGCGGCCACGCGAGGAGAGGGTGCCGGCAATTCGTGATGTAAGTCCATCGTTTCAACGAGATAGCGGCGAAGCGCGTCCGACGGGCGTGACGACGCAGTTAGGCGGGATCTGCCGGCGGCCGTGGCGAAGCTCGCGCCTTTGAGTGCTCAGCCCCTCCCCCTCACACAGGCAAGCTGCTCGACGCGGACGCCCTGCGCCGTGCGGCCGGGTTCTCCGGTCGGCCCAAGTAGATCCTCGGGCACTTGACTGAGGCCCGACCTTGATAGGCGCGTTAATCGGCGCTCACTTGAGACCGACCAAGAAGGCGTTCATCTCCCGGACCACGTCGTCTTCGTTCGATCGGAACACGTAGTGGTTCGCGTGGGGAAGACGGATCACGCGCGCCGAAGGCACTCCCTTCTCGAACGCAGCAGCCTGGACGCCGGTCGTTTCTTGATCTTGTGCTTCGCGCGCGGCTCGCGCTGCCGGATCGTTCGCGAGGAGTGGACCAAGATCGTGTGGCAGGGCGTAAATCGCCAGAATCGGGACCGAGGACAGGTTGGTGTATTTCTGAGCGCCGGCCATGATGGCGCGCGGGACGCTTGGCTGCGACCCCGACGCCGTCGCCAGCATCGCGGGCGGCATGGAGTCGAGTTCCTTCTGGCGCGCCTGGAGGTTCCGCTCGAACCGCGGAAGATCGACCAGGAGCTCCTTGATCGTCGGGCGACTGTCGACCGGCCCGTTGACCATTTGGTCCAACTTGCGACGTAATTCCAGCAGGTCGAGACCGAAATCGCCGCGCTCCGCGTTATAGAACGCGTACGGGTAGCCTGCATCGAGATAGACCAATCCGGCGACCCGATCGGGATGGCGGCTCGCGATCGAACTCAGCTCTTGTCCCGCGATGGAGTGCCCCGCCAACACGGGTCGCGTGAGCTTCAGCGCGTCGAGGACCGCCAGGACGTCATCGCCGAGACGATCGGCAGCGTAGCCGTCTGGCGGCGCGCTCGAATCGCCAAAGCCGCGTCGTGTGATCCCGTAAACGTGATGCGTCGACGTGAACCTTGCGGCGAACTTGTCGAACACGTGCGCGGTGTTGCCCAACCCGGCCAGGAAGACCAGCGGTCGTCCGGATCCACCAAAATCGAGCACTTCCAGCTTGACGTTCTTGTCGACCGTCACGAACTGAATGGTGTGCGAGGCGGGATCTTTCCACGCGGTCTCCGGTGTGGCGCGTCGCAGGACTAACGGCAGCGGTTGACGCTGCGTCCACGTCCCCTCAATCGAGGACGCGTCGCTCGTGAACTTGCCTTCATACGTGCCACGTATCCCGTCGACGACGAACTTCATCTGTGCGCCCTGGAGCGTTATCGAGCCGATCGCCGTGCCCGCGCCCCAATCGCTACCCTGATCGATGCTGTACATCGCGCCAGTCCACCCGCCGTTGTCGGCGCGCTTGAACTTCACGATGAGGCGGAGCGGCTGGTTACCGGCTTGGAGCGTGGCCTGCCAGTCTCCGGCAAGGTCCTGCCCGTAGAGCGATGTGCCGAGCAGCAATCCGAGGACAGCGAGCCAGAGCGCCCTGAAATTCATCGCGACGTCTCCTCTCGTAGATGACGAACAGCTACCGGGACCCCGGGTCGAACGAGCGATGTTTTAGTGCCCGCGATTCGGCCGACGACGAGTCGCCACGCGATGGGTCCGGAACGACGATGCGTCGCCGATCGGGTATAACCATATGCGATTCGAGTCGCCAAATAGTAGTGATTCTGACCACGTTCTCACGGGTGTGATTCGACTCAGACGGGCGTTACTGATCGAAGGCTCCGCCGGAATACATGATGTGGCGTCCCCGGAACGCCTTTATTCTCGGGCCCGATTCATCCGCGGAGGCCCGGGAAGAGCAGGCTGCAAGGGCGACCGCTACCCAGATGACAGCCGCTGCGACGTGCATCGAAGGAGCAGCCGGGCGGATGCCGGCCTCCACCGAGGCGAGCGCGCGGATCGCCGGGATCGCCAGGACTTCGCCGATGGCGACGCCTGCGACGGCGATCGTCAGACCATGCAACACCACATCGCGAAAAATCGCGCGGCGCCCGGCCCCCAACGCCATCCGAACGCCGATCTCCTGCGTTCGAAGACTTGCGCGATACGCAATGACACCGTAGAGGCCAATGGCTGCGAGAACCAAGCTGGGCTGCGGCGGTTCGCCAACATTGCGGACGGCCGAGTCGCGCACGACCCCGATCACCATCGACGCTTGTGGGGCTTGGCACCCGATCAGTACCCGTTCCCCAATCGGAGGTGTGTTGGGCCACAAGTCGGCGCCGCCAACATATGGCGGTGCGGTGATGCAGCTTCACGAGGCTACTTTGAATCAGGGAGTGGTCGTCGGCAGTACCCAGGAGAGCCATCGAAACGAGCTGATCGACGGAATGTCCTGTATATCTGGACGTCGGACGGACATCAACACGTTCATCCTGAAGCGGCAGGCAGACGTGGTGGTGTCTGGCGAAGGAGACGACCACAAAGAGCGGAGGTTCTCGAACGGCGAGATCAATCGCGAGCTGACGACGCTCGAGCGGATCTTCAATCTGGCGCGGCAGAACGGGAAGCTCACGCATGCGAGAACGCCGCGTGTCCTGGCCGGATCCCGCACGATCTGCGACGAACA
>QHWJ01000168.1 GCA_003222535.1 Acidobacteriota bacterium | reverse complement strand
GCACCGCCGTCACGTGCTCGGCATCGAAGCCGGGATCGACGCGGGTCACGGCCGCAAAGCTGCGCAGCAGCAGGCCGGCCGAGACGAGGAGCACCAGTGCCACGGCGATCTCGCCCACGATCAACGCCGCGCCGAGTCTGCGTCTTCGGGGACCGCCGGAGCCGCGCGCCGCTTCCGTCAATTCAGACACGAGATCGGGGCGCGCCGCGCGTAGCGCCGGGGCGAGTCCGAACACAATGCCCGTCAGGGTGGCGACGACGAGCGTGAACACGAGCACCATGCCGTCGAGCCGCACCTGGTCGAGCCGGGGCGTGCCCGCGGGCAGCGCTTGCACCAGCAGACCCGTGCCCCACGCAGCGAGTACCAAGCCGCCTGCGGCACCGAGCAGAGCGAGCACCACACTCTCGGTGAGGAGCTGCCGGATGAGGCGAGAAGGTCCGGCGCCCAGCGCGGTGCGAATCGCGCTTTCGCGGCCACGAGCGGTCGCACGCACCAGCAACAGATTCGCCACGTTGGCGCAGGCGATGAGCAGCACCAGGCCGACCGCGCCAAATAGCAGCAGCAGCGGGCGGCGGCTGTCGCCCACCACCACCTCCGATATTGGGACGAGCTGGGCGTTGACGTCCTTGTTCGACCATGGCCGGACGTCTTTGAGATGTGCCGCGATCGCCTGAAGCTCGTCGGACGCCCGCTCGCGCTTCACGCCCGGATGCAGCCGGGCGACAACGTCGAGAAAGCGCGCGCCGGTGGCAGCGATCTCGTTGCGCCGCAGCGCCAGCGGCACCCATAGGTTCTCACCGTTCTGCAGGGCTTCAGCGCTGGCACCCATCACCGCGACGATCGTGTAGGGTATGTCGTCGAGCGTAAGCATGCGGCCCAACGCGGATGAATCGGCACCCAACCTGTTGCGCCAAAACCCTTCCGTGAGCACGACGACGTGTGGCGCGCCCTCGGGCTCCTCGTCGGGCGTAAACACGCGCCCCAGCAACGGCCGCACGCCCAGGACGGTGAAGTAATTGGCCGTGACGCGCGCCGCGGTCACCCGCTCGGGCTCGTCTATCCCCGTGAGATTTGCGTCGTAAGTCGTCATCGCCCCGAGGTCGAGTGTGCGGCTCCCCGCGCGCCAGTCGATGAAATCCGGCGCTGTCACGCCGGCGCGTCGGTCGCCGATAACGCCCACCGCGAGCATCAGTTGCTCGGGCTCGGGGAACGGCAGCGGCCGCAGCAGGACACCGCGAATCACGCTGAAAATGGCGGTGTTGGCGCCGATGCCGAGGGTGAGTGTGAGGACGGCGACGATCGTGAAGCCGCGGTTCCGGACCAGCTGGCGCGCGGCGAAGCGGAGGTCTTGGATCAGAGTGTCCATTTATTCCGTCCTCAAAGCAACCATCGGATCGATGCGTGCCGCGCTGCGCGCGGGTCCGAACGTCGCGAGAAACGCGAACGCCAGCACCGCCACCGCGACGACCGCGTACACGCGCCAATCGGTCGCCGTGACGCCGAACAGGATCGCCCGCAGCGACCGTGAGACGACCGTCGCGACAATGGCCCCCGTGCCGATGCCGGTCACCGCGAGCCGCAGCGCGTCGGCGAGCACCAGTCGATGGAGCGAGCGCGGCGACCCGCCCAAGGCCAGGCGGATGCCGAATTCGTGGCGGCGGGTCAAGACCTCATGTTTGCAGATCGCGTAGAGCGCCACGAGAGTCAGCGCGAGCGCCGCAACCGCAAAGACACCACACAGAATCATCGGAAAGCGGCGCGTGAAGATTGCCTTCGACTCGCTGAGCTGCCGGTCGAGCCTCGTGACCCCGTACACCGGAATTCCCGGGTCCAATGTCTTCACGATCGACCGGAGCTGACCGGTGAGTGACGCGACACCGATCCCGGTTCGCATCACGAGCGTCATTCGATTGTCAGGTGCTTGCAGATGGGACAGATACACAGCGGGCGGAGCGGTGGCATCGAGCGCGACGACCTGCACGTCACCGACGACACCGATCACCTCCCATTCAATGAGGGCGGTCGCGCCAAGTCGCACTCTCTGACCCACTGCCGCGCTCGGGCCGCCGAGCACCTTCGCGAAGCTTGCGCTCACGACGGCGACTGGCGGCGACGCGCTGCGGTCCACCGCATCAAATGCGCGGCCCGCGATGACCGGGATTCCGAGAGTGGTGAAGTACGTTCCGCCCACGATCCGCAACATCGCGCGAGGCTGCTCAGATCGCGGCCGCGGATGCTGGAGCGATTCGAACGTCGTGATGCCTCCGCCGCCTCCCGGGACTTCATTGATGAGCGCCGCATGCTGGACACCTGGAAGTGCTGCGGTCCGCGCGAGGAGCTGTTCATAAAACTGGGTCTGCGCGAGCGGCGGTTGATACCGCGGACCGGACAACGGCGCACGCGCCGTCACGATCTGATTCGCGTCGCGAACACCTACATCGCGGCGCACCAGGTTGCTGAAGCTCACGACGAGGAGACCCGATGAGACCAGCAACACCACCGTGAGCGCGATTTGCGAAGCGACCAGGACCCGCCGGACCTTGCGATCGCCATGCGGGAGGGTCATCCTGACATCGCCGGCTCGCGTCCGGTCCTTGGTGATCAGCACAGCCGGCCCGAGCCCGAATGCTCCGGCGAGCGCGATCGCAACGAATAGGATCATGCCGATCACTCGGCCATCGAGGCCGGTGGTCATGAGGTAAGGCATGTCGATCAGGACACCTTCGGGAATGGCAGCCGTTAACGCGCTTATTGCTATCTGGCCGATAGCCAAAGCCAATACCGCGCCGAGCAGACTCGGCGCAAGATTCTCAAACAGGAGTTGACGCAGAACGCGCGCGCGCGTGGCACCGAGGGCGGATCGCAGGGCGAGCTCCGGAGCGCGCTCCATGTACCGCGCCAGCATGAGCAGCGCAAGATTCGCACCCATGATCACGAGGAGGAGAGCCACGGCAATGAGCAGCCCCGTGAGGGTCGCCTTCATGTTGCCGAGCAGCGCGTCTTTGAGTGGCATCGCGGTGACGGTACGGCCCCCCAGTGCATCAGGATACTCACGTGCCAGGGCCGCCATCACACCCGCAAGGTCTCTTTGGGCAGCCTGCAACTGCGCATGATCCTGCAGTCGTGCCACCACGTGAATTGTCCGGTTAAACCGGTTCGTACGGCGTTGATCGCCGAGCTGGATAGGGATGAACACGTCCGCGTCTTGCAGCAGGGCGAACTGTGACGCGCCCGGCAGTACCCCCACGATGACGCGTGGCACCCCGTTGACCGTGATTGTCTGATCGAGTGCACTCCCAGCGGCAACGGCACGAGCGAAGCGTGCGCTGACGATGGCTACTCGGGCGCCGGCAGCGTCGCCCTCGTCGCCCACAAAATCCCGACCGGTTGACAGACGTACGCCCAGGAGCCGGAAGAACCCCGCGGTCACCTCCGCGCCGCGTAGCATCCGGGCCTCATCCCCTGTCCCCACGACGGGGATGCTGGGATCGTAGCCTTCGAGGCCGACGAAGCTCGTGGTTCGCGCACGCCAGTCGAGGAGCGTCGGGTATGATGTCGGGCTTCGTTCGTCAGTTCCTGCCCGTAGCTCCCACAGGTGGACGAGGCGGTCAGGGGCCGCGTATGGTAGCGGCTCAACCAGAGCCGCTTCGGAGCTCGTGAAGATCGCCGCGGCCGCTCCGAGGCCGAGGCCAATCGTC
>QHWJ01000060.1 GCA_003222535.1 Acidobacteriota bacterium | reverse complement strand
TGCTGGCGGAGATGGGCAAGGCGGGCCAGGCGCCGAACTGGTGGGCGGCGACGCTCGGCGAAGCGACGCAGGCGCAAGCGGTCGACTTCGCGAAACGATCCGAGGATGCCGGCGCGTCGGCGATCTGCGTCACCGTCGACTATCCGTACACCAGCGCGCGCGATCGTCCGAGCCGCGATCAATGGGATCCGGAGTGGGCGCGGACGCGCGTCTTCGGCACGCAGGAGTTCCGCGTCGGCTTCCAGGCCGGCATGCTCGATCCGTACACGCCGAACCTGACGTGGGAGTGGATGAAGTGGGTGCGTCCCGCGACGAAGCTGCCGATCGTCGTCAAAGGCATCCTGACGGCGGAAGACGCGCGCCTCGCCGTCGAGAACGGCGCGCGCGCGATCGTCGTGTCGAATCACGGCGCGCGAACGCTCGACGGCATGGGCGGCACACTCGACGCGCTGCCCGAGGTGGTCGACGCGGTCAGCGGACGAATCCCGGTGCTCGTCGACGGCGGCATCCGGCGCGGCGGCGACGTGATCAAGGCGCTCGCCCTCGGCGCGCGCGCGATTCTGATCGGCCGTCCGTACCTCTGGGGCCTCGCCGCGTTCGGTCAGCTCGGCGTCCAGCGCGTCGTCGAGCTCCTGCAGGGTGAGCTGCGGATTGCGCTCGGCCTGAGCGGCGCCGCCACCGTGAAGGCGCTCGATCGCAGCTTCATCCGTCCGGCGTGGAAAGCGTACAAATCCGCCATGGCTAATGGCTGATGGCTCATGGCTATGGTTGATGGCCAACCAGTCGCACAGCCATAAGCCATCAGCCCTTAGCCATGACGCGGCGCTCTTCGGCCGCGCTACGCGTGGCCGAAGAGCGCATCGAGCGCCTCGTCTATGCGTGGGTAACGGAAGCGGAAGCCAAGACGCTCGGCTCTGGCGGGCACGGCGCGCTGTCCGGACAGCAGCAATGCGTCCGCCATTTCCCCCAGCATGATGCGCAGCGCGAAAGCCGGCGCGGGCATGAACGCGGGACGATGCACCGCGCGGCCGAGCGCCCTGGCGAAATCCCTGTTGGTGACCGGATTCGGCGCCGTCGCGTTGAACGCGCCGCTCGCCTCGGGCCTCTGGAGCGCCCATTGCACGAGCGCGATCCAATCCGCGCGATGGATCCAGGGCCAGTATTGCCGCCCCGACCCCACAGGTCCACCGGCGCCGAACCTGAACGGAGGCAGCATCTCGGGCAGCGCCCCGCCGTCCCGTTCGAGAACCAGACCGGTGCGGATGCCGACCACGCGCGTGCGATCGCTCGCGGCCCGCGCCGCTTCCGCCTCCCACTGGACGCACACGCCCGCGAGGAAGTCGGATCCGGGCCTCGTGTCTTCCGTCGCGATCTCGTCGTCGAGCGGGCCGTAGTAGCCCACGGCGGATCCGCTCACGAATACACGCGGAGGCGTGGCGGCGCCGCGGATGGCGGCGACGAGACTGCGCGTCGCCTGCACGCGGCTGTCGAGAATCCGCCGCTTGTGCGCGGCCGTCCAGCGGCTGCCGGCGATCGATTCGCCCGCGAGGTTGACGACGGCGCCGGCGGCGTCGATCTCCGAGGCCCAGGGGCCGGTGCGGCCGTCGGGCGTCCACGCGGCTGATCGCTCGGCTGAAGCCTTCGCGCTACCGTCGGCTGCGGCCATCGCGTTACGGTTGGCGCCGCGTGCCGCCGGCGCGACGCGGGTGAGGGTTACGACGTCGTGGCCGTCCGCGGTGAGAGCGGCCGCGAGGGGACGCCCGAGAAATCCGCTTCCGCCGGCGATCACGACTTTCATGGCCACTCCAGTGTGGGAACGTGTACGAGAAGTGTGAACACGCTCCTTACAGGCCGGCGACGAACGGTCCGAATCTCATCGTGGCCTGGCGCGGACGGCGGGACCGCCTTGACAGGGCCGGCGCGCTGGAGTTAACTAACCAGTTAGTTGCTAGTTGCTAGTTGCTAGTTGCTAGTTGCTAGTTGCTTGTAACTAGTAACTAGTAACCAGTAACCAGTAACTACTAACTAGCAACCAGCATCCATTTCCATGGCTCGCCCCGCCCGTGTCTCCCCGGATGCCATCCTCGCCGCCGCCGCGCTCGAGTTCGCCGCCCGCGGATTCGCCGGCGCGCGCGTCGACCGCATCGCCCGCCGCGCCAGGGTCAACAAGGCGATGCTCTACTACCATTTCAACAGCAAGGAGCGGCTGTACCGCACGCTGCTGCGGCAGATCTTCACGCGTGCCGCCGAACGCCTGCGCGCGATCGGCGCCGGCAGCGGCACGTCCGCCGAGAAGGTCGACCGCGCGATCGCAGGCATGGCCGGCTTCATTCAGGAGCACTCGTTCTTCCCCGCGATTATGCTCCGCGAGGTGGCCGAGGGCGGCGCGCACCTGGATCGCGGGACGCTGAAGGCGCTCGCCGGCGTGCCGCGCGCCATCGCCGCCATCGTGCAGGCCGGCGTCGCCGCCGGCGACTTCCGCCGCGTCCATCCCCTGTTCGCGTATTTCAGCATGCTCGCGCCGATCGTGTTCTATCTGGCCGGGACGCCCATCCGAAAGGAAATCTCGCATCTGCGCCTCATGGACATGCGCTCGCTCTCGCCTGGGGAGTTCGTCCGGCAGGCGCAGGAGTCGGCGCGCCGATCGCTCGCTCGCGATGCACGGCACACGGGAGGGTGACACCATGAAGCTCCTCCCTCGAACCCCGGAGCCCTCGCGAATATTCCTCGCCGCCGCGGTGGCGTGCGCGGTCGCCTGCGCCGAGAAGCCGCCCGCCGACCACGTGCGCGTATCGGGTCAGGTCGAAGCGACCGATGTCCACGTCGCCGCTCAAGTGGGCGGACGACTCATCGAGCTGCGCGTCGCCGAAGGCGATCGCATCCGGGCCGGCGACGTCGTCGCGCGTCTGGACGAAGCGGATGCGCAGCTCGCGATGGCACGGGCGAGGGCGGACCGCGAGCAGGCGGAGGCGCAGCTTCGCCTGCTCCTCGCCGGCGCCCGGGTCGAGGACATTCGTCAGGCGGAGGCGCAGCTCGCCACGACCGAAAGCGACGTCCGCGCGGCCGAGGTCGAGCTTGCCGCCGCCGAGGCTGACGTCGATCGCTTCGAGGCGCTGCTCGCTTCCAACTCCGGCTCGCGCAGGCAGCGCGACGATGCGGTGACGAGAAGGGATGTGGCGAAGGCGCGCGCGCAGGGCGCGGGGGACCGCGTGCGCGCGGCACGGGAAACCGTCGCCCGCCTGCGCGCGGGATCCCGCCGCGAAGAGATCGACGCGGCGCGTGCTCGCGTCGCCGCCGCGGCTGCGCAGATCGCCACGTGGGACAAGGCTATTGCCGACGCGACCGTCACCGCGCCGATTGCGGGCATCGTCGCGGACAAGCTCGCCGACGTCGGCGAGCTGCTGCAGCCGCGCGCGGCGATCCTCCTGCTCACCGACCTCGATCACGTATGGGCCAACGTCTACGTGGTCGAGCCGGTCGTGCCGCGATTGCGGCTCGGTCAGCCCGCGACGCTGTTCACCGACGCGGGCGGCCCCGGGCTCGCCGGCACCGTCAGTTACATCTCGTCCAGGGCAGAGTTCACCCCGCGCAACGTCCAGACCGCCGAGGACCGCTCCAGGCTGGTCTACCGCGTGAAGGTGTCGGTGAACAACGCCGCCGGCACGCTGAAGGTGGGAATGCCGGTCGAGGCAGAGATTCCGTTCGCCGACGGCGCCAGGTAAGAGACATGGCCGACGCCATCACGCTCGATCGGGTCACCAAGCGGTACGGCCGGACGACAGCCGTCCGCGAGCTGTCGCTGTCGGTGGCGCGGGGCGAGATGTTCGGGCTGATCGGCCCGGACGGCGCCGGCAAGACGACGACGATCCGGCTGATCTGCGGCCTGCTAGGGCACGAGGCCGGCCGCGTGCGCGTGCTGGGCCTCGATCCGGTTGGTCATCATCGCCGCCTCACCGCATCGGTCGGCTACCTTTCGCAGCGATTCAGCCTGTACGGCGATCTCAGCATCGACGAGAACATCGCCTTCTTCGCCGAAATTCATGGCGTTCGCGACTATCGTGCGCGCCGCGACCGACTGCTCGGGATGACGCAGCTCACGGACTTTCGTGGACGTCTCGCCGACCGGCTGTCGGGCGGCATGAAACAGAAGCTGGCGCTCGCGTGCACGCTCGTCCACGAACCGGCGCTGATCGTGCTCGACGAGCCGACAACCGGCGTCGATCCGGTGTCGCGGCGCGAGTTCTGGAAGCTGCTCTCGGAGTTCCTGTCCCAGGGCATCACGATCGTGTTGGCGACGCCATACCTGGACGAAGCCGAACGCTGCACGCGCGTCGCGCTGCTTCACGACGGCCGGCTGCTCGCGCTCGATCGGCCCGACGCGCTTCGCGCCACGCTTCCGGGGACGCTGTTCGAAGTCATCGTCGGCGACCATCGTCGCGCGCCGGAGGTGCTCAAACAGATTCCCGGCGTGACCGACGTGCAGATGTTCGGCGAGCGGGCGCACGTCCAGATGGATCGCGCGGACGCCACCCCCGGCGAGTTGCTGGCGTCGCGCCTCGCCGATGCCGGATTGACGGTGACCGGTGTCCGGCCCCTGACCGCATCGCTCGAGGATGTCTTCATCGCGCGGCTTCATCAACGCCAGGGAGCGACCTCATGAACACGAGCGGCACCGCTAAAGCGGGGCCCTACGAACGCGTTCTGCGGTGCGCCGCGTGGCTGACGGCGGTGTTGTTGTGGCTGCCGCCGATCGCCACGGCGCAGACGCCTGAGCCGGCGCCGCTGCGGGTGACGCTCGACGATGCGGTCCGGCGGGGTCTCGAGACGAGCCATCGCATCGCGGAGGCGGCCGCCCGCGGCGACGCGGCCGGCGCCGTTGTCGGCGAGCGCCGCGCCGCGACGCTGCCGCAGATCGCCGGGCAGGCCGGCTACACCCGGACCAATCACGTGGACACGTTTGGGATCCTGCTGCCGAACAACCAGCTCCGCGTCATCTATCCCGACGTCCCCGACAACTACCGCACGCGGCTCGATCTCCAGTGGCCGATTTACACGGGCGGCCGTCTCGACGCGCTCGAGCGAGCCGCGCGCATCGACGCCACGGCGTCGGCTGATGAGATCGCGACGGCCCGCGCCGATCTGACGCTGGAGATCACCCGCGCGTTCTGGTCGCTCGTCACCACGACCGAATCGCGGCGCGTGGTGGAGGAGGCCGTCACCCGCATCGCCGCCCATTTGAAGGACGTGCGCAATCAATTGGCAGCCGGACTCGTGCCGCCGAGCGATGTCTTCACCGTGGAGGCGCAGGAATCGCGACAGCGGATGCTGGCCGTCCAGGCGCGCGCGGCACGCGACGTCGCCGAAGCGGAGCTGGCGCGGCTCGTCGGCGTCCCTCCGGGTACGGCTCTCGAAGCGTTCGGCACCGCTGAAGCGGTGCCCTACGAGTCCGGCACCCGTGAAGGGGCGCCCTCCCCGGCCTCCGTTGCGCGCGAGCCGCTCGCGTCGTTGATTGACACGGCCAGGCGGCAGCGGCCCGAGCGGGCGGCGCTGGTCAAGCGCCTCGGCGCCGCCACCGAACGCAGCCGGGCCGCGACCGCTCAAACCAGGCCGATCGTCGCCGCCGGCGGCGGGATCGACTACGCGCGCCCGAACCCGCGTATTTTTCCACGCGAGGAGGCGTGGCGAGCGTCGTGGGACGCGAGCGTGAACGTGAACTGGCCGCTCTTCGACGGCGGACGCGTGCGCAGCGAGATGGCGGAAGCGGTGGCGTCGGCCCGGGCCGTTCAGGAACGGCTCGCCGACTTCGACGCCTCGCTGGCGGTCGAGATCCGGCAGCGTCTGAGCGAGCTCGACGCGAGCCGTGCCGCGATCGATGCCGCCTCCGACGCCGTTCGCAGCGCGACCGAAGCGCGCCGGGTGCTCGGCGATCGCTTCGCGGCGGGAGTGGCGACCAGCACCGACGTGCTGGACGCCCACGTGGCGCTGCTGCAGGCCGAGCTGGATCGAACCCAGGCGCTTGCCAACGCGCACCTCGCCGATGCCCGGCTGGCGCGGGCGCTGGGCAAATGAACGCGATCACGGCGACCGATCTCACGAAACGCTTCGGCGATTTCGTCGCCGTCGATCGGCTGACGTTCGAGGTCGGCCAGGGCGAGGTGTTCGGATTCCTCGGCAGCAACGGGGCCGGCAAGTCGACGACGATCCGGATGCTGTGCGGCCTGCTGAAACCGACGAGCGGCTCGGCGAAGGTCGGCGGCGCCGACGTCAGCCGCGATCCGGAAGGCGTCAAACGCCGCATCGGATACATGTCGCAGCGCTTTTCGCTCTACGAACAGCTGACCGTCGACCAGAACATCCGCTTCTTCGGCGGCATCTACGGCCTCGATCGTGAGCGCGTCGAGGCGCGCCGCCGCTTCGTCCTCGACATGGCGGGCCTTCACGGCCGGGAGCACACGCGTGCGGCCGACCTGGCCGGCGGGTGGCGTCAGCGGCTCGCGCTCGGCTGCGCGATTCTCCACGAGCCCCCCATCGTCTTTCTCGACGAGCCGACCGGCGGCGTCGACCCGCTGTCCCGGCGCGAGTTCTGGGGCCTGATCGACCGCCTGTCCGCGTCAGGCGTGACGGTCCTCGTGACGACGCATTATCTCGACGAGGCGGAGCACTGTCATCGGCTGGCGATCATTCATCGAGGTCTGCTCGCCGCCCTCGGTACGACCGACGAGCTGAAGCGCCTGTTTGGCGACCGCGCGATCGTCGAAGTGCACGCGGCGAATCCGGTGGAAACCATGCGGCTGCTCGATCGGATGCCGGGAATCGAGAAGACGAGCGTTTTCGGCACGTCCGTGCATGCGGTGCTGAAGGACGATCCGCGACACTCAGCACCCGCGCTGAAGAAGCGGCTCGAAGCGGCGGGCGTCGCGGTGACGTCGATCGACGTGGTGCAGCCGTCGCTTGAAGACGTCTTCCTCGAAGTCGTCGAGCGGGCGGGGCACTAGAGCCATCGGAGGGTCCGGAGATAACGGGTTTACCCGGAGAAACGGAGCAACGGAGACGACACGGGGAAGACGCGTGCGACCAGGGGCCGGCGAAGCCGGCCGCCGCCCGCGCTGCGGGCTGGTCGCACGCGACGCCCTCTTCTCGGATTCGTCTCCGTGTCTTCGTGTCTCCGTGTGAAGCCGTTTCCTCCGCGGTCTCTGCGTCCTCTGGCAATTCGCACAGTCGGCCCTGGCGTTCATGAGATCGCTTCTAACCATGCGCAAGATGATGGCCGTCGCCCGGAAGGAGTTTCGACAAATCTGGCGCGACACCCGCACGCTGATGACGCTGCTGTTCGTCCCCGCGTTCTTTCTGCTGCTGTACGGGTACGCGCTCAACTTCGATATCAGGCACGTCGGCCTCGCGGTGGACGACCGCGATCGCACGATGGAGAGCCGCGCCCTGATTGCGGCGTTCGTCAACTCCGGCTACTTCGATCTGGTCGCGAGCGTCGACGCCGCAGGCACGACGCGCCTGATGAATCGAAACGACGTAGGTGCGGCCCTGGTGATTCCCTCGGGCCTTGGCCGCGCCGTGCGAACGGCAGGACCGGCCGCCGTGCAGGTGCTGCTGAACGGTGACAATGCGAACACGGCCACGACGGTGATGGGGTACGCGCTGACGATCATCCGCAGCGAGTCGGCGCGTTACCGGCCCGCCACGGCCCCGTCCGCACCGCTCGTGTCGGCTGAGCCCCGCGTCTGGTACAACCCCGCGCTGCGCAGCACGCTGTTTCTCGTGCCCGGGCTCATCGCGTACATCGCGATGATCACCGCGGTCGTCTCGACGGCTCTCTCCATCGTCCGCGAAAAAGAGCGCGGGACGATGGAGCAGGTCCGGATGGCGCCGCTCGACGCCGCGTCCTTCGTCGCCGGCAAGACGGTGCCGTACTTCGTCGTCTCGCTGGTCTCCGCGCTGGGGATCATCGTCGTGGCGATGGCGTTGTTCGGGATGCCGATGCGCGGATCGTGGCTGCTGCTGCTGGTCGCGCTGTCGCTGTTCCTCGCCGGGGCGCTCGGCCTCGGCCTGCTCATTTCGAGCGTGGCCGACACCCAGCAGGTTGCGTTTCAGGCCGCGCTGCTGGTGTCGTTCCTGCCGACGCTCATGTTGTCCGGCTTCATCTTTCCGATTTCGAGCATGCCGCGGTTCCTTCAGCTCGTCACCTACGCTGTACCGGCGCGCTACTTTCTCATCGCGTTGCGCGGTGTCGTGCTGAAGGGCGTCGGCCTCGAGGCGCTTGGCCGCGAGCTCGCCGCCCTCGCGGCGTTTGCGCTGGCCGTCCTGGCCCTGGCATCGGTCCGGCTGCGCCGGGAGTGGAGCTAGTGTCCTCGGTTCTTGGTCCTTCGTGCTTCGTCCGTCCATGGTCCTTAGTCCGTCCTTCGGTCCTCCGGTCCTTGGTGCGCGGACCAAGGACTCGGGACCAAGGCCGGACCACGGACTAGGAACGGACCGAGCACCAAGAACAAAGGACCAAGGACGTCGCGTTCACATTGATTTTGTGAGAGAGGTTCCAGATGCGCCGCGTAGGCTTCCTCGTGTGGAAGGAGCTGCTCGAGCTGAAGGCGGACCCGCGACTGTTCGGCCTCGTGATTGTCGCGCCAATTCTCCAGTTGTTCATGCTGGGCTACGCTGCCACGACCGACGTCCGGGACGTGCCGATCGTCGTGGCGGACGCCGACCGATCGACCGCGAGCCGCGACCTGATCGGGCGGTTCCGCGCCTCCCCGACTTTCACAATCGTCGACATCGTCGCCAGCGCCCGGGAGATCGATCCGTATCTGGAGCGCGGCCGGGCATGGATGGCGCTCGCGATCCCCGCGGGGTTCGGCGAGACGCTCGGGCGGGGCGTTCCGCAGAAGGTGCAGGTCGTTGCCGACGGCAGCGACGCCAACTCGACCAATGTGGCCCTGGGCTATGCGACCAACTTGATCGCGGCGTACTCGCAGGAGATCTCCGGCACGCTCGTCCCTCCGGGCGTGACGCCCGCGGGAATCGAGCCCAGGGTGAGAGTCTGGTTCAATCCACGGCTCGAGAGCCGCGACTTCATGCTGCCGGGCGTCCTCGCGCTGCTGCTGCTGGTGATCACGACGAATCTGTCGTCGATGGGCATCGTGCGCGAGAAGGAGCTGGGTACTCTCGAGCAGCTGAACGTCACGCCGCTGCGACGCTGGGAGCTGATTGTCGGCAAGCTCCTGCCGTACGCGCTTGTCGGGATGGTCGACGTCTGCCTGGTGCTCGGTACCGCCGTGCTCTGGTTTCAGGTGCCGCTGCGCGGCAGCGTCTGGCTGCTGTTCGGGCTCACATCGATCTATCTGCTGACCACGCTCGGGCTCGGGCTCTTCGTCTCGACGATCTCGTCCACGCAACAGCAAGCGATGATGACGACAACGTTCTTTCTGCTGACGCCGATGATTTACCTCTCGGGCTTCATCTTCCCGATCGAAAACATGCCGGCGGTCATCCAGCCGTTCACGTACCTGATCCCGCTTCGTTATTTCCTCGTGATCCTGCGGTCGATCTTTCTGAAGGGCGTCGGTCTGGAGACGCTGTGGCCTCAAGCGCTGGCGCTCCTGGCCTGGGGAGTGGCGATCCTGTCGCTCGCGATCGCCCGCTCAACGAAGCGATCGGCTTGAATACTCGGTGGCGATCTTCGCTAGAATTACTTCACGCAGACCGAGCCATAAGGTGGAGGCGGACGTGAACCGTTGGCTGAGAATCGCCGGCTTCGTCACCGCGGTGATGACGGCCGTCTCGTTTCCAGCCGATGCTCAGGATGTCCGTGGCATCGTGGTCGACCAGACGGGCCTGCCCTTGCCCGGGACGACGGTGCAATTGCGCGACGGCGAGATCGTCGTCGCGACCACCTCGACGCGCGGTGACGGTACGTTCGCATTCGATGGCGGGCTTCGGGGAGCCACGTGCGGAGACGACGGAGGTAACGGTTTTCACACGGAGAAACGGTGTAACGGAGACGCGCGGAGGAGAGCGGTTCGACGGGCCGGCTTGCGTAGCAGGCCGACGGGCGTCGCTTCGCGACGCCCGTCGAACCGCGTTCACGCCGCATGCAGGTCGCTTCGGCTTTGCCGCTGTCTTCTCCGTTCGTCTTCGTTGCTCCGGTCACACCAGGTTAACTCTGGCGACGCTTGCTGACTGAAAGGAGTCAGCCATGTGAATTGCTCGTTCAGCATGTAGCTCCGGTCCGGCCTAGAAGGGTAACCGATGACGCGAAACGGATCGGTCCGGCCGGGCGATTGCAGCCGGGCGCACGGCATGACCTGTCGTGAGAGCGAAGACGCGAGCCCAGCTGCGGGGTTGGTCGTCGTACTTCCGGTACGGGTACCCGCGCGCGGTGTTCCGTCGCGTCAATCACTACGTGCAGGTACGATTCCGCTGCTTCCTGCGGAATCGAGTCAACGACGCAGTCGTCCCTTTCGGGCGCATGAGAGTCTGTATGCGGGTTTGCAACGCTATGGCCTCCGCTCCCTCTGACGCGCGTCGTGCGCTTTCTGTGTCGGTCGTGCATCGACGCGTGTCGGTGAGCCGGATGCTGGAATGAAAACAGCGGTGGCCCGCGTCAAAACGTCCGGCGTGCGACCCACTCGCGCAGCAGGGAATCGACGACGGTATAGCGATCCGCGTCGCGGGCGATCAGATCGCCCCGTACGAGGGCGGCGAGCGCCGCCTGCACCGTGGACGGTCCGCCCAGGCGATGGCGGGTGCGGACGTCGGCGGAGAGCAGCCCGCCGTCGTCTTCGAGCACGACCGCCCGGAGGACGGCGCGCTGCGCGAGGGTCAGCCGCTGCCACACGGCCTCGAACATCATCTGCTGCTCGGTGAGCAGCCGCTTGAGCGCCTGGTGCAGGTCGTCGAGCGCGGCACGCCGCCTGCCGCGGCCGCGGACCTCGTCCCATGTTTCATGCGCGAGCCGCTGCACGTCGTACGGCAGGTTGCCTGCCAGCTCGACGATCGCGGCGCCCAGCCCGGGCTCCGGACGCATGCCCGATCGCGCGAACCGCGCGTCGATGAACGCGACGAACTCGTCGGCCGGAATCTTCTCGAGCCTCATCACCGGTCCGGCCTTGTAGAACGGACGCTTCGGTCCGAGCATGCGCTCCATCAGGCTCGGCTCCGACCCCGCGAACACATACCCCACGTCGCGCTGGTGCTGCACCGCGGCCCGCATCGCGTGTTCGACCGACCCGCCGTTGAAGCCGCCAATCGCCTGGAACTCGTCGAGTGCGACGACAACCTTGCGGCGGCGCGCCTCGGCGAGCCGCCCCGGCAGCGCGAACACGTCCACAGCGAGCCGCGAGATGTCGCGGTCGGACCGCACGCCCGGGAAGGACACGAAGACGGCGCCGGGGCCCGATTCCCCCGGCGCGTATCGCACTTCGGCGCGCGCCGAACCGATCACCTCGCGCAGCCACGTCCGCGCGCGTCCGCCGGTGGCTTCAGCAGCGACGAGCGCGCGCGCGTAGCCTTCGAGAAACGCCACGTACGAGCTGAAGCTGCTGACGGTCACCTCGACGGTGAGTGCGCCGCGGCGCGTCATCACCGCCAGCGCCCGGCGAATGAGCGACGACTTGCCGTAGCGGCGCGGCGAAATCAGGAAGACCTTCTGCGCCGCCGCCAGGTCGCCCACCAGCCGCTCGAGCTCGGCCACGCGGTCGACGAACGCCGCCGCCGGCACGACCTCGCCGTACACGAAGGGGTTCTGCGTTACGTCAAACACCGTAATGGCTACGGATTATACCGTAATGGCAGCGTGCAGCCGGGACGGGCCGCTCGCGTCCCAGGTACGTGGCCCTTTGCGCGCGGACCAGGGACCACGAACCAGGAACGGACCATGGACCGGGAACGGACCGATCACCAGGAACCAAGGACCGAAAACTTCGCGTCGATATCGGGTCTCTGAGACCCGGTTCTGGTCAATGACAGAGGTTGTTCATGCTCAGGTCGAGCATCGCTTCGGTGCCGGCTTCGATGAACACCGAGTCCCAGCCGACGTCACGGAGCGTCAGCTTCAGCACGCCGTAGACACGATTGTTCCTGTAGACGCTGTTCGGCATGATCGGCCCGAACTCGTACAGCGGCGCGCCGCCGGTGCCGACGCGTATTCCTGGATGCCGAAGTTGTCTCGACGGCCGTTGACGTCCTGCGGCGCGAATCGCTCATAGAGGTGGTCATGGCCGTTGATCACCACGTCCACGCCATAGTCGTACAGGAGGCTCCAGATGCTCCGCATGATCGCATTGCTGCCCGCGCTCGGCGCCGACGTGAAGAGCGGGTGATGCCAGTATTCCTGAACCCTCCCCATCGCGGTCCGTAGCAGCTGTTGAAATCGGCGGCAGTCGCGTTGAAGTACGCGTTGTCCCCCAACGTGAAGACCGCGCCGCCGATTCTCTCCACCAGCCTGGCCGTCGCCTCGGCATGCGAGCCTCTCTCCGAGGCGCTGTCGGCGATGTCGCCGGCGCCAACGAGCGTCACGACGAACGACGGCTGTGGCGGCGGCTGGTTCAACGAAGGCTGACCCGGAATCGGACTTGGACCGACTGTGTCCGTGCGCGCGACGGTGCACGCCGCGACCAGCGGCGTCAGAAAGGATGAGCACGCGCATACCCTCTCGGATGTTCATGTTGAGGACGCTATTATGCTTCCAATCGTGCTCATCGGCCCGGCGTCAAACGACGAAGGTTGCCGGTCTTCGAGTGCCCGCTCCGGCGTTGGTGCTATAGTCCCGCCACCCTGGGACATTTTCATTACCGACTTACAAGTTTGACGTGTCGAGTGATGTCAAGCAGCCCGTGCGGAAAGTCCCGGCGTCGCACCGAAGCCGGCGCGGCGCCCCGATGGCAGGCGCGACGATGGAGAATATCGGGCAATGATTTGACGGAGGAGCAACGGCGCCGGCGCCGGGGTCCCCAACGCGGCAGACGCGTCGGGGTGGAGCGGGGATGCGTCGCCGGTCGAACGGGGTCCCCAGCGCGGCAGCCGCGCTGGGGGCCCCGAATGCAGCCGGACTTTTACCGCGGGCTGCTGGACGGGCGGCCGGCGATCGCCGCGTGACGCCGCCGATGCAGCCGCTCGGCGCCGCTGGACGCCTTCGAGCGGCACCTGCAGCGGCTGTTTCGCGGCGGATACCGCAGTCTCGTCCCCGATCTCAGTGCTGTTCACCTGATTGTCAGCGCCGGCACCCGAAGCGCTCGTGCGACGGGACAGCGCGTCGGAGGGACGTTTGCGTCCGCGGCGGCGCCCCCGGCCGTATCCCTGTGTCCTCGAGCTCGCTCAACTGGCGCGTGTTTTGGATGTCCTGGTCCGTCGACGCGGCGCGCATGGCGCAGGAAGGACGCTCCAGTCCCAATCGAGGACGTCTTCGCCCGCAATCAGTCAGATTGTGTTCGAGCCGCGCGAGATCTTGCAGTCCGACGCGTGACGGTCGAGCAGCACACGTGGCTGGATCCGCGGACGTCACTCGAGGACCCTGGCGTCAGGTGACGGAGGAAGGCGCGGGGGTCGAGTCCGTGGCGTGGGAGCATCAGAAGCGGGAGCGTGGATGAACACGAACGATGTACAGGTAACGCCGGACCGGCTCGTCGTGTCCGTCGGCGAGCGGCGCGCCATCCTGCTGGACGTGATCCGTCGGGCACGCAGCCGCATCACGCTGTCGCTGTTCCGCTGCAACGACGCCGGGATCTTCGAGGAGCTCGCGGCGGCGACGAGGCGCGGCGTGGCCGTCGAGGTGCTCGTCACCTCCCGCGCGAAGGGCGGCCGCAGGAAGCTGGACCAGCTGTGGAGCGCACTCGGCGAGACCGGAGCGACCCTCCGGACCTACACCGATCCGGTGGTGAAGTATCACGCCAAGTACCTCGTCGCCGACGAAGGCCCCGCGCTCGTCGCGTCCCTGAACCTCACGAAAAAGTGCTTTCGCCGGACGTGCGACGCCGTGGTCGTGACCCACGATCCGGCTGTCGTGTCCGGGCTGCGGCGCCTGTGGGCGGCGGATTGCGCACGGCTGGCGATGCCCGACGATTTGACCGAGCGGTTGATTGTCGGTCCCGAGCGCGCACGCCGGCAATTCACCGCGCTCATCGAGCAGGCGCGCGCGAGCATCCGCCTGATCGACGCCAAGCTGTCGGATCCCGATCTGGTGTCGATCTTGAACGCGAGGCGGGCCGCGGGCCTGCCCGTCGAGATCTTCTCGTCGAAGCGTGTGGGCGGGCTGAAATCGCACGGTAAGATCATGCTCATCGACGACCGGACCGTCGTCGTCGGAAGCCTGGCGCTGGCGGCGCTCAGCCTCGATTTCCGGCGAGAGGTGGCGATTGTGGTCACCGAGCCGACGGCGGTGGCCGACGCGGCGGAGCTGTTCCGGACCCTGAGGGAGGCGGCCGAGAATGACGCCGCCGCGGCGGGCGCGGCCGACGAGGCGCTGTGCTGATCGCGCTGGTGCCGGGGGCGCTCCTGGCAGCCCGGGGCGCAACTCCATCTGCATTCGAGCCGCGCTGCATCCCTTCTCCACCCCAACGCGGCTGCCGCGTTGGGGACCCCGGGTCTGGCTGCGTTGCTCCTCCCTCAAATACTGCCGATCCCGTGGGACAAGAGCAATACGTTCTGGGAGAGCCCGGCCTATTCCATTTTCAGGAACATCGACGACGGCCCGGAGAGTCGTCGCAACCGGCTCGTGCTGCGCGCGTTCCAGTTCACGGAGCTGCGCGAGCTCTACCTGAACACGCTGCTCGAATGCGCCGATTCGATTCTCCAGGCCCCGGTCGGCGCACCGGCGTCAGGGGTTGGGTGGCTGGAGTCGGAAGTCACGCGCGTGGCCGACCAGATTCGAGAGGCCAACTACGCCGATCCGTCGCGCGAGGCCTATACGAACGCGGATTGGGACGAGTCGATAGGCTTCCTGACGGACTGGGCGCGAACGCGGAGCGACCTCGTGCGCGCGCAGGTGGCCCGAGATCGCGTGTGGCGCTCGTCGCTGCGCCGGTAACGAAGCTTCGCCTGGAACCGCCGAGTGACGATCCGTCGGCGAGCGAATCTTCGTTACCAATCTACGATCGCACTCTTCGGGCGCGCATCCGCTGCGCCGAGCGGCGCAGGTGAGCCACGGTTCCTTCGGTGATTTGACGCCGCGTCCGGTTGGGTCCGATCACCATCCGGTCGCAGGCGAATCCCACGAATCCATCCTTGATCGTGAGCGCGCGCGCGGGGCGCCGATGCACGAAGCGCCGCTCGGCCGGGCGCGGCGCGAAGCGGAAGAGAGCCGTCAGCCATCCGGCCTCCAGCCCCACGGCGCGGCCGAGGGCGACAGCGGTTTCCACGTATGGAGCCGCGATGACCGTTCGACCTTCGGCGAGTGCCGGCCGGATCTCCCATCGCAGGCGAAAGGCGAGGTCGGCGGCATAGAGCATCAGGAGCGTGCGCGCCGAGGGGGCGCCGGCCCCGGCGTCCGCCACGGCCAGATCCTGAAACACGCCTGAGGCGTCCCAGCGGCTGATGCCGCCGCGCTCTGGTGATCCAAGCGCCGCTCGCGCCTCCGCCAGGACGGCGGTGGCGTCGACACCGTCGACGGCAATCAGCGCCGGCTTCCCGCGCCTGGCGCCGTTCATCGGTGCCTTCCGTTCAGCGCCAGCCACTCGGCGACAGCGTCCACGTTCCATTCCGACCAGGGGCGGCGCTGCCCCTCGAAAAACAGCTCCCGTATCTGGCGATGCTGCTGGCCGATCGACTGCTCGGCGTCGACGGTGATGAAGTTGAAGATCAGCGCGAGCGACTCGTACTCACGGATGACACGTGCGATGAAGCGCTGATAGCTCTCGACCGGATCGTCGACGTCGGTGACGTCCTGACCCGCCTCGTAGAAGTTCGGCATGCGCGTGGCGGTGACGCGCTTCCCCGACGTCACCGGCGACACGGCGAAATAAAACACGAGGTCGGGCCACAGCAGCGGCTGGTACAGCCTGAGCACCCAGTCGAGGTCGAGTCCCCGCGCGACGTCGCGGGCGAGGCCGGTGAAGAGGAAGCGATCGGCGATGACCAGCTTCCCCTCCCAGAGCGCAGGGAGGATGACCTGCTCGACCCGATGACGGAAATCGGCGCCGTGCAGCAGCGAGAACTCCTCGGGGCTCAGCGCCCGGACTGCTTTGCGGCTCTTGATTAGCGGCTTGATCAGATTCGACGAGTTCCACTTCGTGGTAACGACGTCGTAGCCCTCGGATGCCAGCCAGGTCTTGAACAGCTTTCGCTGCGTGGTTTTGCCGGAGCCGTCGGGCCCTTCAAAGGCGACGAGCAGACCTCGCGGGCGGGACGGGTCCGTGAAGTGCTCGCGAGCGGAGGTCCGGGCACGCCGGATCGCGGCTGGAGTGAGTCGCCCCATAGATGGACGTCAAATGCGGCACATCATACCCTGGACTAGTGATACCGCTTCGGCATACCGCGGACTAGTAATACCGCTTCGGCAGCTTGAGGATGATGCGGCGGCGGGCCAGGTCGGCAAGCGGTCCGGAGTTCGTGGCGTCAGGCAGCGCCGACAGCACGGCGGTGCCGACGGTCAGCTCATCAGGCAGATACTGGCGGCACGCGCCGTATTCCTGCTCGTAGTCCTCGGATGGAAACCGCAGGCGCAGCCGCACGCGATCGCCCTCCGGCTCGACCGCGTACAGCGGGTTGATCCGGAAGTCGCCGGCGGAGGTTTCGGGCGGCGGCAGCGGATGCCGCGCAAAGACGGCGGGGTTGCGGCTGGCGATGATCGTCAGCGCGGGATTCCGGTCCAGCGTCTCGGCATCGTCACGCCGCGAGAGGTCCAGCGGCCCGCCGCCGACGACGTCCGCGAACAGGGCCGCCTCGCCGAAGATTCGCGGCTCCAGCGTCTCGAACAGATCGGCGTACCCTTCAGGCGACAACGGCTGGCCGTGCGACGGGCTCCAGGTGCGCTCGTTGTGTGTGTGGCCGATCAGGACGGCGCCAGGCACGGCGCCGGAATGAGAGCCGCCGGCGCGATGATCGATCAGGCGCTCCATCTCGCCGACCAGTTGCCGCTTCGTCCAGATGTACATGAACGCGTCGGTGCACATGGCGAAGCCGAACGCGCCGCGCGCGAACGGCATCGGCGCATTGCCGTCACAGCACACCGGCTCGCAGCCCGGGGCCGTGAACCGACGCGCCAGCCAGACCTTCGCAAAGTACAGGTCGGCGAGCACGGGCGGAAACGGCGAGAGATCGAGCAGCGATCGCGTCACGTGCCCCGATCCGCCGCAGATGTCGATCGCGCGGCGCGTGCCGCCGAGGACTGTGGCCGCCACGACGCGGGCCACCGACTGCGCGACGATGTAGGTCGGGTCCGAGAAGCGATAGAGAAAATAGCCGCCCTCGAAGTTGGGTCCGAGCGCGCCGACGGTATCGCGATACGTCGCGGTCGCAGACGAAGCCACAGCGTCGAAGGCCTCGGCCTGCTCGTCGTCGAGGCCGAACATGGTGCGGCGCGCGAGGTCGGCGCGGCCCGCCTGGATCTGGTCGCGCGCCGTGGTGGCCGCGGGCAGCAGGTGCAGCACGGGAATGCCGTCGACGACGGGAAAGATGCAGCAGTGGCAGCCGAGGATCCCGTCGTGAATCTCGCCGGCAGCGCTCCTGTGATACAGCGAGTCGACGAGCGACAGCCGCCCGCCGCAGTAGGGGCAGCGGAGCACGTCGAGCGTTTCAGTCCGCATGCTGGATTTCGCCGAGGTGTTCGAGGATCCCCTCGCCGGTGGCCTCGAGAGGTGCGCGGCGGAACTGCTCGACGCCGAGCCACTGCCGCGCTTCGTCGTCGTCGATCCACGCCATGGGGTTGTTGCGCCCGATCTGCGTGCGATGGCAGCGCAGCGCGGCCAGCTTGCGCGGCACCCAGTCGCGCACGTCGATGACGAAGGTCGGCGGCTTCGCGCCGTCGCCGAACGCGTCGGGCGCGATGCCCCAGAAGCTGGAATCGGGCGGCGCGCCGCCCTTGCCGTGCGCCGCGTCCACCATCTCGCGCATCACGCCGAGCTGCATGGTCACGTAGTAGAGCGGCGGCGCGGCGGCGCCGAACGATCGGACCGCCGTGAACGTGCGCTCGTGCACGCCGATGTGATCGAGATGCCAGTAGAGGCCGTCCTCGGCGAACGTGATCACCGCATCGGGACGGCAGCGCAGGATCGTCGCGACGATCTCCTGGTGCAGCTCGGGCACCTGGACCCACCGGAGGTCGCCGTCGGGGTGATCCAGGAGGATCACCTCGGCGATGCCGAGCACGGCGGCCGCGTCGCGCAGCTCGCGCGCGCGTACGGCACCCAGGTTCCCGTCGGGCACGAGCGCCGGATCGCTGATCGAGCCGGCCTCGCCGTGCGACGCGCACAGCAGGATCACCCGGGCGCCGGCGTCGGCCAGTCGTGCCAGCGTTCCGCCGCATGCCAGCGACTCGTCGTCTGGATGCGCGAAGATCCCGAGCACCGTACGGCCGGCGAGAGGAAGGAGACTATCGGACACCATGGGCCTGCGCGATCCTCGCGTAGACGGACACATACTCGTCGACCATGCGTGCCGCGCCGAAACGGGCGACGGCGCGCTCGTGCACGCGACGGCGATCGAGATCGAAGACCCGCGGCAGCTCGTTGGCCATCTGCTCGAGGTCCTCGAAAACCATCCCCGTGACGCCTTCTTCGACGACCTCCCGAACGGCGCCGCGATCAAGGGCGGCGACCGGCGTGCCGCAGGCCATCGCCTCGGCCAGTACCAGGCCGAACGGCTCGCGCGCCTGGATCGGGTAGAGCAGCGCTCGCGCGCCGCCGAACAGCTTCACCTTCGCCTGAAAATCAGCTTCCCCGTAAAAGACGACGTGGCGGCCGTCGACGTGCGGCGCCACACGCTCGCGATAGTACTCGTTTACCGCCGCGGCCAGGATCAGCCGCATGCCAATCCGCTTGGCGATCTCAATGGCCTGCAGCACACCCTTGCCGTCGGTGAAGCGGCCGAGGAACAGCAGGTAGTCGTCGGGCTTCTCACGGTAGACGAAATTATCCGTGTCGATGCCGTGCAGCACGGTGGCGACGACGTTGAGGCCGCTCAGCAGGCGGCCCTGTTCGCCCGAGATCGCGACGAACGGCGCCTCCGGGTAGCGCGCCCACAGCCGGATCTCCGCCGCGCTCGGTGAGTGGTGCAGGGTCTGGACGATCGGCGTGGGCGAGAGGCGCGCGAAGGCGAGCGACATCGGATAGTAGGCGGCCTCATAGTGAATGATGTCGAAGTCGGCCGCGCGCTCGACGGCCGCCGCGAGGTTCAGCATCTCGTACAGCTCCCACGGCCACATGTTCTCATCGTGCCAGTAGCCATGCGGGTAGATCGCGCAGAGACTCGCCTTGGTCTTCGAATCACCCGTGGCGAACAGCGTCACGTCGTGACCGCGTGCCACGAGCCCCTCGGTGAGGAGCGACGTCATCGTCTCCACCGATCCCGACTTCGGCGGCGGGATGGTCGTGGCAACCGGCGCGATGTGCGCGATTCTCATCGGTGGTCACGACGGTTTATCACGAAGACCCGACGTTTGCGAAGGTACACGAAGACGAAGACATCTGGTCGTGATCTTCGTGTAACGCCGTTCGTGGTCCCTGTCATGAGCAGGCGACCTCGATGAGCTTCGGCAGCACCACGCGGGCGTCGAAGTGCTCGCGCGCCACATCGATCGCCCGCCGCGCGTGACGATCGTAGTCGGCGTTGATGCGGGCGATCCCGTCGAGCGTGGTGTCCATGTTCGAAAACGCGAGCAGTCCCTCCCCGCACGGCAGATGCGCCGTCCATCCGGTGTCCTGCACCAGCGCCGGACGGCCCGAGGCGAGGTAGCACTCGGTCCGATCGCTGAACCAGCCCGATCGGTGGACGACGTAGGTGTGCTTGGCCACGCCGAATTCGGCCTTCGACCCGTGGATGAAGGCGCGGTAATCCGCCGGCGTGCGCGATACGGCCATCGCGTCCACCGTGTCCCAGCCGTGCCGCCGGAGCAGCTGCTGCGGCCCGTTGATGGCGAGCTCGAGCCGCTGCGACGTCCGCGAGGGGAGCTCGATGAACTTCACGAATTCCGAATCCTTGTTCCCGCCGACGTCGGCGAAGCTTTCCATCTGCCAGGTCATCACCGTCGTGAAGCGATCGCGGGGCGCGCGGTCCGCCCGCCAGTCGTCCATCGTGATCGGCTGCCACGTCTTGTGCCAGGTGAAGGCGCCGGTCGGAATCGGCGAGGCCGGCGTGCCGATGTTGGATCCGAAGGTGAAGAGATGGTCGAAGCGCCGGAAGAACTCCACGTACCACGGCTCCGCCTTGGCGATCGCGAGCTGCGTGAACGCCGGGTCCGAATCGATGAACACCTTGCGGGGAATTCGCGTGTACTCGTCGCGCCAGAACCAGGATCCGCCGGACAGATTGATGAAGAGGTCGGCGCCGGCCGCGTAGCGTACGACGTCTTCCGCGCTCCTGCCGTGATGGCTGCCGTCGTAGTTCACGAACGACCAGCGGTCGCCGAGGCCGAACGGCTCGAGGGCGTTGTGGATGTAGGCGGTGCCATAGGCGGGATCGGTGGCGCGCGTGTTCTGCACGGGATCGTAGACGCACTCGCCGGTGTCCTCGATGTAAAAGACCTCGTGTCCGAGCGCGCGCAGGCCGAGCAGATACATGAGCGAGCACCACGTGACGCCGCCAAACGGATACCGGGCGATGATGCCGGCGAAGAGGATCCTCATGGGATTGCGGATTGCGGACTGCGGATTGCGGATTCCGGAATTGCAGATTCCGGAGTTGCAGATTCCGTCGCACTGAATCCGCAATCAATCCGCGATCCGCGATCCGCGATCCGCAATGTCATCATCTCTTTGCGGCCTCGATCAGCTCATCGATGCTCTCGGGGTCGTCGAGCGACTTGCCGACCGACAGCCGCGCGCACATCCGCCGGTACAACTGACTGGACTTCACCAGCTCCTCGTGGCGTCCCTGTGCCGCAATCTGGCCGCCATCGAGCACGAGAATGCGATCGGCGTCGCGCACGGTCGACAGGCGGTGCGCGATGACGATGGTCGTGCGGCCGGCGCGCAGGCGCCGCAGCGCCGCGAACACAATCTCCTCGGAGATCGAATCGAGCGACGAGGTCGGCTCGTCGAGGATCAGAATCGGCGCGTTCTTCAGAATCGCCCGCGCCACGCTCAGGCGCTGGCGCTCGCCGCCCGACAGCTCGCCGCCGGCTTCGGCGATCTCGGTGTCGTAGCCTTTCGGCAGCCGCGAGATGAACTCGTGGGCGTGCGCCGCGCGCGCCGCCTCTTCGATTTCCTGGCGTGTCGCGTCGAGCCGGCCGTACCGCAGGTTGTCCGCGATGGTGCCCGAAAACAGCACGGGATCCTGAAGCACGATCGCAATCTTCTCCCGCAGCGACCTCACCCGGTACTGGCGCACGTCCACGCCGTCGATGAGCACGCGCCCGACCGCCGCGTCGTAGAACCGCGGGATCAGGCTGACGAGCGTCGTCTTGCCTGCGCCGGTCAGCCCGACGAGCGCGACCACCTGGCCCGGCTTGGCGTCGAACGCGATGTCGTGCAGCACCGTCGCCCCGCCCGGATACGTGAAGCCCACGTCCTCGAACCGGATGTCGCCCCTGACCTCAGTCGCCGCGATCGCATCCCGTGCTTCCACCGTCTCCGGCGTCATCGCGAACATCGCGCGAACGCGCTTTGCGCCGGCGAGCGCGCCCTGCAGCTGGCCGGTGGTGTGCGCGATGGCCGAGAGCGGGCCGTAGACCGCCGCGAGATAGCTGATGACGACCGTCAGCCGGCCGACGCTCAGCCGGCCGTCCATCACGAGGCGGCCGCCGACGATGACGACGAGCGCGGTCCCGAGAATCGTGATGGTGCTGACGACGACCGAGAACAGCGACTGCTGCCAGGTGATCGCGATGCGGGCGCTCATCGTGGTGTCGCCGGCACGGGCGTAGCGCTGCAGCTCGTGCGGCTCGCGCGCGAAGCTCTTGACGAGTCGCATCGCGCCGAACGTCTCGTACAGCCGCTCGAGCAGCTTCGACTCGAGCTCCTTCACGCGCTCTTCGCGGTTCACGAGCGTCGACGTGTAGTACCGCAGGCAGAGATACATGAACGGCACGACGGCCAGCGACAGCAGCGCGATGGTGACGTTCATGTACAGCAGGATGCCGAACATGACCGTCAACGATGCGATCGAAGTCGCCAGCGGAAAGATCCCGCTCATCACCAGGTTTTCGATCGCGTACGCGTCGACGTCGACGCGGTACACGGCGTCCGCCGTGCTCGTCGTGATGTGGTGATGCAGCCCGAGCGCCGTCAGGTGTTGAAACAGCTTGCCGCGCAGGTCGTACACCATGCGCTGACCGGCATCGACCTGCACCTGCGTGCCGTAGGCGGAGACCAGCTGGTTCACGACCTGCAGCACGACGCCGGCGATGACGACCGCGGTGAGCAGGACGAAACGATGGTTCTCGGTGACCAGGGCGATCCCTGGCGCCAGGCGCGCCGGAAACGGCCTTCCGCCCAGCACGTAGTCGATGACGATCGCGAGCGGCCACGGCTGCAGCGCGCCGAGCCCGATTTCCGACAGGAGCAGCACCGCCAGCAGCGCGACGCGCTTGCGGTACGGCCGCAGGAACGACAGCGTCCAGACGAGGAGCGGTTCGCTCATCCGCCCACCTTCCGCGGCGGCAGCAGCGGCTGCTTCGGCACGAGGTTCGGCGCGATCCGCGGAATGATCAACGGCACGACACGGTCCTGGCTCGAATCGGCGACGTACAGGAAGCCGCGACGCGGGTCGTAGGCGACGCGCGTGGGTGCGCCGAACGCTTCGCGCCCCTCGTCGCTGAGATCCCGCAGGATGCCGTCGGGGCCGACGGCCCTGACGTGGCCGTTGTAGTAGTCGGCGATGAAGATCGTCACCTTCCCGCCGGGCTCGTGGACGACCGCGACGCCGGCCGGTCCCGCGAACCGTGCGGCCGTGGCGGGCCCATCGTCGCCCGAATAGCCCCAGACGCCGTTGCCGGCGACGGTCGAGATGATGTGCGTCTTCGCGTCGACTCTGCGCACGCGGTTGTGATGCATGTCGGCGATGTAGAGGTCGCCGTTTCGCGTGTCGATCGCGACGTCGCTCGGCATGTTCAGATGCGCGTCGGTCGCCGGTCCCCCGTCGCCGACGTTCTGCGCGTCGCCGGGCGCCCCGTCGCCCGCCACCGTGTGAATGAGGCCGGTCCTCGCGTCGATCATTCGAATGCGGTAGTTCAGCGTGTCGGCGATGTAGATATCGCCGTTGGGCGCCGCCGCCACGGCGCTCGGCGTGTTCAGCGCCGCGTCCACCGCGGGCTTCTCGTCGCCGTCGTAGCCGTTCTCGCCCGAGCCTGCGATCGTAGTGATGACCCTGGTCGGCCTGTCGACACGACGGATGCGGTCGTTGTGGGAGTCGGCGACGATGAGGTCGCCGTCGGGCGCAATCGCGACGCCGTCCGGCGTGTCGAGCTGTGCGACGATGGCCGGACCGTTGTCGCCGGAGAACCCGGTGCCCAGGTCGTGGTTGCCCGCCACCGGCTCGATGTCCCCGCGCGTGTCCACCCGGCGGATGACGTCGTTGTTCGAATCGGCGATGTAGATGTCGCCGTTGGGTCCGACGACGACGCCCCCCGGCGTGTCGAGCCACGCTTCGATCGCGGGGCCGTAGTCTCCCGCGTACCCTTTCTTCCCGCCGATCACCGGGCCGGTCGCCGCTTCGCGCAGCATCAGCGTGCTCGAGCCGAGCGCCACGATCATCACGATGAAGATGAAGGCGCTGCGCAACCCGTACATGCGGAGCAGCGACGGCGCGATCAGCGGCGCGCGGACCCGGCTCGATCGCATCTTGACCATGCCCGCCCCGAGCGTCACCCTCGCGATCCCACGCCGGACGATGGCCGTGGTCTGCGCGGTCCGCCAGGCGATGACCACGATGAGCAGCACCGCCAGCGCGGAGACGATCGAGCCCGCGAGCGGCCGGCGCAGCGCCGCGCCGGTCGCGGCGCCGGCGAGGAGCACGGCGCCGAGGCCGACCGCTGCCACGACGCCGAACATGGTCGGGCGCAGGTGCGTGCTCATGCGGACGAGCGATTTGCCGGAGCCATGCTCTTCGACGAGCGCACGCACGTCGAGCCAGGCCCAGCGGTCGACGAACACGCTGACGTCGCGGTCGTCCGACCAGCCCTCGTCGATTTCAATCGTCCGCACCGCGCGCGAGCGGCGCAGCCAGTCGGCGAGCTGCGTCAGCACGCGGTCGGCCGATGTCCACGACTCGCCCCAGAAGCGATCTTCGGTGACGTTGCCCGAGATCAGCAGCAGCGCGCGCCACGCCTCGGCAGCGGCTGGATGAAGTGCAGGTAAGCGAGCGTCGAGCGGTACCAGAGCTTGTTGCCCTCGAGCGAGTCCACCTCGGACCGCATCGCGTACGCGATGTTCTTCGCGAGGGTCGCCGCGACGCCGACCAGACCGCCGCCGAGCAGCAGCGCCGCCGCCCAGATGTGGTTGCGCGAGGCGGCGACAACGGCGCCGGCAGCCGTGAGCGCGTACGAGATCGCCTGCCACTTGATCGAGTTGGGCAGGAACGCGAACGGATGCACGTCCGTGCGGTACACCGACGGGAACGCCGCGGTCCCCCACACACCGGCGTTGACGCGTGTGCTCCACAGCGAGCGGACGAACGGCAGCGGGCTGTAGATGCGGCCGCGCCACAGCATCCGGCCGTCGAGGAACTTGTCGGGGTGGTGCGCCATCAGCCACGTTTCACCTTCGCCGTAGCCGATCTGCTGCTTCCAGTACGTGTTCACCGACGTCCGATGGTGATGCCACACGAGCGCGGCCGGCGCGAATCCGATCTTCCAGCCCCGCGCCTGCAGCCGCCAGCACACATCCACATCGTCTCCAGCGCGGAGGTAGATGGGATTGAAGCCGTCGATCGCGAGCAGCGCGTCGCGGCGGAACGCCATGTTGCAGCCCGGTACGTGCTCGGCGACGCGATCGTCGAGCAGCACGTGAGTGGGGCCGCCCGGCGCGCGCGCGATGCACTGCGCCATCGGCGGATCGTCGGCCGGCACGACGTTCGGTCCGCCGGAGCCGACGGCGTCGGATGTGAGGAACGGCTGAACGAGGAACGTGAGCCAGTCGCGATCGACGCGTGTGTCGGCGTCCGTATAGGCGACGATCTCGCCCGCGGCTTCGGCCAGGCCGACATTACGCGCGGCGCTCAAGCCGGCGTTCGGCGTATCGACGACGCGCACCCGCGCAAAGCTGCGGGCGATGTCCCCTGTCCGATCCTTCGACCCGTCGTTGACGACCACGATCTCGTAGTCCGGATAGGTGAGCCGCTCCAGCGAGGCCAGGCAGTCCGCGAGCGTGTCGGCGGCGTTGTACGCGCAGACGACGACCGATACTTTGGGCCACGTGCGCTGCCGCGCGCGCGAAAAGGGCGCGTCCGCGAAGGCCGACGCGACGGCGAGCGCGGCCGGCTTCACGCGTCGGTCGCGATCGACGAGCCCGAACGTCCAGTCTTCGACCGATTGGCCGCCGCGCCACCATTGGTCGGTCCAGGCAAAGGCGATCGCGCCGCAGGCGCCTTCCTCGAATGCCGCGCGGATGTGCATCGAGGTGATCTCGGCCTGCCCCGCTTCGCCTTCCCGCGTGCTGTCGGCACCCGCTTCAGCCAGGAGCAGCGGCTTCTGACTGGCGATGTGCTGCAGACGCACGACGTACGCGCGCAGGTCGGCTTCGTGATGCAGGTAGACGTTGAACGCGCAGATGTCGAAGAAAGAAAGATCGAGAAACTCGGTCGGCGGAAAATTGACGTACGTGAACAGGCTGTCCGGCGACGTCGCCTTCGCGTCTTCGTACAGGCCGCGCAGGAAGTTTTCAACGCGCAGCCGGCCATGCCAGCGCACCACACCCGGCGGGATCTCGTTGCCGACCGCGAAAGTCAGCACCGCAGGATGGTCACCGAGCTCGGCGATCCTCGCCGTGATGTCCCGGCGGATTCCGCGCTTCAGGGCGCGGTCGTCCAGAAACGCCACGTGCTGCGACCAGGGCAGGCCGACCATGACGCGCAGCCCCTCGCCCGCGGCGGCGTCGAGCAGATCCCGCCGCGGCGGTGTGTACGTCCGGACGGTGTTGATGCCGAGGCTCGCCATCTGGCGGAAGTCCGCGGCAACCTGTTGCATGGAGGGAAACTGGTAGCCCTGCGCGTCGGGCGCAAAGGTCCCGTAGGTCACGCCTTTGACGAGGAATCGCTCACCCGCGGCCGCCTCCGCACCGGGCGCGCCGGCGTGTTGTCCCGCCGCAGCCACACCGATAGCGGAGCGCGGCGACGGCCGAACGCGCAGGAATTTTCCGTCCGTGGCGATTCGGTCGGCTGCCGCCGGACGCGTATCGCAACGGACTTCAGAATCGGCCTGGACTGCGATGCTCACGATAGGCAGTGCCCTTCGCATGTAGAGCGGGCCTTTCAGGCTCGCCTTCACGGCGACTCTGAAAGCGTCGCCCGACACCCGGAAGGGACAATTCCTATTCTATCAGTAGGTTGGAGGTTCGGCGCTCTGGCGGAACAGGTGGGGCCTGGTGGGTATGGCCACCCGACCTCACCGATCGATCCTGACGCTGCCGCTGAAGGTCTTGAAGCGAAGCGTCCCGCCGTTGCCGCCGCCGAGCTCGGCTTTGAGCGAACGACGGCTGGAGCTGTGCAGCGTGAGAGGCATCTCGGAGCTCAGCCGGCCGCTGAAGGAGTTGAAGGAAACGCTCCCGCGGGCGGATTCCGGCACGTGGAGCTCGACATTACCGCTGAAGGTGTCGACGTCGATCGTCTGGTCCGGCTCCCACGATTTCGCGCGAATCAGGACAGACCCGCTGAAGGTGTGCGCCTTGACCGAGCCGGTCACGTCGTTCAGGCTCACCCGCGAGGAGAAGCCGTGGATTTTGTGCGACCCTTCGACGCCGTCGACGATCACCCGCGCGCTGAACACGGAGAGGTCGAGGCTCGTCCGGCGCGGCACCTTGATGTCGAAGTCCGTTTCCACGACGTTGTTCCCGTCGGTGAACCAGTGCCAGGAGCGCTCCGGCCGGTTGGCGTTCACGACCACGACGCTCGAGCCGTCGCTGTGGACGTCCAGCTTGATGCGGTCCAGGCGGTCGCGGGTGCCGCGGCGCACGGCGTCGACGACGACCTCGGGCCGGTCCGACGTGGTGACCGTAACCCGGCCCGAGAAGCTCCTGAGCCGCAGCGTCCCGCCGGGTTCCATCCTGATCGTCCGGCTGATGTGTTCCGTTTCCTCAAACGCCGCAGTGACGGCCGGCGTGGCCAGCGCAAGGATACCCAAGGCGAGCACATATTTCCGCATGGGACCTTTGACGGGTTCGCTGGCAGAAACGTTCAAGGGTCAAGCCATTAGCTATTAGCCATCAGCCATCAGCCATGAGGAAGCGCGTCAGGATCCAGCGCGCCCGTGTAGATGGCCATGCCGACAACGGCATCGATGCCGCGGGCGTGGAGGTCGTCGATCTCACGCTGGGTGCTGATGCCCCCGGCCGCGGTCACGCGGCGCATCGTCGCATGCCGGACCGCCAGGATCGCCTCCATGTTCGTCCCGCCCATCAGCCCTTCGCTGTCGACGTGGGTGTACAGAAACTCGTCGCAGTAAGGCTCCAGCGCGCGGACGGCCTCCGACGCGGTCAGCGGCAGGGCCGTCTTCCAGCCGTGAATCACGACGTATCCGTTGCGGCTGTCGACGGCGGCGATGACGCGCTCGCGGCCGACGGCGTCGCTGAGCCGCTGCGCGAACGCGAGGTCCGGCTGTCCATCCTTGAAGAGCGCCGAGCCGGCGATGATCTGCTGCGCGCCGGCGGCAAGCACGTCCTGCGCGCGATCGAGGGTGCGGATGCCGCCTCCGACGCGGCACGAGATTGCGCCGGCGATTTGCCGCACGATCGCGAGGTTGTCGCCACGGTCCAGCGCGGCGTCCAGATCGATGACCTGCACTTTAGGGAAGCGCTCGAACCGGCGCACCCAGCGAAAGACGTCATCGTCCTTGATCGCGAGCCGCTCGCCCTGCACGAGCTGCACGACGGCGCCGCCCTGGAGATCGATGGAAGGGATCAGCATCCTGCGGATGGATTTGCGCTCATTCTACGGGCGCTCGAGATCAACCACGAAAAGCACGAAAGGCACGAAAAACGCGACAGGCACGAAAAACGCCAGCACACGACCATACGAAAGCCCAGAACCAAACGATCCTATTTTCTTTCGCGTCTTTCGTATCTTTCGTGTCTTTCGTGGCTGTCGTGGCGGCCACTAAAGCCGAACCGGAATGCCGTGTTCGCGAAGATGCTGCTTCAACGCGCGCACGCTGGTCTCGGCGTAATGAAAGATCGACGCCGCGAGCGCCGCGTCGGCGCGGCCGGTCGTGAAGACGTCGACGAAGTGATCGAAGCCGCCGGCGCCGCCGGAGGCGATGACCGGGATCGACACGGCCGACGACACGGCGGCCGTCATCGCGCAGTCGAAGCCGGCCTTGGTGCCGTCGCGGTCGATTGACGTCAGCAGGATCTCGCCGGCGCCGCGGTCTTCCGCCTCGCGCGCCCAGTCGACGGCATCGCGGCCCGACGCGCTCTGCCCGCTGCGCGCGTACACCGAGAAGCGATCGCGCCCGGGAGCCCGTCTGAGCAATGCCTCACGAGCTCCTCGTTGCCGCGCTTCGCGCGGAACGACTTGCGGATTCGGGCCGTTTTTCGCCGGCGGAGCCGGTGTCTCGCGTTTCGCATCGATGGCGACCAGCACCGCCTGGCTCCCGTACCGCTCGGCTACGGTGGTGATGAGCGCCGGTTCGGCGAGCGCCGCGGTGTTCAGGCTGACCTTGTCGGCGCCGGCCTCGACGGCCGCGGCGGCGTCGGCTTCGGTGCGGATGCCGCCTCCGACCGCAAGCGGAATGAAGAGCTCGCGAGCGACGCGCGAGATTGTGTCCGCCAGCGCGCGCCGCGCTTCGAGGGTCGCCGTGACGTCGAGAATCACCAGCTCGTCGATGCCTTCGGCGTTGTATCGCCGCGCCAGTTCGGCCGGATCGCCGGCCGACCGCAGTCCTTCGAAGTTGACGCCCTTGACGACCTGGCCGTTCCTGACGTCAAGGCAGGCGATGATGCGTTTAGAGAGCATCGCTGTCGTGGAGCACACGGAGGTTAAAGAGGACGCGGAGGGTCAAGCCACAGAGACGCTGAGACACAGAGAAAGCCTCAGCTCTTTGTTGAGACAGAGAGAAAACCTTGGCTCTGTGTCTCGGTGTCTCCGTGGCTATTACTCTCTGTGTCCTCTGCAACCTCTGCGGGCTCATCCTACCAGCTCCAGAAAGTTCCTGAGGATGCGAAGTCCGACATCCCCGGATTTCTCGGGGTGGAACTGCACGCCGGCGACCTGCCCGCGCTGCACGATTGCGGTGAAGGCCCCGCCGTGCTCCGTGATGGCGACCGTCTCGCCGCTCCGCGGCGCCGCGTAACTGTGTGTGAAGTACACCTGTGCGTTTGCCTGGACACCCTCGACAATCGACATGCGACGCTCGATCGAAAGGCTGTTCCAGCCGACGTGGGGAACTTTGATGTTCCGGTCCGGCTGAAGCCGGACCGTTCCCAGCCGAAAACATCGTCCGCTGAACAGTCCGAGTCCGGGACAGTCCGGCGCTTCGTCGCTGCCTTCGTACAGCCACTGCATGCCCAGGCAGATGCCAAACAGCGGCCGACCTTCGCCGACGCGGGCCAGGATCGCGTCGATCCAGGATTGATCGAGCGCCCGGGTCGCCCCGAAGTGTCCGACGCCGGGGACGATGATGCCGCTCGCCTCGGCCAGATCGCCGGGCGATTGGGGCACGAAGACGTCCGCGCCGATCGTGGCGAGCGCCTTCTTCACCGACGTCAGGTTGCCGGCCTTGTAATCGATGAGCGCGATCACAGCAGGCCTTTGGTGCTCGGTAACATGCGGGCGAGCCGGCGATCCTTCGCGCAGGCGACGCGCAGCGCGCGCGCGAACGCCTTGAAGACGGCTTCAATCTTATGGTGGCTCGACCGGCCGTAGAGCACCTTCACGTGGACGTTGGCCCTCGCGCCGATCGAGAAGCCCTCGAAGAAATCGTGGACGAGCTCGGTCTGGAGATCGCCGACCCGCGCGAGCTTCACCTGCAGATCGACCACGGTGTGCGGCCGGCCGCCGAGGTCCACTGCGGCGACGGCCAGCGTCTCGTCCATCGGCATCACGAAATAGCCGGCGCGATTGATGCCCCGCCGGTTCCCCAGCGCCTTCGACACCGCCTCGCCGAGGGCGATCCCGAGATCCTCCACGGTGTGATGCTGGTCGACGTCGAGGTCGCCGCGCGCGTCGATGCGAAGATCGAAGGCCCCGTGACGCGCGACGAGCTCCAACATGTGATCGAGAAAGCGGATTCCGGTCCGCACGCGATACCGCCCCTTGCCGTCGAGCCCGAGGCCGAGCCGGATCTCGGTCTCGGTCGTCCGGCGGTCGATTACCGCGCGGCGCACAGAACCTCTTCCATGACGGCTATCGCGCGCCGCGTGTGATCGACGATGCCGGTGGTGATGCGGAGGCAGCCGGCGCACCCCGGTTCGGTGGAGCGATCGCGCAGGTACACTCCCCGTGCGAACGCGCCGTTGACGAGGGCGTCGGTACGATCGCCGGCGCACACGAGCACGAAGTTCGAACGGCTCTTCCAGTATGTGAGGCCGAGTCGATCGCACGCCGCGTAGAGCAGCGCTTTCGATTGGGTGACCTGCCTTAGGTAGCCGCGCATGTGATCGAGATCCGACAGCGCGGCCTGAATGGCGGCGACGGCGGCGACGCTGACGCTGTACACCGGCACGGCGCGCCGAATCGGGTCGACCGTCGCCGGCGCGGAGACGAGGCAGCCAATCCGGAGTCCGGCCAGACCGAACGCCTTCGAAAACGTGCGTCCCACGACGACGTTCGGAAAGGCGTCCAGCTCGGGGATGAAGCTCTCGTCCGCGAATTCCGCGTAGGCCTCGTCGACGAACACGATCGCGCCGGCGGGGACGCCCCGCGCGACCGCGCGGATGTCGCCGAGCGGCATGCTGACGCCCGTCGGGTTGTTCGGGTTCGTCAGAAACACGACGCGTGTGTTCGGGGTGACCGCCGCCAGCACCTCGTCCAGCGGAAAAGCGAAGTCCGCCTTCGGCATCACCTGCACGAGCTTCCCACCCGCCACTTCAGTGTCCAATCGGAATATTTCGAACGCCGGCTCCGGCACGATCGCTTCGAGCACCGGGCCGCCGATCTCCGCCCGCAGGTACGCCACCGACAGCGCCATGAGGCCCTCGTCGAGCCCGTTGGTGAGCGTCACGCGATCGGGCGGCACGCCCAGATACATGGCGACCGCGTCGGTCGCTGCAGCATAGGGCGGATAGAAGCCGACCTGATCCGCGCGCAACCGCGCGAGCGCCTCGGTCACGCGCGGCGAACAGCCGCCCGTGTTCTCGTTCTGATGGAGCCGCAGACCGCCATACAGTTCCGGTGGCTTCTGGTAATGACTCATGGCCAAAGACCAACGCTCAACGACTGACGACCAGCGCCGAAGGCCGACTCCCGAACGCCGAACGCCTATTGGAACCGGACCTCAATCGATTCGGCGTGCGCCTCGAGGCCTTCGGCGCGCGCGAAGGGCAGAACCGTCGGCGCCAGTCGCGCGAGCCCGGCGCGCGTGACGCGCTGCACGGACATCACGCGCACGAAGTCCGCGGCCGAAAGACCGCCGCGGAAGCGGGCCGCCCCCGAAGTCGGCAACACATGATTCGAACCTGTCGCGTAGTCGCCGGCCGCCTGCGCCGAATAGGCGCCGATGAACACCGCGCCGGCCGTCAGCGGCCGCCGGGCGAGCGCTTCGCGATCGACGACCAGGTGCTCGGGCGCGAACCGGTTCGCAAGCGTCATCGCCTCGTTCGCCGTGCGCGTCACGACAACGGCGCCGTTCGCGCCGAGCGAGCGCTGGACGATGGCGCGGCCCAAACTTCGTTCGGCGACTGCCTTCACGACGCGATCGGCGAGCCGCCGGCTCCAGGTGATCAGGATGGCGCGCGCGTCGGGGTCGTGTTCGGCCTGTGCGATGAGGTCGGCGGCGATCCACGCCGGCTGTCCGGCGCCGGCGACGATCACGATCTCGGTCGGTCCCGCGTAGAAGTCGATCGCGCAGCGGCGCGCGACGAGCGCCTTGGCGGCCGCGACGTAGCGGTTGCCCGGCCCGACGATCTTGTCGACGCGCGGAATCGTCCTGGTGCCGTAGGCCAGCGCCGCCACGGCGTGGGCGCCGCCGATGCGGAAAAGCTTCGTGACGCCGGCTTCGAGCGCGGCCGCCATGACGGCGGGTTCGGGCCGCGGGCACACCACGAAGATCTCACGGACGCCGGCGACGCGCGCCGGCACGGCGGTCATCAGCAGGGAAGAGGGCAGCGGGAACCGGCCGCCGGGCACGTAGCAGCCCACTCGCTCGATTGGCTCCACGCGCTGCTCGACCGACACGCCGGGCGCCACATTGAGATCGAAATGGTGCGGAATCTGACGGAAGGCGACGCGGGCGATAGCTCGCGCGGCCCGATGGATGGCGCGCCGCACCACCGGCTCGACACGGGCCGCGCCGGCCTGCATCTCGCCGGCCGACACTTCCCACGGCGCCGACACATCGTCGAACCGCCGCGCGAACCGCGCGAGCGCACGATCGCCGCCAGTCCGCACGCCGTCGACTATCGCCTCGACGCGCCGGTCGAAGGCGCGATTGTCGTCGCGCGCCGGCGCGAGCAGGCGGGCCAGCGCCCGCGTGTCGCTCGCGTCGAGCACCCTCAGCCTCACTGCTGGATCCGCCTCT
>QHWJ01000059.1 GCA_003222535.1 Acidobacteriota bacterium | reverse complement strand
GGATTCACCGTCTCTCTCGCCGGGGACGCCGACACCGTGAAGGCGATCGACAATCCGAACCCGTACGACCACAAGATGCTTGGAATCGGGTCGGACTATATCGGCGTCGCGGCGCATGGCTGGGCACATACCCACCTGGATTCGCTGGCGCATGTGAACTACGGCGGCGTGTTCTACAACGGCTATACGCCCGATCCCAAGGTCGTCGAGCAGCAGACCGGACATGCGAAGAACTCCATCTCGAACATGAAGAACGGGATCATGACCCGGGGCATCCTGATTGACGTGCCGCGTCTGAAGGGTGTGCCGTATCTCGAACCGGGAACGCCGATTTACGCTGAAGATATCGAAGCCTGGGAGAAGAAGGCGGGGATCAAGGTCGCGTCCGGCGACGCGCTGTTCATCCGCACCGGCGTCTGGCCGTACCGGGAGAAGTTCGGCCCGTGGGTTCGGGGCAGAAACGGCAAGGACGCGGGCCTCGACGCCACCGTCATTCCCTGGCTGAAGCAGCGCGATATCGCCGTGCTCGGCAGCGATCATCCGCAGGGTGTCAACCCGTCGAAGACCGAGATGCCGAATGCCGTGCACGATTTCTCGCTTGTGACACTCGGCGTCCCGCTGCTCGACAACTGCGACCTCGAGGCGCTGGCGCAAGCCGCAGCGACACGGAACCGCTGGGAATTCATGCTGACCGTGGCGCCGTTGCCGGTCCGTGGCGCGACCGGGTCGCCGGTGAATCCGATCGCGGCGTTCTGAGGATCCAATCTGGACAGCGCGAAAGGTGACGAATGTGCCCACGTTCTGCGTGGAACTCGGCGATTTCCAGCCAAAAAATGACAATCCGGGGATTGCGCTTTCGACCGCGGAAGGCGATGATCCCTGCCACAGACTGTTTCGGACCAACAGCCATCTGGCAGGCATGCTTTCTCGAGCCCGACTTCTCGGGCTCGGGCCGCGGTCACTTGTGCGACCAGGACGTTCAGTTCGACAGGAGGGGTCAGGAGTGGAGAACAGGGCCATTCGCTTCGCTGCAGCCGCGCTCATGGTGGTCGTGCTCGTGCCTGCGGTGTCATTCGCCCAGAGCGGCGGCATTTCCGGAACCGTGAAGGACGCGACCGGTGCCGTGCTGCCGGGAGTGACCGTGGAGGCCGCGAGCCCGGCGTTGATCGAGAAGGTGCGCTCGGCGACCACCGATGGGCAGGGGCAGTATCGCATCGTCGACCTGCGGCCAGGCACGTACACCGTCACCTTCACGCTGCCCGGGTTCAGTTCCGTCAAGCGGGCAGGCATCGAGCTGACCACGAACTTCACGGCCACCGTGAACAGCGAACTGAAAGTCGGCGGCGTCGAGGAAACGATCACCGTGTCGGGCAGTACGCCTGTCGTCGACGTGCAGAACGTCATCCAGCAGCGAGTGGTCAGCAAGGAGATCGTGGACGCCATCCCCAGCGGCCGCACCGAACAGACGATCGGCGCGCTCGTGCCTGGCATCCAGATGCAGGCCGTCAGCAATCCGGTGACGCAGGACGTTGGCGGATCCACTGGCGACATGCGGCAGACGCTCGGCATCCACGGCAGCAAGCAGTCGGACTTCAACGAGATGATTGAAGGCGTGTCGATGAACGCGATGACCGGCTTCTACACCGGCGGCATGAACATGGACACCGGCGCGGTGCAGGAGTTTTCGTACGAGATCGGCGCCATTACCGCGGAACGGCCCACGGGGGCAGTCCTCGTCAACATCATCCCGCGCGAGGGCGGCAATCGTTTCTCCGGTTCGCTCTTCTCTGCGTACGCGAGCCGGAACCTCCAGGCGGACAACATCGACGATGCGCTCATCGCCCGCGGCGTGAGCACTTCCAGTAACCTGGATAAGAACTGGGACCTGAATGGGTCCGTCGGCGGACCGATCAAGAACGACAAGGTCTGGTTTTTTGCGTCGTCGCGTTACTGGGGGTACAACAACCTGGTCGCGAATGCCTTCATCAACAAGACCGCCGGTTCGAATCCGCCCGTCTACACTCCGGACCTGAATCAGCAGGCGATTGACGACTCATGGCTCGGAAGCGCCAGCGGCAGGCTCACCTATCAGGCCAACTCGAAAAACAAGTTCGGGCTGTTCCTGATCGACCAGGGCCGCTGCCTCTGCCATCAGAACGTGAGCGCCACGACGGCGCCGGAAGCGGCGCGGCAGGCGAGGAGCCCGGTCAACCACCTGATGCAGGGCAGCTGGAACGCGCCCATCACGTCCAAGCTGCTCTTCGAGGCTGCGGCGCAGCGATACCTCTTTCAGCAGGAGTACTTCCCACAGGGCACGGTCAACGACACGACGCTGTCGGTCGTCGAGCAGTCCACGGGGCTCAACTACAACGCGCCGCAGCAGGGGCGCTTCCGGCACAACAGCTGGATCTATAACTACCGCGCGTCGGTGTCGTACGTGACCGGCGGCAACGCCTTCAAGACCGGCTTCACGCTGCAGCGGGGCGATCGCCAGTACATCGGCAACGTGTACGGCAACCTCAACCTGCAGGTGCTCAACGGCGTGCCGCGCACCGTCACGGTCAACGCGACGCCGTACGTGTACCTGATGCACTTGAACCGCGCGCTCGGAATCTTCGCGCAGGATCAGTGGACGCTGAAGCGGTTGACGCTGAACCTCGGCGTGCGCTTCGATAATCACGTGGAGAGCATCCCTGAAGAGCACCTGCCCGCCGTTCAGTTCTACGGGCCGCGTGACTACTCGGCCATCAGCGATGTGACGAACTGGAAGGACCTCGATCCGCGTCTCGGCGTCTCGTACGACGTGTTCGGGAACGGCAAGACGGCGCTGAAGGCGACGATCGGCCGTTATCTCCAGGGAGAGACGATCCAGTTCGCGGCCGCGATGAACCCGGTGAATACGGCCGTCAACAGCGTGAACCGTACGTGGACCGACCGAAACGGCAACTTCTATCCGGATTGCGACTTCTCGAACCTGTTCGAAAACGCCGAGTGCGGCCAGGCGAACAACCTGAACTTCGGGAAACCGATCACCACGACGCAGTTCGACCCGGCGATTCGCCAGGGATGGGGCAAGCGGGGCTACAACTGGGAATCAGAAGTCACCATCTCGCACGAGCTGATGTCCCGTGTGTCGATCAACGCCGGCTACTATCGCCGCGCCTACGGCAATTTCCTTGTGGTCGACAACCAGTCGTTCGCGCCGTCGGACTATACGTTCTATAACTTCCCGCTCCCTGCGGATTCGCGGCTGCCGGCCGGCGCCGGCTCCTCGGTCGTCGGTCTCGCGGACATCAGCCCGACCAAGTTCGGCCAGGTGAACAACACCGTCACCTTCGCGAGCAGCTACGGACGGCAGTTCGACCACTACAACGGCTTCGACGTGAGCATCAACGCGCGGCTGCCGCGCAACGTCCTCCTGCTCGGCGGCGTCTCCGTCGGCCGGGAAGAATTGAACAACTGCGACGTCGTCGGCAAGGTCGACAATCTTGCAACCGCGGTGACCGGTCTTGCTGCCGGCACAGCGGCGAACTACTCTGGCTTTGCCGGACCGAGCAGCCTGTACTGCGATATCAAGCCGCCGTTCCAGCCACAGGTGAAGTTGCAGGGACGGCATCCGCTGCCATGGGGTATCGACTTCGCGGCGACGTTCCAGAGCGTGCCGGGCCCGCAGATTCTGGCCAACTACGCGCTGACCAGCGCGCAGGTGGCGCCGTACCTCGGGCGCAACCTCGCGTCGGGCAGTGGCGGGACGACGACCATCGGCCTGGTCGCTCCGGGCACGCTCTATGGCGACCGCGTGTATCAGGTCGACGCGCGCATCAGCCGCTCGCTGAAGCTCGGCGGCACCAAGCTGCGCGGCAACGTGGACCTGTACAATCTGCTGAACGCGAACGCGGTTCTCCTGCAGAACAATGTGTTCGGACCGAAGTGGCAGCAGCCGACGGCCGTACTGCCGGGCCGGTTGTTGAAGTTGAGCGCGCAGCTGGATTTCTAAGGGTTCCGGTGTGTTGACGGGAGACGCGTTGATGAAACGGTCGGTGGCAAGCGTGGGTTGTGGAATGATTGTAACCGTTGTAGTGGCGACGTCGGCGCGCCTCATACACGGACAGGCGCCGGCGCAGACGCCGAGCGGGGCGCCCGGCATCCAGATGATGGATCCACGCCGCGACACCGGCCAGACTGTTGCACCGGTGTTTGAGGGATGGGAGCCGAATCCAGACGGTACCGTCAGCATGTATTTCGGGTACATGAACCGGAATTGGAAAGAGGAGCTCGATATCCCGATCGGGCCGAACAACTCGTTCGATCCCGCTCCCATCGACCGTGGCCAGCCGACGCATTTCCTGCCACGCCGCGGCAAGCAGATTTTCGCGGTGGTGGTGCCGAAGGCTTTCAAGCAGACGATCACCTGGACGCTGACGATTCGCGGCAACACCGAGCGGATACCGGCCTCGCTGAAGCCGGAACAGCAGATAGACGTCAGCAAGGACACGCAGAACGGGAACACGCCGCCGCAGGTCGAGCTGTTTCGCACCCTGGAGGGCACGGTGGGCCAGCCGGTCACCCTGACCGCGAGAGTCACCGACGATGGGCTGCCGAAGATGCGCACCGACCGGCGCGCCGTCAATACCCTCACCGACGGCAGACCGGACGGCGCGACGCCCAATACACCTGCCGCGCTGAACGTCAGATGGTCCAAGTATCGTGGGCCGGGGACGGTCACATTCGGCAGCCGGACGACGCTCGTGAAAGACGGCGTGGCGACGACGACCGCGGTGTTCAGTGAACCCGGGACTTACATGGTGAACGTGCTGGCCGACGACGGATCCATGCTCCTGACGTCCCAGGGGCAGAACGTGCCGGGATTCGCGTGCTGTTGGACGTCGACCTTTGTGACGGTCACGGTGATGAAGTAACCAGGACGGACGAAGTGAAGATGGGAGGGCATGTGCGTAAGACTTTCGTGGCTGCAGGCGGGGCCGCAGTCGTGATGTCGGTGTGGATCGGCTTGGGAGGGGCTGGTGCGGGCACGACGCTCTCGCCGGTCGCGGTGCTGGCGGCGGCCGACACTCCGCGAGTGACGTTCGCAAAAGACGTGGCGCCGATTTTCCAGGCAAGGTGTCAGACGTGTCACCATCCTGGAACCGTCGCCCCGATGTCGCTGATGTCTTACGAGGAGACGCGCCCCTGGGCACGCTCCATCAAGGACCGCGTCGCGCGCCGCGAGATGCCGCCGTGGCACCTTGATACGAGCGTCGGGATTCAGAGCTTCAAGAACGACATCTCCCTGACGCCCGACCAGATCGCCACGATCGTCGCGTGGGTGGACGCTGGCGCGCCGCTCGGCGATCCGAAGGATCTGCCGAAGCCGCTCACCTTCCGCGACGAGGAGTGGACGATCGGCCAACCCGACCTGATCGTGTCGCTTCCCAAGCCTGACGTCGTGTACGCCAACGGTCCGGACTGGTGGGTCGACCGCATCGTCGAGGTCAACCTTCCCGAGGACAAGTACATCAAGGCGGTCGAAACGCGTGTCATGGGCGCGGGCCGCAAGGTCACCCACCACGCCATCGCCACGTTGATCCAGGAAGAAGATGCGCGGACGGTTGGCGGGGGAAGCTCGGCCGACGGCGCGATCACCGACGTGAACGAGGGGACCTACCTGAGTGAGTATGCGGTGGGCAAATACGGCGAGACGTTCCCCGACGGGTCGGGCCGCATCATCAAAAAGGGCGCGAAGGTCCGCCTGAACATGCATTACCACGCGATCGGCCAGGAAGTCCCGTCGATGACGAAGGTCGGCTTCGTGTTCTATCCCAAGGAGAACCCGCCGACGCACTTCCTCACCGACGTGTTCCCGCATGAGAACGACACGATCGACATCCCGCCGGGAGCGGTCACCCGCACGGATGCGTACTACCGGCTGCCGAAGAACGCCCGCATCGCGAGCTTCCAGCCGCACATGCACATCCGCGGCAAGGCGATGTGCATGGAGGCGATTCATCTCAACGGATCGAAGGAGACGTTGAGCTGCGTCGATCGCTGGGATTTCAACTGGCACGTCATGTACACCTACAACGACGATGTGGCGCCGCTGCTGCCAGCCGGCACGATGCTGCACCTGATCGCGATTCACGACAACACCGCTGCGAATCGCCGGAACCCGGATCCGACCATCTGGGTCGGCTGGGGCCAGCGGAGCATCGACGACATGGCGGCCGCGCATATCGGCACCGAGTTTCTCTCGGACGCGGATTTCCAGAAGCAGGTCGCCGAGCGCAAGGCAAAGCTCGCCAGCTCGACGAGCAACAACCAGAATCAGTAGACGCGACCGACGCGCGAGCCGCCCCCCAGGGGTGGCTCGCGCATCTCTGCTTCGGACCGGATGGATCGCGAGCTTTTCAGGCGAGCGGCAGCGGCTCGGCTGAGAGCCTCGCCTTCCATGCGACAGCCGCTTTCGCTGGCCTTCTCCCTGACAATCCATTCGTGTCCGAGTTCAAGTTCCGGCCAGCCAGACTGGAATCGCGATGACCTACATGTTGAACTGATCACGGACTTGGACGAGGACGAGTATCTGTCGCTCGCCCGCATGCGCGCGCGACGCAAATCCGCTTCACCACCGGTACGAACGGCACGCCGCCCGACCCAGACTGCCCGACTCCCATCTACCAGGCCGAATCGCCACGCCCGTCATCATCCAGCGCCCGTCAAACCAATTGTCGCACCGGCGACGGCTGCGGAGAATGACGCGATGGCGACGAATCTACACGTCGCGTTCTCTCTATTCTCCCCGGCCCGTTCTGATCATCTTCCACCCTTCCTTGAGCCGCTTGTCGATGTCGGCCTTGGTGTTCGCCGTGATGGCGCAAGCGACGTTGTGCGAAAGGCAGGCCCTCAAGATGGTCTGACGAGCCTCCTCGACCTCGGGCGCATTCTGGGCCACGCCGAGGTATTGTGACAAATCGGCTCCCGCTCCAATGAACAGCGCGCCAACCCCAGGCACCGCCGCAATCTCGTTGACGTTCTTCAAACCTTCCAGCGTTTCGATCATCGGAATCGCCAACAGGTCCCCTTCGGGATTGAGCGGCCAGACATCAGCGCGCTGCGTATACTCTGCCCCGGAGATGCCCCACACCCATATTGCGTATCCCGGTGCAGTCCCACGAATGCCGGGCGGCACTGGGTACTTCGACGCTTTTTTCTGCGGGTAGCGCATGTTCTGCACGGCAAGGAGCGCTTGCTCCTTGTTGTCGATACCATTGAAGATCACGCCCATCAAGCCCATGTCCAGCGCCTGCTTGGCGATCCACTGGGCGTTATCCCTCCCGTAAGGAGGAAACCGCGCGAACGCCGCGACTTTCGGCTGCGCGTTGCCTTTCTTGAGAATCGCCGCCTTGTCGATCATCCCTACGAGAAAGTTATGGAGCCCTTCCATATTCAACGGCGAGTGCTCCATGTCGACGTACACGTAGTCGAAATCGGCACGGGCCAACGACCGGGCATTCTCGAGCGACAGATCACTGGTGTTGGTGCCGATGATGGGTTTCCCCTGCGCGAGTTTTTCAATGGCGGGGTTGAGGTGCAGCGGGGCCTGCTGTGCCAACGGCGCGCTTGCCATGATCAAAACCCAGGCGGTGATCGCAATGGCACCGGCCACGGCTGTGGTGACGAACGTCCTCGGCAGACGAGAGGATGACCACTTGGCGTCCAGGGCTCGAAACAGGTGCATAGCAAAGTCTCCTTACAAGAACATGAAAGTCGACGTCCAAAAGCAGACCCGGGTATTACTCAGCGCAGGATCGTGTTGGCCGATTCCACCTGGGCCAACAGCCGATCGAGATCCTTTCTGTCCAGCAGGCGCCCGTTGACGACGACGGCGGATATTTTCTGGGTGTTCTCGATCGACTCGAGCGGATTCGCGTCGAGCAAGACCAGATCCGCCAACTTGCCTTTTTCAACGGTGCCCTGTGAGTCCAGCTTCCCGTAGTACGCTGCCGCGTTCCTGGAGGCGATTTGCAGCGCTTCCATCGGCGTCAGGCCAGCCGCCTTCACGAACTCGACAAGCTCTTCATGCAACGAGCTGCCAAAATAGGAGTCGTCCGTACCAACGAGCATCTTCACGCCGCTGCGCTGCATTTCCTTGACGAGACGGCAATGGTACTCGTACATGAGCTTTCGAGCTTCAACGGTCGCCGGATCCGGTGGTCTTGGCGTCCTCGACGCCGGATACGAGTACTCTTTCAAGGCCGGCGAGAAATACTTGACGACCTGCGGAGCGGTTGCCGGTACTCCGCCGCCTCGTGCCCTGAGCATGGATGGGTCGACGAACGTGCCGTTCTTGACGAATTTCGCAAAGAGGGCTTTGCATTTCTCCTCGCTGTACGAGCTGGTGAACGCTTTCACGTCGTCGAGAGGCAGGAGTCCGCGCATCGCCCCCTTGCCTGGGCCGTACAAGTCCCGCTCCTTCTGCATCACCTCGGCTTCCTTGGTGGAACAGCCCGAGAGCACACCGTAGTTGTGCTCCAAGCTCCGCTGCCCGGCGTCGGAAGCCTCCGCGGCAGTTACCGCAATGGGCACGTGGCCAGCCAAAGGTATGCCTTGCCTCTTTGCCTCCTCGGCTAGCGCGAAATACGACTCGCGCGAGAGCTGGTCGTACTCCTTGATGAAATCGGCCCCTTGATCCTTCAGGAACTTCACCATGTCGCGCGCCTGCGCGGCATCGCCGACGGTCAACCAGGTGCGTGGATAGCCTTCGGCGCGCGGCCCGTTCACGACGGTGAGCGACATGTTCACGCGCGGGCCCAGAATGCTTCCCGCTGAGACCGCCTGGCGCCACAGGGTATCCCCACGGAATGGGTAATCGCCAAAGTCATCTTTCACGCCGGTGGACCCGAAGTCTCTGATGCCGGTGACACCATTGGCGAGGAAGAGATAAAACGTGTAAAGCGGAAATGACTTTTTCTCGCGAATGAACGCATGGGTGTGCATTTCCTGCAAACCCGGAATCATGAACCGGCCGCGCGCTTCCATGACCTGGGCATTGGGGGGAATCGCAACCGTGCCGAATTTCCCCACCCCACTGATACGATCGCCTGAGACGACAACGGTCATGTCCGGCTGCGCCGGTGAACCTGTCGCATCGATAACCGTCACGTGCGTGAATGCGAGAGGTCTTTGATCGGGGACGGGTTGCGCCTGGGCAAAGAACAAACTGGACGAAAGAACAAGGAGCGATAGCGAACCGAGCGCTGCTTTCATGACCGTCTCCATCGATGTGGGACTACTATTCTGCTGATGAACATGCCTTCCGCTGGTCGGCGTGGCGCACAGGGATGGGGCATGTGAAAGACATGCGAAAGTAAGTGGCGGCGGAGTCGTGCTCGTCTACAGGGAGGCGCATGCCACCGCGACGCCCTGCCAGCATCGCGCGGCTCGCTCAGCGCACGCTCGACGTTTCGGGCCGCGCCAGTCATTGCGCAAGCCACGCGGTCAGGACATTAGTAGTAGAAGAACTGCAACTGGATCGTGAACTCTTTCTGCGTCGCAAGCCCGGTCGGGTCGATACGCATGAACGCCGCCTTGATGTTGGCGTTGTGCGCGGCCCACCAGTAATTCGCGCCAAGCGACCATCGCTTCTCATCGCCTCTCGTCGTGTCGACGACGTCGCGGGTGGCGACCTGCAGCACCGGCGTGATCTTGAGCGCCGTGATCAGATATCCGAGCTCGACCAGTACGTCGTTCTGCTTCGGCACCGTGGTGAACTTCGTGCCGCCATCGAACCGGTTGTAGTCGACCTGCAGCGTCACCGCGCCCGGACCCGCCGGGTAGTCGATGTAGACGTCGCCGTCGTACGCATGGTAGTCGTTCTGCGAGTCGAACGCCGCGGCCACTGCGGCGACTTTTCGTTTGCCGACGTAGGTGCCGGTGTAGAAGAACCCGACCTCCGTCTCGAGGAAGTTGTACATCGCGCGCCCGGCGTAGCGGAACGCCGGGTGCGAGCGCGCGTCCCGCACCCCCTGGAACACTCCGAGCCGGTATTCAAAATGGCTCTTCGCGAAATAGCCCTTCGCCTGGAATCCGGTGTCGCGGCCGATCGACGACTGCGTCGGCCCGCTCTGTGTGAACGTGTACGCTCCGTAGTCGATCGGCAGGAGCGTCGCCGCGCTCTGCAGGCTGTTCCGCGAGAACGGCACGAACATCAGCCCTGCGTCGACGGCGAACGCGTCGCTCGCCTTGAATTCGCCGTAGGCGTCCTGAATGATCGTCGTCGACGGAATGTTCTTCACGCCGTTCACCACCCGGCCGAGATTCACCGAATCGGTTTCGACGAAGAACGTGATGTTCTTCGCCACCTGGCCGCCGAACAGCAGGCGGACGCGGCGGATGAACAGGTTGTTGGTTGCGGCGCCCGTGCCCGGATCTTCGAGGCTGTCGGCCTGAACCTGTCCGAGCACGCCGAACCGGAGATTCACGTCGTCGCTGACTTTTATGGTGGCCTGCCCGGCGGCGGGCGCGGCAGCAAAGAGTACGAGGACTGCGGCGGCGACCGCGCCGCTGGCGAGGCGAGCGTTTCGGCGTGTCACAGCGTTTTACACGTTCGCCCGGCGATCGTCGCCCGCTCGCTGACCCTGACGCGCGCGGGCAGGCTCGTAATCGGTGCGCGGATCGCGGCCGGTGGCACGCCGGTACCACGCCGGATGATGCGTCCAGGCCCACCGCTCGTCCACGGTTCCACGCGTCATCGCCTGGAAGGTACCCGGCTGCGCAGCAGTCCCTTCGTACAGGTGCACGATGAATCCGATCAGCATCACGAGCGCCGCGATGTCGTGCAGTACGTACCCGATGCCGACCGCGGGACGCCCAAACGTTTTCGGGAACCACATCGGAATGCCGGAGATGAGGAAGATGATCGCGCTGATCGCGATCGCCCAGAAGTACATCTTCTGTCCGGCGTTGAAGAAGTCGACGTAATCGGGCTCGCGCGCGTCGGCGTTCGTGACGTACTCCCTGATGCGCCGCGTCCAGCGGCGGTCGTCAGCGTTCCACGTCATCGGCTCGAGCCAGTTCAGGAACTGGAGCGCAAACAACGCGACGAAGCCGAGGCTGAACCACGGATGCAGCAGACGCGTGTTCGGTCCGCCGCCGAAGAGCGGCGTGAACCAGTGATACAGCCACGGCGAGTAGATCGCAAAGCCGGACAGCAGCGCGAGGATGAAGAAGACGGCGACGGACCAGTGGAGCACGCGCGTGTAGACCGGGTGGCGCACGAGCTCGCCGGTGCGTACGACCGTCCGGCCGTACGCGCCGACGCGGCGCCGCGCCGATTCGTCGAAGCGCTCGATCGTCGTGTTCATCGCGGCACCTCCGAGGCCGGTGGTTGCGGCCCTGGCCCGCCGTAGCCGGGCGAAGGCGGCGGCGCCAGTGGTTCCTTCGGTCCCTGGCTCACGTAATGGAAGAACGCGACCGGCGCGGCGAACAGGCTGAGCACCAGCGCGATCGGTTTGGCGAAGCGTTTCCACACCGTGAAGGTCGGCGGAATCTGCGGATTCGCCGGCAGGCCGTACAGCTCCGGCTTCGTGATGTCGTGCAGCACGTAGATCACGTGCGTGCCGCCAATCGACGACGGATCGTACACGCCCGCGTTCGGAAATCCCGAGTGCTCGCGCAGCTGCTTCGCGCGCGCGTCCGCGAGCGCGCGCATGTCGGTCTTCGTGCCGAACCGCAGACAGCCGGTCGCTTCGGGATGTCGAACGGGCAGCCGGACACGCAGTACTGACAGCCGATGCAGTTCTCCTGCTGGAAGTCGACGATGCCGTTCGCGTACTGCACGATCGCGCCGTCGGCCGGACATGCGCGCAGGCACCCGGGATCCTCGCAGTGCATGCACTGGTCCTTGCGCATCAGCCACATCAGCGTCCCGTCGTCGCGCTGATGCTCGTGGAACGTGATCAGGTTCCAGTAGTTCCACGACGTGGCCGGCATCGTCTGGTACGTGTTGTCGAACGTGGTCGGCTGGAACGGCATGTCGTTCCACTCGACGCACGCCACCTCGCACGCCTTGCAGCCGATGCAGGTCGTGACGTCGATGTACTTGCAGACCTCTTCTTCGCGCTGCACGCCGCGGCCCGGAACGCCGTCGGGGTGCGCCGAGATGGCTCTGATTTGAAGCATGCCGGTCGGCATGATGCGCCTCCTAAGCCTTCTCGAGCTTCACCAGGAAGCCCTTGAACTCGGGCGTGTACGCGTTGGGGTCGATCACGGTCGGCGACAGCAGGTTCACGCCGTTGAGCGCCGTCATGCCTTCATCTTCCGCGATGCCGCGATATCCCCAGTGGATCGGGATGCCGATCTGGTACGTCTTCTTCCCGTCGATCAGCATCGGCTTGATGCGCTGTGTGACCATCGCCTTGGCGACGTACGACGCACGCGCGCTCGTCACCTTCACTTTGTCGCCGCCCTTGATGCCGAGATCGCTGGCGAGGTCCTGCGGGATCTCGACGAACGGTTCGGGCACGAGCTGGACGTTCATCGGATTGTTCTTCGTCCAGTAGTGGTAGTGCTCGGTGAGCCGATACGTCGTGCAGACGATGGTGAAGCCCTGGTCGGGCGCGCCGAACTTGTCGAGATCCGTTTTCATCCGGCGGACCACCGGGTTGTTCGACTGCTTCGGATGGAGCGGATTGAGGAGCGGGCTTTCGATCGGCTCGTAGTGCTCGGGGAACGGACCTTCAGCGAACGCGGCGAGAGGTGCGAACAGCCGGCCGATCCCTTCGGGATTCATGATGAAGGGTCCCATGTGATCGGACGGCTTGGAATCGACCTTGAAGTCCGGCACATCGTTGCCGACCCACCGGCCGCCCGCTTCGTTCCACCAGACCTGGCGCCGGTCGGCGTCCCACGGTTTACCGGAGGGATCGCAAGACGCACGGTTGTACATCACACGGCGGTTCGCCGGCCACGACCACGCCCAGTTCGCATAGATGCCGAGGCCCGATGGATCCTCGGTGCCGCGGCGGGCCGTCATGTTGCCGGCCTCCGTCCACGAGCCGCTGTACAGCCAATTGCCGCACAAGGTCGACCCATCGTCGCGCAGGAACGCGAAGCCCGGAAGCTGCTGGCCCGCCTTGATCACGGTACCCGTCGCCGGATCGGCGACGTCTGCGAGCGCCTGACCGTTGATCTCGCGCGCGACCTCTGCGAGCGACGGATTGCGCGGCTGCGTGTACGGCCAGCGCGCATTGAGAATCGGATCCGGGAACGTACCGCCGTCCTTCTGGTACAGCTCGCGCACCTTCAGGAAGATTTGGGCGAGGATGTCCTGATCGAGCCGCGCCTCGCCCGGCGGCGGCAGCGCCACGTTCTTCCACTGCAGCCAGCGCGCCGAGTTGACGAAGTTGCCATCCTTCTCGGCGAAGCCGGCGCACGGCAGCCGATAGACGGTCGTCTGAATCTTCTTCATCTCGTCGGCGGTCGTGCCCGGCGCCTTCCAGAATTCGCTCGTTTCGTCGGGATAAATCTCACCGACGACGAGCCAGTCGGCCTTCTTCAGCGCCTCGATGTTCTTCTTCGTGTTGGGACCAATCTGCACGCCGTTCATGCCGATCGCAAACATGCCCTTGATGAGGCCCGCGTACATGTCGTCCCAGATCTGGGTCCACGCGTGATTGCGATCGATCTTCGGCAGATAGTGGAACGCCCAGTCGTTCTCCTTCTTCGCCGCGTCGCCGTACATGGCTTTGAGGAACGAGACCGCGAACTTCGGCGTGTTCGACCAGTAGTTGTACGAATCCCACTCGCCCGGCTTCGACGGCGTCGGTGTGGTTCGCTTCAGGAACGTCGCGAAGTCGGCGTCGTCCGGGTTCGGCATCTTGAGATAGCCGGGCAGGATGTCGAACACGCCCGCCATGTCGGTGGCGCCCTGGATGTTCGAATGGCCGCGCAGCGCGTTGACGCCGCCGCCGGCGCGCCCGACGTTGCCGAGCAGCAGCTGCAGCATCGCCGCCGTTCGAATGATCTGCGTCCCGAAGGTGTGCTGCGTCCAGCCGACCGCGTAGATGATCGTGCCGGCCTTCTTCATGTCGCCGTCCTTGCGGATCGACGTGAAGAGATCCGCCGCCTTGAGGAACTGATCCTTCGGGATGCCGGTGATCCGCTCCACCATCTCGGGCGTGTACCTTGAGTACTGCGTTTTGAGGAGCTGGAACACGGACCGGGGATGCTGGAGCGACAAATCGTAGGCGACCTTCGGCGGAAGGATCGCCGGCGCCGCAGGTTTGCTCGCGGCTGCCCCGACGGCCCTGGCGCCGGCCGTGCGGGTCGACGCCTCGGTGCCGGCGTGGCCGGTCAGGTTGCCGCCTTCCTGATAATTCCAGGTCGACTTGTCGTAGACCTGCGTCGACGGATCGAATCCGGAATACAGGCCGTCGTCGGGAAGCTTGAAGCCTTCCTTCACGATGAATGCGGCATTCGTGTAGTTGACGACGTAGTCGTGCGCGATCCGGCCGTTCTCGATCGCGTAGTTGATGAGACCGCCGAGAAACGCGATGTCGGCGCCCGCCCGAATCTGCAGGAACAGGTCGGCGCTCGCGGCCGTCCGTGTGAAGCGCGGATCGACCACGATCATCTTCGCGTTGCGCTGGAGCTTCGCTTCAATCGGCCACTTGAAGCCGCACGGGTGGTTCTCGGCCGGATTCCCACCCATGATCAACATCATGTCGGTGTTCTTGATGTCGATCCAGCCGTTCGTCATCGCGCCGCGTCCGAATGTGGGCCCCAAACTGGAGACCGTTGGCCCGTGTCAAACCCGGGCCTGGTTCTCCAAGTACACCACCCCCAGACTGCGCATCGTCTTGACGACGAGATAGTTGAACTCGTTCGTGTCGGTGCAGCCGCCGGTGAACGCAATCCCTTCGCAGCGATTCACCGTTCGCCCTCGTTGATCCTTCTCGACGAATGTCGCATCGCGCGTCTTCTTCACGCGGTCGGCGATCTCGGCAATCGCGTGATCCCAGGAGATGTCTTCCCAGCGATCGGAGCCGGGCCGCCGCACCTGTGGCTTGAGGAGCCGCCGTTCGTTCACGATGTCCTGCTCGAGTGACGCACCCTTCGGACAAAGCGTGCCGCGGTTGATCGGATGGTCGGGATCGCCTTCGACGTGGACGACCTGAGGGATGGCGTTCTTGGCGCGATCGCCCAGCGTATGGATGATCACGCCGCAGCTGACCGAGCAGTAGGGGCAGGTGCTGCGCGTCTCCGTTGTGCGCTGAATCTTGAGCGTTCTAGCTTGCGCGTAGGCGGGTCCGACGTCGAATCCGAACGCGGACAGGCCCGCTCCTCCGATAACGGTGGTCTGGATGAAGGCTCTTCTCGAGATGTGCATGAGCGGCCTCCCAACTTGGGCAACCCGGTTTCTTTTCGTTTCTTCAGGTGATTCGCTGAGGCGATGCGGCTGAACGAGCGCGGACGCGCTCGTAATCGCCGCGGGTAAGCGGCCCGTGGCCCATCGGTGCCATGCCTGATGATTCCGCCAAGCCCATGGCTTCGTGACGGTCGCTCGGATCATCGATTCGAGACTGCCCGGCACCGGGGTCCGTCGACGCGTGGACGCTGAAGCCAATCAGCATCAGAGGCGTGGCCGTGTCGTGAGGCATGTATCCAGCAGCCCCGGCGGCCCGGCCGGAAGGTCGCTGGAAACCAGAGCGACTTCACGAGATACGAGCCGTTGACACGCGTGGCTTCACGAGGAGACGGCCCATCGTGCGCTCGATCGGGCGTCCCTGCTCGTAGATCACATTCCCCCGGAGGTACACGCGAGCGATGATGCCGCGGAGCGAACAGCCGATGTAGGGAGTCGATGTGCGTCGGTCGACGAGCGTCGAGGCATCGACCGCGAACTCCGCGTCAGGGTCCCAGATGACGAGATCAGCGTCATGTCCAACGTCAATCTCGCCTTTTTTTTCAAGACCCGCGATGCGTGCCGGCCCGCGGCACATCCACGCGGCAAGCTCGTTGACCGTGTGTCCGCGCGCCGACACCATCGTCCACACGGCCGGCAGACTCAGTTGCACCGACGCGATGCCGCCCCACGCGCGTGAAAAGTCACGCGGCGTGCGGCCGTGGACCCCCGCGGGCGGCGGCGAGTGATCGGACGCGACCGTCTGGATGAGACCGCCCGCCAGGGCGCCCCACAAAAGCTCGCGGTTGGCTCGTTCGCGAATCGGCGGCACGCATTTGAACGCCGTCGCGCCGTCCGGCACCTCCTCCGACACGAAGAACAGAAAATGCGGACACGTCTCCACGGTGAGCGGCATCCGCACCGTGCGAGCGCGGAAGATTGGCGTGAGCGCGTCCGACGATGACAGGTTGAGGATGTGTGTCCTGGTTCCGTACTCGCGGCACAACTCCAGGAGTTGCACGACTGCCTCGGTTTCCGCTGATTTGGGATGCGTTTCCAGGAATCGGACGTATTCGCGGCTGCCGCGAAAAGACCACGTCGCCCGATCGAAGAATCCCATCGACGACCGCTGACCGCTGACGGCTCGTTCAATCGGGCCGGGCAGCTCGCCGTGGACCATGAGCGTTGCGCCAATCCGCGCGAGGCCTGGCATCGCGGTTCGGAGGTCGGCTTCGGTGACGGCTGCGGCGCCTTCGATCGCAGCGACCCCGAACGTGCACGCGAAAGCGAACACGCCCTGTGCGGCGAGCGGCCCGATCTCGCGGCTGTTTCCAGGCACGATGCCGCCGCAGAAGCCGACGTCGACGGCGCAATGTCCCTCGGCGGCGCGCCGTATCTGCTCCAGCGTGGAGACGCTCGCCGTCGGCCCGCCTACTGACCCGACATCGATAATCGTCGTGACGCCGCCCGTCGCTGCTGCCCGCGTCGTCTGCTCGAACACATCAGCGTCCCCGGCAGTCGCCGCGTTCACGTGCACGTGGGTGTCGACGGCTCCCGGCATCACGACGAGATCGCCGGCATCGTCTACTGGACAACCGTCCGGCACGTTCTCGAAATCAAGCACACCGATGATCCGGCCGCCGCGGATGTGCAGCGCCGCGGGCCGTACGCCGTCGCGCGTGACGACGCGGCGGCTGCGGACGATCAAGTCAGGCAGATACATTGCGGCCGACGGACGGCAGACTCACATCAGAGTCCGACGAGGTTCAGCTCGATCTTCGTGTAGCCGTGTTCGCGCGCCCAGATGTCGAGCGGCGCGCCGGCAACTTCGTCGACGAGCGGCACGGCGATACCGAGCCGCGTCAGATCGACGCTTTTCAGGTAATGCTGACAGGTGTCGCACGCGTCGACGCGAAGGTGATCGAACGCGGCCGAGTGGAAGTACGCGAGCTTCCGCTCGTCCTCTTCACCGCAATGGGCGCAGAGGACGCGACGAAACGGCCATTCGGTGAGACACGTCGCACACTGCAGCTTGCGTCCACCGCCGGCAGCCGGCGAGTCATCGGCGACGTGAAGCACCGACAGCTGCGGGACACCTCCGCAGAACGGACACCGATTGTCGGTGCGCGCGAGCTCGCGGCCGCGCGGCGTTATGCCAGCCTCGGCCAGCCACTGGGCGTACGGCTGCAGCAGCGCCTTCGGATAAAACAGCCGGTCCGATGGCGCGTACCAGAACGACAACAACGCGTCCTCGATGGCCGCTTGTCCCGCGTCGCCGAGTTGCTGGCCCGCGGTGGCGAGCGCGTCCGGCGCCGCCTGCGCGATCGCCAGCAGCGCGGGGCGCAGCTCCGAACCGAGCGCCGGAAGATCCTGTTCGAGCGCCCCTGATGGCGCACCGTTATGGCTCGCACGCAGGTGCGCATACAGGCGCAGCTGCACGCGCAGCAGCGCGGCGTAGAACGCGAGCAGCTGAGACATTGAATCGCCGCGCGCCGCGAGCGCTTCTGCCCGCTGCAGGCGCTGCCGCCACACGTCGCGCATGGACAGCATCATACTGCCGCGGCGGGGAGACGCTTGGCTGAAAGCCTTGCGCGAGAAATTCTCCAGCGCGAAAACTTGATTCATGTGCCGCGGTTGTGACTACTAAAAAGTCCATTCCTGTTGCGGCAGTTGATGTTGCAGCTCACGATGGATACGCTTCTGGGCGATGATGTCGGTGCTTGTCTCGCTCCTCCTCACCCTCCGAACATCTGCGCGTTCGCGCGCCGCGCTCCAGCTCGACGTGCTGGCCTTACAGCACCAACTGCAGGTGCTGCAACGCACGCGGCCTCGGCGGTTGCCGCTCACGAGAGCGGACCGGTGGTTCTGGGTTGTCCTCTTGCGCGTCTGGACCGAGTGGCGAACGGCGCTCGTCATCGTGAAACCTGAGACCGTCATCGCCTGGCACCGACGGGGCTTCCGGCTGTGGTGGGCCTGGAAGAGCCGGCGCCACATCGGGCGGCCGACCGTGCCCGCCGACGTCCGCACGTTCTATCGTTCGTACCACGAACGGTCCCGCACGCATTTGGCGCTCGACAAAGATACGCCGATTCCTCGTCACGCCCGCCGGCGACGGCACCGTCGTGGCGATCCCGGAGGTCGGGGGCCTCCAACATCGATACGAACGGCGCGCGGCCTGAACGCTCGTTGAGCCGGCCGGATCGACGCGCACGAGCGGCGCACACCGAATGCCACCGCACCACTCTGCTGTGGCGATACAATGCCCGCCGCCGGGCCTCAGTGAAAGTGGCGACTGTCGCGACACCCTCACTTCGTCTCCTCGTTTCGACACGAGCACGGTGACCTGCGCCAAGCCGTCAGCGTCTACTGACCGGTCAAAACGAATTGACGCCGCAGCCGTTCATCTTATGGGGCGGCACATGTCGATTGGCAAGTGGATCGACTTTCTGGCAGGCACAGGGACCAGCAGGAGGCGGCGCACAAGCTCGACGAGTTCGACGCAGCGGCGGGAATTGGCTCGTAGTCTAGTCTACTGTTTCGTTACCGACCCGCCTCTCACGGCATGCCTCTCGCTAGGTTGGCCGGTTGACCATGACCGCCTAGTTTCACGGCCCCTGCATCCAGTCCTGCCCGACGTGGCGTATCACCAGATCACAGGGAAGCGGCGGATCACGCGAGCCCGCGCGCCTTCGCGAAGGTAACTGCGACACTCGGATCTCCAATGCAAGTTCAAGTGAGCCTGTCCCCCGCACGTTGACGTTTGCGTTCGTCATTATTCTATCGTTGGGGGCGGCATCCGCGTCCGTGGCCCAAGACATACCGGCCAATGCGCATCGCAACACGGCACGCTACGGCTGGGAGTGTGACCGGGGATATTCGCGCGTTGGCTATGAGTGTCGGCCTGTAGCCGTTCCTGCGAACGCCTCCCTCGGCACACTATGTTGAGGAGCGCGCCCAGGGGCGTGGTGAAAAAAAGAATGAGGTATCGAATTATCGCAGTGGTGCTCGCGGGGTGGCTCCTTGTAGGCTCTGTGTCGTCACACGCGAGTGACGACACGACAACCCTTGCCGAACAGCCCTTCATCGAACTGTCAACAACCGAACAGGGTCTGATGAGAACTCCGCGCGAGCCACCAGAGCTGACTCAGAACCAGAACCAGTTCGCCAATCAGCAGGCGAAGCAGTCGGCGCGCTCTCGCCGAAAACGTTGGATCGTCGCGCTCGTGCCGCTCATCGCGGTCGCGGCGGTCTTAATCTGGGCTTGGGCATCCTCTCCATCAACCTAGAGTACCACTCTGTCAGATCGATCGGGGCGGATGCGTGCGCTGTTGATGAGATCTTTGGACATGGATGCTCCTTGCCCGCCGGGAGTGCGGACGAGCCTCCTTAACAGGCGGAAAGAACGTCGTTAGCCGCCCTTTGCGGACATGTGCTGGACTCTGCCAGCTCGTGCGGCATCATTCGTAGAATCCGGCGATTTCCGACGTTCGCTTTGTGCCGCCGCTTGCTGCCGCTTGCCGCCCTTTGTTGCACCGAAAGGGCAAGAATAAGGGCAACGTCCTTGCGGAGAGACTCCACACAAATCGCGGCGATCGAGTCTTGGCGAAGGACAGGGCACGAGTGTTTCCGCACTGAAGCATGCCGCGGCCCAGCGCCCGAACCCTCGCGGCTCCGCCCGCTACGAAAATCGCCGCGAATTCCAGTTCGGATGGAATGTTCGGCGGGCTACCACGAACAGTGCAGCCTGTCAACATTCAATTGACGACGCCCAACCGTGCGCGGTAGAGTGCCTGCCTCCGAACAAATCGGCCTCCTGACACAGACGCATACCTTGTGCAATCAAGGAGAAGACGATGGGGAGTTTCACGATCCGGTTCGCTCGATCCGCGAGTGCGGCTCTGATTGCCCTGCTGCTCGTCGGTCCTTCGCGATTGTTTGCCCAGGGTGGCATTTCGGGTTCGATCGCAGGGGTCGTCAGAGATTCCAGCGGCGGCGTGATGCCGGGTGTCACGGTCGAAGCGGCCAGCCCGGCTCTCATCGAAAAGACGCGCGACGCGGTGACCGACTCGGAAGGCCGATACTCCATCGCCAGCCTTCGACCAGGCATCTACTCGATCTCGTTCGCGCTCGAGGGTTTCACCACGATCAGGCGCGAAGGGATCGAGTTGTCCGCGAATTTCACCGCCACGGTGAACGTCGACATGCGTGTCGGCTCACTCGAGGAGACACTCACGGTCACCGGCGTGTCTCCAATAGTGGATGTCACGAACGTCGTTCAGAAGAACACGGTGTCGCGCCAGGTGTTGGACGCTGCGCCGATCGGAAAGACGTTCGTCAACATGGCGTCGCTGACGCCGGCCGTGATCATGAGCGGCCAGGCCCTGAACGACATGGGAAACGGCGGCGATCGAAGCGGGTCGATGATGGTGCACGGAAGTCGCACGACTGAGAGCCAGATCGACCAGGACGGCATGCCCATCCACAACGGCCTCGCCCGGGGAGGCGGTCAATTCGGCTTCTACAACAACGACGGCAGCACTCAGGAGATGATGATCGAGATTGGCGGCATGAATGCCGAGCACGAGATTGGCGGCACCCGAGCCAACATCATCCCGAAGGAAGGCGGCAACACGTTCAGGGGCTCCATCTACGGAAACTACACGGGCAGGACGTTCCAGAGCAATAACCTCGATCAGGAACTGATCGGTCGAGGGCTCAGGTCGGTCAACACGAACAACAAGGTCTGGGACATCAATCCGAACGGTGGTGGGAGGATTCTTCGAGACAGGCTGTGGATCTACGGGGCGTTTCGAGATTGGGGCATCGACAACAACATTGCAGGGCTGTACTTCAATTCGACGCCCAAATCCCTTTTCTACACGCCGGATCTCAATCGCCCGGGTCAGGATCTCGTCACCCACATCAGCCAGAACGTCCGGCTGACGCTGCAAGCGACTCAGAAAAACAAGATCAACCTGTTCTATGAGTTTCAGTACAGCTGCTTCTGCTACGCCTACACTCCCAGCTCGCTCGTTTCACCAGAAGCACAAACGCATAACCGCCATCGGCCCCAGTACCTGATTCAAACCTCCTGGAGTAACCCGGTCACTTCGAGGCTCTTGTTCGAGGCTGGCTTCACGCTGGCCGCCAACGACTTTCACGCGTATCGGCAGTCGGACGTCACCTCCGACCAGACCTCCATCCTCGATACCTCGAGAAATTTCACCTATCGTGCGGCGCCCGCCGGATATGGGTTCAACCGGAGCAACAACTACAACGGCCGGGCATCGATGTCGTTCGTGACGGGAACTCACTCGTTCAAGACCGGGCTGTTTCTCATGCATCAGTGGAGCTACATCACCCGGGAAATCAACTCCGATATGAACTTCAATTTCAACGGCGCCACCCCGATCTCGCTGGTGCAGTGGGCGACGCCGTTGGAATACCGCGAAAAGATCTCGCCGAATCTCGGGTTGTTCGTTCAGGATCAGTGGACCAAGAGGAACGTCACGGTGAGCATGGGCCTGCGGTACGACTACATCCACGGGTATGTGCCCCCGCAGCAACTGGCGGCCGGCCCGTTTGTCGACGCCAGAAGCTATCGCAAGGTCGACAACGTACCGAACTACAACGACATTTCGCCGAGGATAGGCGTGGCGTACGACGTGTTTCATAATGGAAAGACCGCGCTGAAGGCGAGTCTGGGTCGATATCTCGTTGGTATCGGCGCGCAGTCTCCCATTGGCCGCACGGCGAACCCTGTGCAGGCGGCCGTCAACAGCGTCTCTCGAACCTGGACCGACACCAACGGCAACTACATTCCCGACTGCGATCTGAGAAATCTTCAGTTGAACGATGAATGTGGCCGCGTCTCGGATCTGAATTTCGGCAGCGCGAGCCTGGTGACCACCAACTTCGATCCGAGTGCCGTGACCGGCTGGGGAAACCGTGGGTACAACTGGGAAGGATCCCTCAGCTTCCAACACGAGCTCGTGAGCGGTCTGTCGGCCGGTGCGACGTATTCACGCCGATGGTACGGGAATTTCTTCGTCACGGAGAACGTTGCGGTGACTGCGGCAGACTTCAACTCGTACTGCGTCACGGCACCCGCAAATCCGAACCTTCCCGGCGGAGGAGGTAATCAGGTCTGTGGATTCTATGATGTGACGCAGGCGAAGTTCGGTCGGAACAACTATGTCGTCCGTTTGGACGACGGCACGATGCAGGATGTTTACGACGGAGTCGATCTCACCGTCAGCGCGCGCCTGGCACGAGCCCTCGTCTCGGGAGGCACCAGTACCGGGCGCGAGCGGACGAACGTATGCGCGTACCTCGATCAGCCGAATCTGGCTCCAGGTATTCTGGCGAACGCCTTTGCCAATACGACAACTGGATTTGTCGGTAGTGCCGCCAATATCAGTTCGCCGCATCAGACGGCGTTCTGCGATGTCAGGCCTCCGATTCAGACCAACTTGAAGTTCCTGGTTGTGTATCCTTTGCCGTGGTGGGGCCTGCAGACAAGCGTCACCTACCAGGGCTTGCCTGGTGCCGTCAAGAACGCCAGCTTCCTGGCCACCAACGCGCTGATTGCACCCACACTCCATCGCAACTTGTCGGCCGGCGCCAACGGAACCGTGGTCGTCGACCTGATTCCACCGAACACGGAGTTCACCGAACGACTCCACCAAACGAATCTTCGAGTTGAAAAAGGGATCCCGATTGGCTCGAGCAAGCTCAAGGCCATGGTGGACCTGTTCAACATGTTCAACCAGAATGCGGTCATCACCCAGAACACGAGGATCGGCTCCGCGTATCTCACGCCGACATTGGTAATGCCGGCGCGGATGGTCAAGTTCAGCGTTCAGTGGGATTTCTAACCGGCGGGAACTCAGCCGCGGTTCATAGGAATAGCGCCATAGTCCGCTGACTTCGATCACCCCACAGAACGTCACGGGGCTGGCGCCACGCTGGATCTTCCAGACCGAGGTGGCAGCGCGGGGACGTGGATTCGAGACGACGCCGATCGTGGCGGACGGCGTGATGTACATCACGGGAAACGCCAATACGGCGTGGGCGATCGACGCCCGCACCGGGCGTGAGATCTGGCGCTATCGGCGTACTCTCCCAGACCTCCTGCGAGTGTGCTGCGGCCAGGTGAACCGGGGGTTCGGAATTCTCGGCGACCTCTTGTACATGGGAACGCTGGACGCGCATCTGATTGCGCTCGACCGAAAAACTGGCGCCGTCGTATGGGACGTGACCGTCGAAGAACCCAGGAACGGCAGCTCTACGCCAGGTTCTATCAGACACTCGACTCGGGCGACGCGGAGGCCTGGGCGAATACGTTCACCTCCGACGGTGTTTGGAACACCAACACCCGCGGTCACGATGCCCTTGTCGAGTCCAACAAGGGTGGGGGGCAGAACAAGCCGATGCGCCACTCGCACACGAACCTCATCATCACTCCAACCGCAGACGGAGCCACCGTATGACTACAAGATTACAGGTTGTCTGTTTCCGGACCGTTACCGTGATCGCGGTGCTCGCCAGCACCCTCGTCGCAGTGGGTGTGCTGAACGCCCGCGGGGCCAGAGTGGTGTCGCCAGTATCCACAACAGCGTTCGCCGCTGAGCAGGCAGCGTCGCCGTCCCAGGAGTACTTGTCCAGGGGCGACAACGGATTCTTCGAAGTGCGGATCTATCCGCTCAAGCAGAACCTGATTGGGAACACCTACAAGTTCATGAATAACGTGAACACGTTCCAGAAAGAAACGGGGATGAACATCATCGGACACTTCCCGGACCAGGATGCGGGGAAGTACATCTGGATGAGAAATTATCCCAACCAGGCGGCGCTCGATCAAAGGTACCGGGCGACCTACGACTCTGCTGTGTGGAAGTCCGGCAAACTCAGGGGAGGCATCACCGAGACGGGCCTGGCCGGTTCCAACGTGTTCTTGGCGACCGCGACCAAGTACTCAATGCTCCAGAGTCCCTACGTGGCGAAGCCTGAATCGGCCATGCCGGGCAAAGAGGCGAAGGAACTGGCCAAGCTGTATGCGGCGTCTGCCGACGGCGACGTGCCGGCTTGCGGCCGGTGTGGGAGCAACCCGTTCATCTTCGAGGTCACGCTGCACGAGGTCAAACCGGGAATGATGGACTCCTACGTCACGCATATGGGGGAGAACGTGTTCCGCCCGCAAGAAGCCAAGGGGATCCGTGTGTTCGCACAGCTCGTGGCGTACGCGAAGGTCACCAGTCTGAGTAATGGCGGCACGTTTGTCCCCGAAAATGGCACCTTCATCTCGATTCGGCTGTTTGCTGACGAGGCGACCCGCCGGAAGCAGGAGATCGCGGTTGGCGAAGACAAGGAAGCTGTGGCGAAGGCGGCGCAAGCCGCTGGTCGTGCGGGATTGAACACGATTGTCTTTAGCGGGCATCCGAGTTTCTATTCTCAGATGCAACAGTAGGGCGCCCTTTCGACCAGCATCGGGACTTCCACGGTGGCGATCGGCGCGCCGGCGCCGTTCGCCATCCTCACTGATCTTTCGGTGATCGGCTATCTCATCGTTCACCCCAAGGGCACACTCATCTGGCCCCGACCTTCGACGTGTCGATCTTCCCGGCGTTTCCGCCGGCCAGATCGTGATCGTAGCTGTAATAGTAAAGGTCCCCGGCAAACACGCCGGGCCCTCCCTGGCTGTAGACCCAGCCCGTCTCCCGGCGGTACGCCTCCGGGGCCACGGGCGACGTAGTCTCGTACATCCGCGCGCCAATCCAAGCGCCGTTGACGCGCGGATGGTAGTTGGTGTCCGCGACGCGCCGCTCGCTGACCGGTTTGTCTAGGATCTCCTCGCGTGGATCTTCTCCAGGATTGGCAGGATGTACTGCCGGAACCGCGGATAGTCATCGCTCATCGCAAAGTGGGATCCGCCCTTGACCACGGTGAACGTCGCGCCCGGAATCTGCTTCGTCAGCGCTTCGGCACTCCGTGGCCCGGGCTGCATCGACGGATCGTATTCACCGCTCACAAGGTAGACCGGGCACTTCGCCGTATCGATCTTGTCGGTCTTCCCGACCAGATCGTGGTCGTAGCCGTAGTAGTAGAGGTCGCCGGCGAACACGCCGGGCGCTCCCTGGCTGTACACCCATGCGGTCTCGCGCCGATAGGGATCGGGCGCCTCGGGAGACGTGATCTCGTACATCGCCATGCCGACGCTCTCCCCGTTCACTCGCGGATGGAAGTTCGTGTCCGGGTTCCGACGCTCGCTGATCGGCTTCTGCATGTTATCCCTGGCGCCGGGGTTCTGGCTCGGCGCGTTGCTGCCCGCGATCGACGCGTTCACGCCGATCACGGCGCGAAAATCGTCTGCGTGATAGAGCGCCAAGTCGGGCGCGAGGTAACCGCCAACCGAACAGCCCATGTACACGGGCCGCTCGGCCTTGAGCGCCTTCGAAATGGCCACGACGGAGTCCATCACGAGCTCGGTCGTGAGCCGATACTCCTTCTCCCACCAGCGGACCGTCGATGGCGGCACCGACTTACCGTGGTATGGCAGGTCGTACGCGATCATGCGGAAGCGCTGCTGAAGCTCCTTGTCCTCCAGCATGTGCCGCCACTGGCGGCCGTCCGAACCGGCCGTGTGCTGCAGGACGATGGGAATGCCCTGGCCTGTTTCTTCGTAGTACACGCGATACTGCACTCCCTGAATCTTCACGTACGCGTAGCGACCGACGGCGGTGTCGAACTGGCGGTCGACGTCTTTCACCATCGTGGTCGTCTGGTCGTGGGCGCCGTTGGCTTCGCGGACCAGGGCGATCAGCCGGAGGATCGCGCCGCGGTATGGCACCACTTGAGTCACGCGATCGCCCTCGACCTTCAGGCCGCGCGCGACGAAGCCGCTCGACCAGGCGGCGGCCGGACCCGTGATCCTGACATCCGGATTCCCCGGCGCCGAGGCAGGCGCGACCTCGGCCACCCTCCCCGTCTGCACGACGACGCTGTACGGCCGATCGTCGATTTCGAGCTGGAGTCGTGCGTCCCAGTAGCGCGCTTTCAGCAGGAATTCGCCGTCTGCGTTCGCACGATCCCGAAATGCGGCGGCGTTCAGCCCACCAGGGCTCCCCGACTGTGCGTAGGCTGCGGGGGCCAGGGGCGGTGATGCCTCCGGCGAGCCGGGCTCGAGAAAGGTTACTGCCGCGACGCTACCCACACTGGCCAGAAACGACCGGCGATCCAGCTGCATACAAGCCTCCCGTTGTTTCATCGATGTGGAACCCTGAGAAATCGAACTGCACGCCGAGCTTGAGCAACCGCTCGTTCAGAATCGACAGTGGCCTCAGCCACGTCGCGCCATCTCCGCTGTACCCGTATTCTCCGTCAGAGCGGGATTCGGGTTGAACAGATTATAGACGTCGAACACGCCAGATTCGCACGCGTCAACATATAGCAGGTGTTCGTCCTTTAGCGGTCACGCTCGAAGGAACCGAGCAGGGACATCGAGCGGTCGAACGAAACAGCACACCCGATCGCCTGATGCGAGCGGCTTCACGGCGTCGCCGTGGGCGTACGACGGCAAGATTTTCCTGCTGAGCGAGGATGGCGACACATGTGCATCTGGTCGGTGAAGCAGGTATTGGTGAAGCACACTTGAGTGGCCACTCTGGTGGCAGGCCGAGCCTCGCCACCGTCACGGCAGCGATGGTGTCGCCGGGAAAATCGCGATCCGGTCGCCGCGCACCGACCCAACCCAGAGTTCCTTTCCGATCTGGATGGCCACCGTGCCGGCAGTGAGCACGTCGCCATAGGGATGGCGTACGAGCTCTTGAAACTTCAGAGAGTTCGGATCGACCTTCGCAACGTTCGACGTCTGCGAAGGGGCCGTTCCCCCCTGACCCGCGGCCAACAGCGTGTTGTCGGGTGCCCATCGCACGTTGTCGACGCGGAACCCGACTTGAACAGCGTCTTTTTTGACCGGCGTCCGGCCGCGCGACAGGCGAATGACCGATTGGCTACCCCAACCGCCGATGTAGAGCCATTTGCCGTCTTTCGAGATCTCCAGGCCATTCGGGCCGGCTGATTCGCTGCCTGGTACGATCTTCCACCCGGTGCCCGTGTGCCATTCCCACAGCTCGCCGTTGTTCTCGCCCGCCATCATTCTGCTGCGCCCAGCGGCGTCGGAGTTGCGCGGCGAAAAATTCGTGGTCACGAACCCGCCATCAGGCAGACCGACGACGGAATTGAGCCCGATCGGATCCGGGGCTACGGCGCATCCGATCCAGGTCAACGTCGGGGACTTGGGACGAGCGTCGAACTCGAAGACCTCGATCGACTCCCTATTGCCATGATGGACCACGTAAAGCGTGTGCACCGCGTTCCTTGCAGGGCGGAGATAGAGGCCATGTGCTCTGAACTTGTCTTTTTCTGCGGGATCGATCGGGCCAGGGCACGAATCGTACGTCTTCTTGTCCAGCCGCTCCCTGGCTGTCGCGCTGGGGAACAGCACTGTCGTGGTCCTGTCGCGGACGTTGACGAGACGGATTGCACCGCCGGCCGTCATGCCTGACGAGAGCACCCACTCCGATCCCGGCACAAGCGCGAGATCCTCAGGACCGCTTTGATCGCAGACGAACGCGACATTTCCAACCGGATCACAACCCGCCGCGCGCGGCCCGGTTGTTCCCAGGAATGCGGAGATCGCGGACACACCGACCCATGTCAGCACTCTCATGTAAGACCCTTCGAATCCGGCTCCTGTGCCTGCTTCAAATTCGGTTCTTGTTGCCGCCGTTGATGTTGGGACCGACTGTGGATACGCTTCTCGCCGATGATTGTCCAGCCTCGTCTCGTTCTTGCTGACGTTGCGAGGTGGTGTCCGCTCGCGCGCCGCATTGTAGCCCGAGGTGGCATTGCGTCACCAGATCGACGTGCTTGACAGGTCGCGCCCTCAGCGGCTTCGTCTAACGCGCGCCGACCGCCTGCTCTGGGTCTGGATCTCTCGCGTCTGGAACGAATGGCGAGCTGCGCTCGTCATCGTCAGGCCAGAAACCGTCATTACGTGGCATAACGTGGCATGTTGCCGTTGCCATTGAAGGTCGTGGTGGAATTGACTCTCGGAGATGGCACGATCTACCTGGTCCCGCAAGGCAAGGGCAAGCCATGCTCGTGAAACGAAATCTCATTGTTCTCGCCATACTGACAGGTCTCGCGGCGCTCGTTCCGGCAACCGCACGGGCGCAGAGCGGTTTGGCCGGCGTGGTGAAAGACACGTCGGGCGCGGTGCTACCTGGCGTCACGGTTGAAGCCACGAGTCCTGCGCTGATTGAACGTACGCGCGCCGTCGTGACTGACGATCAGGGGCAGTACAAGATCGTCGGCGTCCGTCCGGGTACCTACAGCATCACGTTTGCACTGCCCGGATTCGCCACGGTCAAACGGGAAGGCATCGATCTGACCGCGGACTTCACGGCAACGGTGAATGCCGAGCTGAAGGTCGGTTCCCTCGAGGAGACGGTCACCGTCTCGGGTGCGTCGTCGCTCGTGGATGTGAAGAGCGTGGTGTCGCTGAATGTCCTGACGCGGGAAATACAAGACGCGTTGCCGACGCCCCGAAATTTCGAGTCCGGCGCGGTGACGACGCCAGGCGTCACGATCTCGCGTCCCGACGTCGGCGGTTCCGAGGGCTATCAGATCACGAACAACACCGTGCACGGCTCGAACGCGCGCGACATGTCGCTGCAGATCGACGGGCTGGGCGCCACGACCGCGAATGGCGATGGCAGCAACACCGCCGTCTACCACAACGACCTGGCGTATGAGGAAGTGAGCTTTCAAACGAGCGGCATCGGCGCCGAGTTCCCCGCAGGTGGCATCCGCATCAATATGGTCCCGAAGGACGGCGGGAACTCGTTCAAAGGCGCGGCGTTCGTCGGGTACTCGCCGGGCAAGCTGCAGAGCGACAACATGACACCGGAGCTGGCGGCGGCCGGTCTTAAAGCG
>QHWJ01000058.1 GCA_003222535.1 Acidobacteriota bacterium | reverse complement strand
GCGACTTCGACGGTCGTTACGTCCAGATGGCCCCGGGCGACAAGACCAAGTGCATGTTCTACGCCGACGACCGCGTCTTCGGCTGGGTCTACAGCGGCGCTGTGAAGATGACCATCGATGGCCAGGAGCCCAAGGTCCTGTCGAAGGGCTGGGCGTTCAACGTGGCACCTCGCCTGTCCCACTGCATGGAGACTGTCGGCACCGAGCCGGTTGTGTATTACCGCAACACGCCCGCCTCGCAGGTGCCGTCTTATCCGGAAAGCGAAACGCCGACGCCCATTCCCGGCTACAAGTATGTAAAGACTAAGATCACCTCGACCGGCGGCTACGACTCATTCAACGTGCCGTTCTTCAATGTTACGGAGTATGGCGATTCGAAGCGCACGGGCGAGCGCTTCCTGTATGACGGCCATACCTCCTCCAACTTGAACATCGGAATGAACCTCACGGAGCTGCCGCCCGCCACCAACTGGGGCCACTGGCACGCCAACATGGTGGAGCTCTGGGTCAATGTTTACGGCAATGTCTGTGCGCTGATCTCCGGCGTCGGAGTGGTCCATGGCGAACTGGGCGACGTAATCAATGCCAATGAAGAACGTTGGCACCGTGCCACCAGCTGCCCCAACACCGGCAAAAGCATACGCATGGCGATGACACCGCGGAGCAAGGAAGGCCAGGTCCATTATTACCAGGTCGACCAGCGGCCCGGGGGGCAGTAGGTCTGAGAGAACAAAGCAGTCCGATGAAGGCGAATTTACCGCGATGCAACAAGCGCTTGCAGCCGACGCCGTTCGGCGCGATCGTGAGGCGGCGCGGCTGAAGCGCAACGTCAGGCGGACACCGCAGTAGCGCGTATCTCGGCTCGGTGGAGGTGTTGGATGCTCTATGCATTCAGACTTCGCTCGTGGCCGCCGAGGCGTCGCGCCACGGACCTGTGTCGATTCACGCCCGGATGCAGCCGGCGGCCGAGGTGGGTGGCGACTACTACGACGTGATCGATCTCGGCGACGGGCGGCTGGCCTTCGTCGTGGCTGACGTGGCGGGCAAGGGCCTGCCGGCGGCCCTGCTGATGACGCAGTCCGACGACATGACGATGATGCTCGTGAGCCGCGAGGGTGCGGTGTAGGAACACGCGATGCTGATCGTCCCTGAGCGACTTGCGGCAGCGTGCCGCGGAACGCCGGAGCGCTGCACCTGGCTCGAACGGCTGCCACGCGCCATCCGCGAGCTGCAAGACAAGTGGTCGCTGTCGCTGGCCGCCCCCTTCGACGGCAGCGACGCGAGCTGCGCTTGGGTAGCGACCGCCGTGCGCGGCGACGGCACCCGCGCCGTGCTGAAACTCGGCATGCCGCACATGGAAGCGGCACACGAGCTCCAGGCACTGCGCTTCTGGGATGGTGACCCAACGGTGCGCCTGCTCGAAGCCGATGCCGACCTCAACGCCCTGCTGCTGGAGTATTGCGAACCTGGCACCGCGCTCCGGGAGCTGCCGGAGCTGGAACAGGATGTCGTCATCGCCGGGCTGCTCCGGCGTCTCTGGCGCAGGCCGGCGGTCCCGCACCCCTTCCGTGCACTCTCTGCGATGACTGCTCATTGGACAGACGAGACGATCGCGGCCGCCCCCACATGGGCCGATGCGGCGCTGACCCGGGAAGGTCTCCGCCTGTTGGAGGAACTGGCTCGTCCGTCATCCGACGACGTGTTGCTGGCCACCGATCTGCACGCGGGCAATGTCCTGCGGGCGCAGCGGGAGCCATGGCTCGTCATCGACCCCAAGCCGTTTGTCGGGGATCGTGCCTACGACGCGACGCAACATCTCTTCAACTGCAGGGGGCGGATGCTCGCCGCTCCGGACGTCACGATCCGCCGGTTCGCCGACCTCCTCGAGATCGACGACGAGCGCGTCCGGCTGTGGATGTTCGCGCGCTCGGCGGCGGAGCCCCGCGATATCTGGAACGACGACTCAATCACCCTCGCGAGGGCGCTGGCATGAGACTATTTCACCGACACCCCCGCGCCGACGACGAGCAGCCTCGTCCGCGGGCTTTGAGAAAACGTGTAGGCCGAGCCGGGATTGATCGCATAGAAGCGAACGTCGAAGCTGAACGCGAGGTGCGCCTTGATGAACCAGCGCGCGCCGCCACCGTAATTGATCGTCTTCAGCCTGTCGGTATCCGGGGGATAGTCCTCTTGTCCTTCCGGCACGATCGACCAGATGGACTGGCCCATTCCGCCGCTCAGATAGCTCCACCCGTGGCCGGTGCCGAAGTTGAACGAGAGCTGCGGCGCGATCGACGTGAAGCGTTCTTCTGCCGGACGCACAGGCTGGATGCCCGCCACGATCGCCTCGGCCGAGAGCGCTGCCGGCGTCTGGCGCGCACGGCTGGCGGCCAGCTCGCCGCCGACGCCGAAGGTGACGGTGCGCCAGCGGAGCAGATAGAGATGCACACCCACCTGAAGGCCGAGACCGGACCCCGGCAGCTCCGCCAGCGCCATCCCGCGGCTTTGCGCGAGCAGCACGTCGTCGGTCGGGAATCTCGGGATGGTGCCATGCAGATCGACGACGAACGGACCGATGCGCGGCGGGGCATCCTGCGCGTGGACCGGACGCGCCGCGAGCGAGACCATCAGCATCGCCAGCACGGGGGGGAACACACGCAAGCGGACACGGTGCATCGCACTCATCATAGTGTCGTGAGCAGACGGTCTGGCTGGGGCGGGTGGGACCGGCTCACCGCACGCGGATGTCCGGTCTCTCGCACGCACGGGCATGGTTCCCGTCATTGGATGGCGGCGGCCAGCAGCGCGCCGAGCCGCTGCTGCAGATCGCCGACGACCACGAGCCGGGAGAGCGCGCGTGCGCGGGTGGCGGTCGCGTCCGCCCGGCTGCAGTCGGCTGCGGCCGCGACGATGCGGCGGGCGAGGTCGTAGCAGTCGGACGCGGAGCCGCGCGAGAGAAACAAATGGCTCGCATCGAGCCAGTCCCCGTACGGACGCGGCACCGGCACACTGCCGGACGTCACGGAGAGATTGAGGAGGTTGCGGCCGAAGTACGGCAGCGGCGCGGGATCGATGCCGAGCAGCGCGAGCAGCGTCGGCGCGACATCGGTCTGGCCGGCCGGCAGCGATCTGGCGCCGGTCAGTCCGCGCGGGGCGCTGTTCGCGCCGTGGATGCGGACCAACAGCGGCACGCGATCGTTCAGCGCCCACGCCGCCTCGTCTGCGCCGATGCCGATCGTCGCGGAGAGTCCGGCATTGCGCGCGAACCCGGCGTCGTGATCGCCGAACACGACGAGAAGGCTGTCTTCGAGAAGGCCGTCGCGGGCGAGCGCCGCCTTGAAATCCTCCAGCGCCTGATCGAAGAAGCGCATGGTGTGGAGGTAGTTGCCGAACGGCGTCCCCTCGAGCTCGCCGAGCTTCAGCACCTTGTGCCGATCGGGAAACGCGTCGAACGGATGATGCAACGACAGGGTGATGAGCCACGCGGCGAACGGCCGGGGGAGCCGCTCGAGCCGCGGCACCATCTGCTGCAGGAAATCGCGGTCGTTCAGGCCCCAGCCAATCTGTTCAGTCAACTGAAAGTCCGGTTCGAAGAGGCTCTGCTGGAAACCGTACGCGGGATGCATCACCTGACGGTTCCAGAAGCCCGGCTCGAACGCCACGGCCGATAGCGTCGCATAACCGTGCCCGGTGAGCACACGCGGCAGCGCGATGTAATGATTGCCCGGGAAACGGAAGGCCACGGCGCCATGATCGAGCGGAAGCAGCGACGTCATCGTCGTGAACTCGGCGTCCGAGGTCCGTCCTTCGCCCGTCTCGTCGGTGACGTTGGTGAAGCGGAGGCTGTCACCGGCCCAGCGCCGCAGGTACGGCATGACGTCCTGACCGTTCATTCGGAAATCGACGGCGAAATCCTGCAATGACTCCACCTGGACGACGATGAGGTTCCTGCCGCGGGCGGCCCCGAAACCTGCCGCGGACGGCCCCTCACGAAGGGGCGCGCGCTCGAGGAGCCACGCGAGCGCGTCGCTCACCTGCGCGTCCGTCACGGGCGGCCGCAGCCGCGTCGAGCGCACGTAGTTCCACACGTCGTAGGCGTGATAGGCGAATGGTCCCAACTGCTCGACGACCGAGCGTGCGCGGAACATCTGGTCGAGCGGCGCCGACGCGAGGGCCGCGGGCGCCGACAACGCGGCGCCGGCCGTCGCAATCGCTGCGAGCGCAGCGGCGGCGGTCAGCATCCGGTCGCGCAGCGACGGCCTCGGCCCCGGCTGCCGTGACAGCCTGACGGCGAGCCAGCAGGCGAAAGGCCAGTCGAGCACGAGCCAGGCGAGGCCGGGCGTCATGAGGGTGCCGATCGAGCCCCAGACGCGGCCGGTCTGCCGCGCCGCGAGCAGCGCGGGCATCGACAGCACGTCGCCGAAGAACCGGTAGTACACGACGTCGCCGAGGATTACCAGCGACCCGAAGATGCCGGCCGCCAACAGCACCCACGGCCGTACGCGACGTGGCAGAATCAGCAGGGCCGGCACCGGAACCAGGAGCGCGACGGCCATCACGAGCCAGTACGACACGGCCGTCGGCTCGAGCAGCGCCTCGTGCGCGAGGATCAGCGGCTTTGTCGAGAGCGCGGTCGCGCACCAGATGACGTCGGGGACGGCTGCCAGACATCTTCTAAAGCCGATGTCGCCGCGAATGAAGCAAGTTCCCGCCGATGCGGCTTTGGAAGGATTCTCAGCTATCCGTCGCCGGCTCAATGCGAACAACCCCGCGAGCGCGACCAGCATTGGCAAGGGCGCGAACAGCCACGCTGGCGGCGGTAGAACGACCACGAGCGTGCGCGGCTGCCGCGGCGCCACCTGCGCGAACCAGATGACGCCCTCCTCCACCATGTCCCACTGCAGCCAGTAGATTCCGGGGAGCGCCGGCGAGAGCAGCCGTCCCTGCAGTGCACGCCGCTCGCCCGGCGCGATCGGCCGATCGCCGATCTCCGTGCGGATGCCGTCGTGATACGGCACGGTCCGCGAGCGCCGCGCGAGCTCTCGTGGCACGAGCCAGAGCCAGTGGTACGAGACGTGGGTGCGCGCCGGGTCCCACGCCCGCCGACCGCGGTTGGTGACGCCGAGCGGAACGGTGATTTCCCTGGAGGTCTCGAGGAGCCGTGGAGAATGAACGTCGGCGGCGAACGCACGCTCGTAGGGCGGCGGTGGGAGGCGCGTGCAAGCGACGGCCAGCGCGCACGCGAGGACGATGAGCGCCGCGGCGGCAGTCGAGAATCGGGTAATCAGGTAATCAGGTAATCGGGTAATCGGGTAATCGGGTAATCAATTACCAGATTACCAGATTACCAGATTACCAGATTCTCCAATGTTCACCGGTTTTGGGGATCTCGGGAGGGCGAGCCTTTTCAGGCGAACCGTCGCCGCTCGCTGACGCTCGGCTGAAAGCCACGCGCCCGAGCGGTGTTACGGTTCGTGCTCGTCGTCGTCGTCGTCGAGAGCGGCCGACGACGGGCGGACGAAGATACTGCGTCGCGGCGGCGGCATCGGCGAGTGCGCGCCCCGGATGGAGCGCCAGACAATATCGTTGAGCAGCGTTTCGGGAGCGCGGTCCTCGATCGAGAAATCCATCGCGAGCGACAAGGCTGAGCCGAACGTCGAGGCCAGGTTCTTTTCGTCGAGCGCCACGCGCGGCTGGAGCCGGCTGTAGGCGAGGAGGTTGGGGGTGCCCGACCACGCGTTGAACAGCGGGGTCGCCGCCGCATCGTACTGGCTCATCGGGCCGAGCCCCAGGATGAGCTCGATCGTCCGCAGCACACCCGACGTCGTGTAGAACGTGTGATCGACGAACCCGCGCCTGGCGAACGGGCTTGCGACGAGCAGCACCGATCGATGGGAATCCACATGATCCGGTCCGCTCTGCGCATCGTCTTCCAGGATGAAGAACGCCGAGTCCTTCCAGTACACGCTGGTGGAGACGGCTTCGACCATCCGGCCCAGCGCGACGTCGTTGTCGGCCACCATCGCGCGGGGCGTCGGCGACCCGGTGCGCGTGCCCGCGGTGTGATCGTTCGGCAGGCGGATGATCGAGAGCTGCGGCAGCGTGCCCGTGGCCTCGTACTGGCGGAATTCCAGGAGCCAGTTGTCGACGCGCTTCTGGTCGGTGATGTCGAGGTCCCATCCGGCGAAGGTCGGCGCCACCGCGCCCTTCAAGCCGGGCACGCTTTCGACGGCGTTCACCTCGCCGTTGGGCAGCTTGACCTGCTGGACGAACTCCCCATAGCTGCGGACGCTGACGTTCGCGCGCCGCGCGTAGTCCCACAGGTAGCCCCGACTCGGCGCGCTGATGTTTCCAAACGGGCCGCGCATGAAGCCGCCGCCCTCGCCCAGGTCCGGGCCACCACGGCCCGCCATGGTCGTCTGCCACATCTTTTCGATGAAGTCGGTGGCGTACGCCGCGGTCGAGTAGGAGTGACCGTTGTAGCTGACGTCGGCGTCGACGTAGAAGTTGTCGAAGAGGACGAAGGTCTGCGCAAGCGCGTGCGCATTGGGCGTGATGTCCTTCGGGAAGAGCGTCAGCTTGGGATCGCCGTTGCCTTCCGCGAGATCGCCGAGGATCTGATCGTAGGTGCGATTCTCGCGGATGACGTAGAACACGTGCTTGATCGGCGAGCTGCCGCCCACCACGCGCGGGATCGGCGATCCGACGGGCACGCCGACCGGGTTCATCAGGGTCGTATTCGTGTACACCGGCGACAGCGTGTAGACCTTGCGCGAGAATTCCAACAACGTGGTGCGATCCGGCGTCGGCACGATGGACACGGCGCCGAGAAGCCGCCTCTCGATGCCGCCGGTCAGCGGGTTGGCTGCAACCGGCGTCAAGCCTTTGCCGTCGAGGATGAGGATCTGCTTGCCGTCACGGGAGTACACCGCGCCGGTGGGGTACCACCCGGACGGGATGAAGCCCTCGAAGAAGCTCTTTGCGCCGTTGCTGATGTCGACGACCGCCACCGCGTTGATATCCGCGTTCGCGACGAGCATCGATCGCCCGTCCGGAGAGATCGCTACCGAATTGGGCGTCGACGTCGGCGGCGCCTCGGCAAACAGATTCGTCGAGATCTGCTCGATCGCCTCGCCCGAAAACGTGTCGAACACCCAGACTGCCGCGCTGCCGCCGCACGCCACGAACAGCCGCCTGCCGTCGGCGGACAGCGCCATGGCGTTGGGATGGTCACCGGCGATCATCTCGCTGACCAGCAGCAGCGAGTCGGCGGTGTACACCTGAACCGCCGACCCGCCCCACAATGAGACGTACACCAGCTGTCCGTCCGGCGAGACCAGGGACGCATACGGCTCGCTGGGCAGCTGCACCGTCTTCGTGACGAGGCCCGTGGTGAGGTCGATCGCCGAGAGCGTCATCGCGAACACACGCGTCACGAACAGCCTGCGGCCGTCGCGGCTCACGGCGATGCCGCCGGCAAACGTGTCGCCGGTCGCCACCGGGAGCGTAAACGTGCGGGACGGCGTGATCACGCCGTCGGCGAAGACGAATTCGCGAACCGTGTTCTGCGCCGCGCCCGAGGAATAGAGCTTCGTGCCGTCGGGATGCCACGCCAGGCCGTACCAGGCTTGATCCACGACTGTCGTGGTCTTCACCGACCAGTTGGCGACGTCAATCACGGTCAACGACGGCTTGTTGAGGCCGTTGTTCGTGACGACGGCGTAGCGGCCATCGGGCGAGAGCGCGAGGTTGAGCGGGAGCGTTCCGACGGTGAGATGGCGACCCGCCGGAGCAAGGCGCCAGCCGTTGGCGAGCAGCATCGTGCCGTCGCTCAGCGCGCCGGGCATGGCGGTCGTGAGCAGCGGCGCCGACTGGGCGCGCGTCAGGATCGCCGTGGCGACGACGGCCAGGAAAAGCGCCGTGAACGCAAGGCTCCTGCCGATCGTCGTGGGGAAGACGACGACTGCAATCATCAAATCATCAAAATGACTGGATAATCGATTGATCTAACCGATGCTGTCGAGTTGGCGCAACGGTAACATCTGGACTATGAGAAGTCCATAGCCTATTTAGGCTTTTGACCGAATCTTCATCTTCAGGTCGTTTCGTCGTCGAATTGTCTTCAGCCCTTTAGACCAACCTTACGGGCTGTTCGGGGGCTGCGTCGCGATCGCAGATGGATGATCGGCCGTCGCGACCAGCGCAATAATGCACCTCATGCCCATGACCATTGTCGAGCACATGTTTCATCTGGGCCTGCCGATCGCCGAGAAGATCCTGCGGCCAATCGTGGTGTACTTTTTTCTGATCGTTGGCCTGCGGCTCGCGGGCAAGCGCGAGCTCGCGCAGCTCAACCCGTTCGACCTCGTCGTCCTGCTGACGCTCTCAAACACGGTCCAGAACGCCATCATCGGCGATGACAACAGCGTCACCGGCGGCCTCATCGGTGCGGCGACGCTCCTGGCGCTCAACTACGCCGTCGTCCGCTTTCTTTACGGGCACGACAAGCTCGAGCAGCTGGTCGAGGGCGCGCCGGACGTGCTGATCGAGAACGGCGTGATCCAGCCCGATCGTCTTCGCCAGGAGCTGATCACACTGCAGGAGCTCGAAGCGGCGGCGCACAAGCAGGGGCTCGCTTCGCTCGACGAGGTCGATCGTGCAGTGCTCGAGCCGGGTGGAAGCATCTGTTTCTTGGCCAAAAAGCCGACGCCCGATGCGACTCGGCACGACGAGATCATGAAACGCCTCGATCGGCTTTCAGCGCAGGTGGCGGCGCTGGGCGCATGACAGCGCAACGGGGCGAACCCGGCTCGCAGAGAACGCAGAGAATCTTTGAGCGCGTCCTCTTTGTGCTCCTGATCTCGGCCGCCTCCGCAGTTATCGTCGTCAGTCAGACAAGGCCGCGGGCGCGCGACCTCGGCATCACGCCGGGCATCTACCCGCCCGGCACGCTCAACGCGATCACGGACGTCGAGGGCGTGCGCGTCGGGCACACAACGGTCATCGAGGGTGATCGCGTGCGGACCGGCGTCACGGCTATCGTGCCGCACGGCGGCAACGTCTTCCAGGACAAAGTGGCCGGCGCGGTGTTCGTGGGCAACGCGTTCGGAAAGCTGGCCGGCTCGACGCAGGTGAACGAGCTCGGCACGATCGAGACCCCGGTCGTCCTGACGAACACGCTGAGCGTCGGCGTCGCGATGGACGCCGTCGTGCGCTACACGATCGCGCAGGGCGGCAACGAGCAGGTGCGATCGGTCAACCCGCTGGTCGGCGAAACGAACGACGGTGGGCTGAACGACATTCGCGGGCTCCACGTCACGCGCGAGCACGTGCTCGAGGCCATCAGGAGCGCCAGGACCGGAGCGGTGGCCGAAGGGACCGTCGGCGCCGGCACCGGCACGGTCTGCTACGGTTGGAAGGGCGGCATCGGCACCTCGTCGCGAAGGCTTGCGAGCGACCTCGGTGGCTACACGGTCGGCGTGCTCGCGCAGACCAACTTCGGCGGGAACCTGACGATCGGCGGCGTCCCGATCTACAAGTCGCTGCAGCCGCCGGGCCGGCGGTCCGGCGCCGCCCGCCCTGAGCCCTTCGACTCGCCGCGCATCCTGAGCCTGTCGAAGGACGAGCGTCGCGCTCAGGACAGGCCCTTCGACTCGCCGCGCATCCTGAGCCTGTCGAAGGACGAGCGTCGCGCTCAGGACAGGCCCTTCGACTCGCCGCGCATCCTGAGCCTGTCGAAGGACGAGCGTCGCGCTCAGGACAGGCCCTTCGACTCGCCGCGCATCCCGAGCCGGTCGAAGGATGAACGTCTCGCTCAGGACAGGCCTGGCGAGGGACGAGCGCCAGCCGACGGCTCCTGCATGCTCGTCGTCGCCACCGATGCGCCGCTCGACGCGCGCGACCTGCGCCGCCTTGCGGCACGCGCCGTCTTCGGTCTCGGTCGCACCGGATCGTCTTACAGCAACGGCAGCGGCGATTTCGCGATCGCGTTCTCGACGTCGCCCGAGATGCGCAGCCGGTTCAACGAAACGGCCGCACGCGCCCGTGTGGTGCTGCCCACCGACGCGACGTCGCCGCTGTTCGAAGCCGCGCTGGAAGCAACGGAAGAAGCGGTGTACAACTCGCTGTTCCAGGCGACGACGGTCCGCTCGGCGATCGGCACGGCGGAAGCGATCCCCGTCGAACGCGTGCGCGAGCTGCTCGGCAAACGGTAAATGCGCATCTATCTGGCGTGTACGGTTCGCGGAGATCGAAGCGGTGTGCTCGCGGGACGCGCGATCTGCGAGCGGCTCGAGCATCACGGCCACGAGGTGCAGACAAAGCATCTGCTCGCCGACGACGTGGAAGCCGCCGAAGCGCGGCTGACGGAAGGCGACGTGTTCTGCCGCGACCTGGACTGGCTGACGCGATGCGACGTGCTCGTCGCGGAAGCGTCGGGATCGAGTTACGGCGTGGGGTTCGAAGTCGGCTACGTGCTCGGTCGAGCGCACGCGAGCCGCCAGCGCGTGGTGCTGCTTTACGATCGCGGCCGCCGGCACGCGATTTCGCGCCTCATTACCGGCAACCGCGACCCGAACTGTGCGACCTTCGGGTACGGATCAATCGAGGAGCTGACCGCGTTCATTGACCGCACGCTCGGCTAAGTACTCGATTTCACAAGGCCTGATTCAATTAAACCTTCGGGCTGAGGCCTTCGAAACGCGCGCTCCACACACCGCTCGGGGCCGCCGTTTCCTGAACAGGCGTCCGATCGCCAGCGCGACGACGGGCTTCACGGCGCTCCATTTATGGATGAGACGGGATCGCCCCGTGCCATTGACGCTCGTCCGCTCCGGCGACTACGATCCGAACGCCTTGGCCATCACGGTCCCCGCCCGCCACATCCCGCTCTCGGCCATCCGCGAAGCGGCCACCGCCGTCTACGCGGCCGCGATTCGCACGCCGCTGATTCGCGTGGATCTTCCACCGGACGCCGCCACGGGTCACAGTGCAGGCGCGACACTGCCGCCGCTGTACCTGAAGCTCGAAATGCTGCAGCCGATCGGCTCGTTCAAGATCCGCGGCGCCTATAACGTCGTCCGTCAGCTCACGGCCGAACAGCTGCGGGGCGGCGTCTGGACCGTCAGCGCGGGCAACGCCGCGCAGGGCGTGGCGTTCGCGGCGCGCAAGGCGGGCGCCCGGTGTTCCGTCATGGTGATGGACACGGCGCCCGAGACGAAAATCCGCGCGATCGAGCGGCTCGGCGCGTCGATCGTGCGCGCCACGTACGACGAATGCTGGCGCACGGTCGAGGCGCACGGGTCCGATCGCATGACCGGCCACTTCGTGCATCCCTTCGACGACGACCAGTTCATCGCCGGCAATGCGACGGCAGGGCTCGAAATCCTCGAGGACCTGCCCGACGTCGACGCGATCGTCGCGCCGCTTGGCGGCGGCGGGCTGCTCGCGGGGCTGGCCGCGGCCGTGCGGGAGCTGAAGCCCGGCACGCGCATCTACGCCGCCGAGCCCGAGACGGCCGCGCCGCTCGCGGCGTCGCTCGAGGCCGGCCGTCCTGTCTATTTCGAAAACTGGAGGGCGTCGTTCGTGGACGGCGCGGGCGGCAAGTCGGTGCTGCCGGCGATGTGGCCGCTGCTCGCGCTGCTCTCGGGCTCGATCGTCGTGACCCTCGACGAGGTGGCGCGCGGCATGCGACTCGTCGCCGAGCGGGCGCGGGTCATCGCCGAAGGCGCGGCCGGTTGCGCGATCGCGGCCGGGCTCAGCGGCAGGGCCGGCATGGGCAACGTCGTCGTCCTCGTTTCCGGCGGCAACATCGATCTCGCGACGTTCGCCGCCCTCGTCGGCGCGTGTGACAAATGACTCGATACTCAAGCCTTCCGCCCTTTCCTGCGCGTATCGCCCGTCTCGACGATCTCGCCGTCGACCTCTGGTGGACCTGGCACGCTGACTCGCGCGCGGTGTTCCGGCGTCTCGACTACGGCTCATGGCGTGCGACCGCCCACAACCCGGTCCGGATGCTGTGGATCATGCCGCGCGCGAAGCTCGAAGCGGCGGCGGCGGACCCTGCGTTCCTCGAGATCTACGATCGCGCCATCGCCGCGCTCGAGGATGCGCGCGCGGCGCGCAACACATGGTGGAGCACGCTGCCCCATGGCAACGGCCATTCGATTGCGTACTTCTCGGCGGAGTTCGCCCTGCACCAGTCGCTGCCGATTTACGCCGGCGGCCTCGGCGTGCTCGCCGGTGATCATTGCAAGGAGGCGAGCGACCTCGGCGTCCCGCTGATCGGCGTGGGGTTCATGTATCCGCAGGGGTATTTCCACCAGCACGTGTCGGCCGACGGCTGGCAGGAAGAAAGCTACGAGCGCCTGAACTGGGCCGACGCACCGATCGAGCCGGCGCTGACGCCGGATGGCAAGCCCTGCATCACCGCCGTGCCGCTCGGCGACCGCTCGGTGCTCGTCGCGGTCTGGGGCGTGCGCCTGGGCCGGGTCAGGCTGTACCTGCTCGACACGAGCCTCGAAGAGAACGCGCCGTGGGACCGCGAGCTGTCGGCGCGCCTCTACGGTGGCGATCGCGAGACGCGCATCCAGCAGGAGATCATCCTCGGCATCGGCGGCGTCCGCGCGCTGAAGGCGCTCGGAGCGGAACCGGGCGCCTTCCACCTGAACGAGGGTCACGCCGGCTTCGTCGTGTTGCAGCGCATCCGCGATTTGATCGAGCACGGCTCGACGTTCGACGAGGCGCTCGAGGAGATCCGGCAGACGACCATCTTCACCACGCATACGCCGGTGCCGGCCGGACACGATGCCTTCCCCTTTCACCTGGTCGAGAAGCATCTCGCGGGCTGCTGGGGAACGCTCGGGGCCAACCGCGATCGCTTCCTGGCGCTCGGCGCGTACGACAATGGCGGCGGTCCGCAGTTCAACATGACCGCGCTCGCGATCCGGTCCTCCGGCTCGACCAATGCCGTCAGTCAGCTGCATGGGGAAGTGACGCGCGCCATGTTCGGGCCGATGTGGCCGGATCTGCCGGAAGCCGCGCGCCCCGTCTCGGCCGTCACCAACGGCGTGCACGTACCGACATGGATCGCC